>NZ_JBYTDT010000010.1:0-228672 GCF_058791655.1 Paenibacillus sp. EB106-05-06-XG162
TTAAATCTGCTGCTTAACTTTTGAAATTCATCTAGACAATCTCATGGAGGAATTTACACACACATATGGACTTGACCGTGGGATGTGCCAATGCGAGCGAAACAACTGCACATTTGCAGTTATTTCGGCGAGCGGAGCGTGCTTTGCCACGCAACCATCCCAAAAAAGACTTCCATATCCCCACGGACATGGAAGTCTCCACACGGCCTGTCTATTCAATGTGTCGTCACAGCCGCATTCACATACGCCCGCGCATTCACCGTCATCTGCTCGAAATCTCCGCTTGCGATCAGATCCGGTCGAACCAGCTTCGTACCGAGACCAACTGCAGCAGCGCCGGCCGCGAATGTCTCTGCAATGTTGCTCAGATCGACGCCGCCTGTTGCCATGATCGGAATATGGTCGAGCGGTGCACGAATCTCATGCAGATAAGACAGTCCGAGCGAAGCCATCGGGAACAACTTCACCAGCTTCGCCCCAGCGTTCCATGCACGAACGATCTCGGTCGGGGTCATGACGCCGGGCCAGACATCCACGCCACGCTCAGCGCCGTAGGCGATCACCTGCTCATCTAGATTCGGTGAGATCAAGAACTGTGCGCCTGCAGCAATGGCTTCCTTCGCCATCGCTACATTTAAGACGGTACCGGCTCCAATATAAGCTTTTCCATCGAATGACTCGCGCCATCTCGCAATAATCGGCAGCGCTCCAGCCGTATTCATGGTTACTTCCATAAAAGCAACGCCGCCATCGACAAGCGCCTGTGCGGCTGCATCCGCCTGATGGTCTGCAATGCCGCGGAAAATCGCGACGATGCGATGCTGTAATAATTGCGTCGTCAGATCCAATTCTACTCGTCCTTTCTCATCCAAATCTAAGATCGCGGGGCCCATAACATAATGGACACGCCGATGATACAAATGCCTGCGCCAATCCAGTCATATACGTCTGGCGTCTTCCGATCTACGAGCCATCCCCATAAGACAGCAAGAATAATGAACACCCCACCGTACGCAGCATAAACCCGACCAAAGGAAGGGAATTTCTGCAGGGTCGGTATCACGCCGTAGGCGATCAGAATCGCCGACCCAAGGAGGCCATACCACATCGGTTTGGCCTCACGCAGCCATAACCAGACCAGGTAGCCGCCGCCAATCTCAGCGAGTCCTGCGATAATGAACAAAATAATGGCAATCATCATTGGAATTCGACTATGCTTGTTTGGACACGCTGCTATTCGCGAATGCAGCACTTCCAATAACGCCGCCGTTATCGATAAGCTCTCCGACACGAATACTGAGGCGCTCCAGATACCCTTTGTAGACTGAACGTTGCAATTCTTCGCGCATAGGCTTGAGCAGACGTTCTCCTGCCATCGCGCCGCCCCCGCCAATCACAACGACATCAGGGCTGAACAAGCTGATAGAATAAGCAAGGCCTTTTCCGAGCACCTTACCGGTATAGTTCATAATTTCAATGGCTAATGCATCACCAGCATCGTAGGCCTTCGACACTTCCGCTGCTGTCAATTCACCCTTCTCATAGACTTCACGTAGCGAGCTCTCACGTCCCGCAGCTAGCGCTTCCGTTGCTTGACGCGCAATCCCTGTAGCCGACACAACCGTCTCCAAGCATCCCGTTAGTCCACAACCGCATGGCGTCTTCTCGCCATCAATCGTGACGTGTCCAAGCTCTCCTGCCATATACCCGCTTCCATAGAACAGCTCACCGTTCGATACAGTCGCTGCCGCAAGGCCCGTTCCAATCGTAACGCCATGTACGACATTCGCACCTTTACCGGCACCTTTCATCGCTTCACCAAAAATGTACATCCGCACATCATTATCTATAAATACAGGTACGCCAATTTTCTCACTCAATAAATCTGCGAATGGAAGGTCTCTCCACTGCAAATTCGAGTTGAACGTGACATACCCTCTCTTCGGATCAATAAATCCAGGGATCCCCGCGCCAACTGCCTTCAATTCGCTGCGATCCACTTTCGCATTATTTAGCAATTCGTCGATCATCGATACCATTTTGTTCAGCACGTGGTCGCTGCCAAGATGCCGTTCGGTCGGCCGCTTAAGCGTTTGCAACAAGTTGTATTCCATATCGACCAGACCGCACACAATGTTCGTTCCTCCAACATCAATCCCAACCAAATAACTCACAACTTCTCCTCCTGCTCTCTAAAGGAAATAGATTCATATAATCTATCGATTATTATATCATATCGATTCCCGTGGATTCGGAAAATTCTTAATTTCGCCCCATTTGGAAAAGGATTATTAAGGTAAATGTCAGCAGCATTCTATATAATACTATTGTGATACTCGTCACACAATCTCGTTATCGAATTCATTTACGGGGGTTATTCTAGTGACCATTGTTGATATTAGTCAAATTGATGCATCGCTATTCATTACGATTGCCGTCTTCTTGATGGTAATTTGCCCACTGCTTAGCCTTGGGGTATTGCGGCTCTTTCAGGAAAGGAAGCGTGCTGGACTAACCTATATCGGGGGATCCATTGCCGGCTATATTATTTTCCTCGTCGTCATTAAATTGTTTTTCTGATTTCATCGATCAACTACATATTTTCAGATGACTTTATCCCACCCTCGTGCTTAGCATTCTGCGGCGCGCTGGTGGGATTTCTATTTTGTACCTTTCACTCGCGGTTGAGATTTTCCATCAATTTCACTATAATAGAACGGTTGTGCTGTTTACATCTAGAGGAGGATACATCATGAACAATGATTCCACATCAATGCAAACCTCGAGATTGCATTATTTCATTATGATTACGGTTATTATTGTGACGGGCGCGAGTCAGGGACTGCTGCTGCCGCTGCTAACGGTTCTGCTCGAGCATATGGGCGTCTCATCCGACTTGAACGGATTGAATGCGGCGATGCTCTATATCGGTATCTTCTCAACTCTCTTTTTCGTGGAGAAATTATTAGCCTATTTCGGGTTCAAAAAACTCATTTCACTCTCATTGATGCTCGTCATCATTGCTCTAGCACTGTTTCCGATGTTTAAGAGCATTTGGATCTGGTTCGCGCTGCGCTTCTTAGTCGGTGTCGGCGACAGTGCGCTGCATTACGCATCCCAACTCTGGGTACTTACATCGAGTAATGAACAGAATCGGGGACGCAACCTTTCCTTCTATGGCATGAGTTACGGGATCGGGTTCAGCATTGGGCCGCTCGGCATGAATTTGCTTGTGTTCGGCGATTGGGTGCCTTTCGCAGCGATCGGCGTGCTATGTACCATTGTGCTGCTCCTTATTATGTTCATTCTGCCTGACTATCAGGTCATGGGGACAAAAAAAGATGCACCTGTGCTGGAACGCCGCTATACACGGTCTTTCCAATGGGCATGGTTCGCACTCTTACCAGCATTCCTATATGGCTACACCGAAGCATCGATGAACAGCAGCTTCCCGATTTATGCGCTTCGGATTGGACTGGAACAGAACTGGATCTCCTTCCTTCTGCCGTTCTTCGGCATCGGAGGGCTTATTCTGCAATTACCGCTTGGCGTGCTAAGTGACCGGATTGGACGAAAAAAAGTGCTCATGGGCGCAGGATTCCTCGGCGGGATTGCGTTCCTGCTCATTCCGCTCTACGGTGCTAATCCGACAGCCATTCTGATCCTGTTCATGATCGCTGGCGGCATGCTGGGCTCCTTCTTCTCGCTGGGACTCGCTTTTGCCGCAGATATTCTGCCCAAGGCTTATCTGCCTTCGGCCAACGTCGTTGCCAGCTTCATCTTCAGCATTGGCAGCATTCTTGCACCGAACTTGGCTGGGATCGGCATGCAGCATATTTCCATTTCATCGCTCTTCTGGCTGCTTGGCGGTATCTTCATCGTGTTCGCTGCGCTAGGATTCATGTTCAAGTTGAAGCAAGCGGATCAAGTACGCATTCGCGAATCTGCGCTTGACGTATAGTCATTCGAACGCGTATGATACTGGAAATGGAAATAACTTACTGAACGACATTGAAAAAGGGTAAGTAAAAGCGCGAATGTGGACTTGCAGAGAGCCGGTGGGAGCTGTGAACCGGTGTCCAGCGTACTTTGAATGGCCTTTGGAGTTGTCTCCCGAACCGTATCTACGAGAGTAGGGAGTACCGGGTTTCCCGCCGTTATCAAGGGAGCGATATCGATGAGCTGTGCCGGTGTTCGGCAATGCATCAGCGATTCCGTATCGTTAGAGCGGATCTGTCCTCCCCTTTCCTGGGCGTGTGACGATTCATAAAGGTGGTACCACGAAGCTTTCGTCCTTTCTATAGGCGAAGGCTTTTTTTGTTCAATTTGACAGGTTGAAGGAGGTGATGGTCATGGAAGATGGTTGGTGGTGGGCGTGGTTCGTTCGTTGCATATGTTATCACAATGAAAAAGGACACCAGCTGCGTGCTGATGTGTTCTTAAGGAGGAGCTTATATGACACAAGAACGCGTATTAACAGGAGATCGCACGACAGGCCGACTTCACCTTGGCCATTACGCCGGAAGCTTACAGAACCGTGTACAGCTGCAGCATCAATATGATACATTCATCATGTTAGCAGATGTGCAAGCTCTAACAACTCATTTTGACCGCCCCGAGATGATTCGGGAGCATGTACGCGAAGTTGCACTCGATTATTTAGCGGTGGGCATCGATCCGGAGCACGCGAATATTTTCATTCAGTCCATGATTCCGGAAATTGCTGAACTGACCGTATTCTTCTCGATGTTCGTGAAGGTGAATCATCTGTGTCACAATCCAACGATCAAAGCGGAATCTAGAGGTGGCTCATTCGATGAGCTCTATTACGGCTTTCTAGGATATCCGATCAGTCAGACAGCCGATATTACATTCTGCAAAGCAACGATCATCCCCGTCGGCGAGGATCAACTTCCGCATTTAGAAAGTTCACGTTACATTGTGCGGCGGTTCAACGAGCTCTATGGACCCGTGTTCCCTGAGCCTCAGGCCTTGCTAAGCAAGTTCCCTCGACTCATCGGGCTCGACGGCAATGCGAAGATGAGCAAAAGTCTTGGGAATGCTATCGCCTTAAGCGCGAGTAACGAAGAGATTGCGTTCAAAGTGCGGAAAGCCGTGACCGATCCTGCACAGATTCATAAGAACGACCCGGGGCATCCGGAACGCTGTCCGATCTACCATTACCATCAAGCTTTTCGAGCGGATGAAGCAGCCGAAATTCATGCTGCATGCGAACAAGGCACCATCGGCTGTACGGAGTGCAAGCATCGCATCACGAATACCCTCCAAGGGCTGCTTGCGCCTATGCGCGAACGCCGCGCTGCTTATGAAGCCATGCCTGCATTCATCGATGAGATGCTCCAGCATGGAACCGAACGTGCTCGTGGTATCGCACGCCATACGATGGAGGAAGTACGTGAAGTGATGGGGATTCAATATTTTAAGTAAATAGATTGCAAGAAGGGAATGAATCGCACATGATCCATTATCTAGAATACTGCTTAAGCAAACCAGGTACTAGCCTGACTTTTCCCTTCGGGAATGAAGTGCGCGTCCTCAAGGTAGGGAATAAAATGTTCGCACTCATGTCGTCCGACGACCCAGCACCTCACATCAGCCTGAAATGCGACCCGATTCGTGCCGCCTCCCTTCGGGAACAATATGCTGAGATCAAGTCCGGCTACCATCTGAACAAGAAGCATTGGAATACCGTCACCCTGGATGGCAATCTTACGGACGAGGAGATCAAGATGCTGATCGATCACTCGTACGAGTTGGTCTTCAAAGGGTTAACGAAGGCGGAGAAAGCCGAAATCACGGGATAAATTAAAATTGTCTAGGAAGATGAAGCAAGAGTTGTTCTTGCTTCATCTTTTTTTGGGCGACAGTATCACGTCGTACGATGCTAGTTCCCTGCTGCTATGTTGGATTTCGTACAATGTAGGACGCAGATCATACCCCTTAGCCTCGTCTATCATGGATCTGAGCAGGATGGACAGCCATATATGACTTGTTTGCGCCGAAATGATGTCAAATTACTGCAGGAATCCACTATAATATTAGATTTGCTTCTTATAGGACCCAAGTTACTGCAAATATACAGGTTAGCCAATTCTGTTCTGTACATCATCTTCTCTTATCTCGATGGATTGAATCTCATGCCCGTCGACTGGAAGGATTACGTGTCCCTCGGCTGGCGACGAGCTGCCTCCTCTTGTTGTATTCCATGTCCCAATGGAGGTCCGTGTCTATTTTTAGACTTATGTGGATAGCTTGTGAAATTTTCCATTATCTGTTGTCTCGCGGCAATCCATCGATTATGATTTAAATAGAACGATCGTTCCATAGATAAGGATGACAGATGATGAAACGACATTACGATAGTGATCTTACGCGCAGGGAGATCGCAGAGAAAGCAGCACAGCTGTTTGCACAAAAAGGATTTGCAGGAACCTCTATTTCCGATATCTCTAGAGAAACGGGCTACAGCAAAGGGCATGTCTACTACCATTTCGAAAACAAGGAAAAGTTGTTCCTCTATCTCGCGAAGGACGGCATGCGTGTATGGGCCGAGAAATGGGCTGCCATCTCGCCGAATTATGAGACAGCCACCGAGAAGCTATACGCGATGGCTACCTTCGTGTTGAACAACTACCATACGCCGCTGCTCAAGGTAGGTCAAGAATTAGCAGCGAATTCTAACGTTCAACCAGAGACCGTGCAGGAGCTCTACGGACTGGCCGCAACACCCATGCAAGCCTATGCGACCATTCTGCAGCTTGGGATCGATTCGGATGAGTTTGCGATTGAGAATCTTGAGGCGACAACCTTTCTGCTCGGCACGTGGTTCGGCTCCTTATGCCAGCATATTTACACGATGGATGTTGAGCAGCTTCACGGCATGTTCCAACAGTGTGTTACGATTTTTCTCGGCGGTATCCGACAGAAATAAGGAGCTGCCTATCTTCGGATTAGAACGATCGTTCTAAACGTTCTAATTCATCACAACAAATACGACTAATAGGATGTGGGTAAATTGACAACATCGCATCAAATCGCCATTGTCACCGGCGGAGCCTCGGGAATTGGGCGAGCGCTTGGAATCGAGTTAGCTCGTGAACAAATCTATGTGATCATAGCCGATATCGATCGACAAGGCCGGGATCAAACCGTCCATGCGATTGAACAAGCAGGCGGCAGCGCACGCGGCATCCACCTCGATGTGACCGATGCCGATCAAGTAGAAACGGTAATTCGAAGTATTCATCAAGAGTTCGGGCGACTTGACTATATGTTCAACAATGCGGGAATCTCCATGTGCGGGGAGTTATATGATACGACACGCGAGCATTGGGAACGGATCATGAATGTGAATCTGTGGGGTGTGATTCATGGAACGCGTATCGCCTACCAGATTATGAAGCAGCAAGGCTTCGGGCATATTGCCAATACGGCCTCAGCTACCGGGCTCGGTCCTTCACCGACAGCCGCTGCCTACGCCACCACGAAGCATGCGGTCGTCGGACTAACGACATCGCTTCATTATGAAGCCGAAACATTCGGTGTCAAAGTCAGCGCGCTATGCCCCTCCTTCGTTGATACTCCGATTTTCGAGAAGAGCGAGACTCTTAACATGGATAAAGCCAAAATCACAGCCCAAATGCAAAAACAAAAATTGATGCACCCTGAGCAGTTCGCAAGCATTGCCTTAAAGGGGCTGAAGCGAAATGAACCCATCATTTGCCCGATGCCTCTGCGGCGGACGATGGATATTGTATTCACCCTATTCCCTGCACTTCATCGGAAGGTCATGCGACTTGTATGTAAGGTAGCTCGTCAAGCTAGCATCGCACCGACACCGTCACGGGAAAATACATTTATTGAAGGTGCTTAATCAATAGAGCCGCCTATCTTGGTTTGGACCCCTGATAGGCAGCTCCATTCCGAGGTATGATTATGCTTTCGCAACATGCTCCGCATAATGCCGTCCCCAATGCGGTCTTGTCCCATCAAGATCCGTGAAGTCGTACACCTCTGACAGTCCCCATGTGCTGTAGGTTCCGCCTGTTTTCTCGAATACGCACGGATCGCTCACCAGCGCAACGACAGCTCGGCCGATATAATATGGTGTCTCGGATGCGATGAAGTTAGGGTCCTTCTTCGCGCCTTCCTGCCAATTCGCTTCGGTAACACCGAAGTGCTCCAGCATCTCCTCCGACCGCAGAAATCCTGGCGTTAACGATAATGAAGTTACGCCATGAGGACGCAAGTCCGCAGCCATCGCTTGCGCCAGGTGAATGTTCGATATCTTGGCCAAGCTATAGTACAGATTGCCGCGATAATCATAACTAACCCCGTCCGTAATCTCGAGAATCAACCCTTGCTTATTCTCGACCATGAGCTGCGCCGCATAGTAGCTTGTAACCATGTGCGTTCGTACGGCTCGCTCCTGCACGAGCAAACCTTTCCCAAGTGAATGCTCCCAGAACGGTTTCGTCCAATCGACCAGCGATTCGCCACCCCAAATATCATTGACGAGAATATCCAGACGTCCTTGCTCCTGCTTCACACGCTCGAATAGGGCAACAACTTCCGATTCCACCGTGTGGTCCACACGAACTGGAAAGGCTGTGCCGCCTCTTGCCTGAATCATCTCCGCTGTCTCATCAATCGTCTCACTGCGTCCGATATCCGATAGAGATCCGCGGACACTACGCCCCGTCACATAGACCGTCGCTCCCGCTTCCCCCAAGGATACAGCAATCGCCCGCCCTGCACCGCGAGTTCCTCCTGCCACAACAGCTATTTTTCCTGCCAGCGATTTGATCTGCATAGAATTTGTCATAAGAATCGTCATCCACCTTTCCTATTTGCATGTTACCTGTGTCTAATGTATCATCCCTATGATGACATCAATTGTCATATATGAAATTCAGTTTGATCCAAGGAGGTATTCAGCATGCGCGGCGACCGCTTATTATCCATTCTGTTATATCTTCAAAGCCATGGCAAAATGACAACATCCGAACTCGCAGCAAGACTCGAAGTCTCTGAGCGGACCATTCATCGGGATATGGAAGCCTTGAGTACGGCCGGGATTCCGGTCTATGCAGAGCGCGGCTCAAGCGGCGGATGGGCGCTCATGGAAGGATACCGCACCAATCTTACGGGATTGCATGCGGACGAGATGATGTCGCTGCTGTTAGCTCATCCATCGGAGACGTTATCTGAACTAGGTCTGCACAAAGAATATGATTCCGCCCTTCTCAAGCTGCTCGCTTCTTTGCCCAAAACCCTCCAAGCGGATGCTGAATTCGTCCGGGAACGCATTCATATTGATGGCGCGGGCTGGAGCACTGGGGGCAGCAGCTCTTCCTGGCTATCAGTCGTCCAAGAAGCCGTGTGGGAAGCAAAACAGCTACTCATTCACTATCCGTCATCCTCACAGTCTGAGGTGACCGAACGGATGATTGAACCGTTAGGCCTCGTCGTCAAAGGAAACGCATGGTATGTCGCTGCCCTTACAATAGAAGGCACGTTTCGCACGTATCGTATCTCCCGGATCAAGCATGCCAGCAAGACGGAGCAATCCTTCGAGCGCCCCGCTGACTTCAATCTTGCCGCTTACTGGGATGCATCTGTGCAAAGTTTCAAAACCAATCTGCCACGCTACGAGGCCGTCATTCAGGTACATAACGTCATCCTAACCCGGATTGAGTATGCACGATTCGCAACCATCTTACACAAAGAGCCCCTGCATGACGTTCCGAAGTGGAGCACCGCACGGATTCAATTCGATACGATCGAATCCGCAGCTTCCTACCTGCTAGGCTATGGGCCCGACGCCGTGGTCGTCGCCCCGCAGGAGCTGCATGACCTCGTCGTGCGGCAGGCTGAAGCGATTGTGGAGGCTTATCGGAATACAACGCACAAAAAGAAATAAGGCTGAGCAGTTAACTCCTGCCCAGCCCTCATCACCCAAATCCGTTAACGATTCGATGTAATTGTAATATCCGAATACCCTAGTGTTTTCAATTGTGCTTGTGTCATGAAGACATGATCGTTCATGATCCTACTGTTATCTGGGGTAAGTCCGATTTGCCGTGAACCGACTTGGATCGTGTAGCGATATCTCGGTACTGCGGCACGATCCTTAGCGGACTCCAGCTTCACTTGCCAATGCAGCTTCTGCGCCAGCTCACGCATCGGAATCCATTGCGCTCCATCTCTGTTGAAGACATATGGGACTGCAATCTCTTTGCCATCGACATGAACAGTATGCAATGTATCCCTTACGACCGCAACAGGGTGAACCGGGAGTTTCCAGACGTCCAAATTCGCATCGAGCTCCGGTTGCTGTTCATATCCTGGCGGTGACCAAGCAAATAGACGGCTCCGCTCCGTATCATCAACAAGAGGACGTGACTTTTTCGTACCAAGATCATATACCATTTCTTGTCGAGACGGTTCATTATTCACATAAACCATCAGGTTGCTCTTGATATCATAGGCATATAATGTCCCTAACAAGATCCGCTCCCACTTCCCAGATGCAGGATCGTATGTCACAATCTCATTCTGACGGTCTTTCTCACTGTAGCGCTTCAAAATGATCCGATCGTCTGCCGTCCAAGCCGCTCTTGCATTTCCGTAGCTCTCATTCCACTCTACAATCTCTCCTGTTTCGACATTACGCATCCAATAAACATAGCGTTTGTCACCCACAGTGAGATAATACGATTGCTCGATAAAAGCCCACTTGCTATTCGGTGACAGTATGAAGTTCGGACCCTCGTGGACCGTGTCCTCCGTCCAGTCATAATAAGAAGGTTGGAATTCCATATCCACATTGTACGGAATCCAGACGTTAGGCGCGTCCTTTGGGGTCCCTTTACTTACCCAAGTAAACCCTTCTCCCCACCGACTTAGGCTTCCATCCGGCTTGCGTTCAACGACGGCACTCCAGTAGCTATCTCCATCATGTCCACTCACATTGTAATAAACCGTTCCCCTCTCCTCATCGATATACCCAACATATTGATTCTCAATTTTCGGCGCGACGTCCGGACGATTCTCCACGACCGTACCTGCCGGCGCATTCGACTCTGCTGCATAACTCACGCTACTACCCATCAGCAGCGTAGCGCTCAACACAGCCAACGCGGCAATTCTCCACTTCCCATTTACTCTCACACGTAACACTCCCCAATAGGAATAAAATGATAGGTTGGAAATTAATGTAACAACCATCCTATAGACGCCCCTTCGCCAGAAAGGTTGCAGTCCACCGCTAATTCGTATTGAAGACACTATCCGTAATCATCTTACTAAATACATCCTGCACATCAGGCGAGATCTGCGCTCTTACCGGTTCAAGCAGAGTCTGAACTTCTTTGTTACGGAAATCGTAGCGATTCGCTTGAAATACCTTAGCAAAATGCGCTAACGTCTTGTCCAAGGCTTCCGGCGTCACCCCTTTAGCCGGTCCTTCTCTTTTCAACAAAGTCATATATCGGTTCAAATAATCGGCCTTATCCTCAATTCCTCCGTCAAAAATGTACGCAACCCGTCTCGATATCTTCTTCTCGCCCGAACTTGATGCACTTGTAAACGGTGGGAGCCACCCTTCATTCTGATAAATGATCACAATATCATAGCTGTCTGCGGTAATTCGCGGGTCCGTGAAGTCGATTAAGAACTGCCGTACCCCCGGATTTACGTATATTTCTTTAAGCCGGATTCCTTTCTCCTTCTCATTGTCCGCATAAGGTGCTGGCACGAGGTACGCTCCCACGGCATTGCCCTTGAACTTCACGAGCGCAGCATCATCTTTGGACGAATAAAATTCCGTACTCGAGACGGCTATGGATGGGAACCATGCGCTTTTAGCCGATGGATACATATAGAAGGCGATCATGAACAAGAACATCATCACGACGTACAATCCATAGCTTTTACCGATATATCTCTTGGTGGAAGTCACCCGAATGATCAGATAAAAGCCCAGAAGAACGAGCGCGATCACCACGGCAACGATGAGATAACTGATCGAATCTAGCTGATGATTTTGCAATACATTCACCAATAAGTAGATAAATAACAACGGAAATGCGAGCGCACATAGTATACTCAGTCCGCAGTAGTAGAGCACGATCGTAAAATACTTCTCAATCTTAGCCAGCGTAATGCGAGAATCTTGTATGAAATAGAATGCAAAATGAAAAAGATAGAACACAATGGGGATAAAAATAGAGCAGACCATGCCCTTAATCATATAAATCACGAAATTCCACATCATATTCAGATCAATCTGATTATCGACGTAAATATCCCGCTCCATCGCACTTACTCGGTTAAAAATATAGATTAACGCCATGATAATCGCGCCAATGATAATCATGTGACGAATATTAATGCGATCCATCGTCGTTATCCCATCATCGAGAAGGGCAGGCACGGTCGGCTGCTGAGGCTGCTTTCCGGTCCTCCACCTCCATTTCCATCGCTTTTGCTTGTACGTCTTCGCACGAGACAATTCGACTTCATTTTCCATCGTTTTTCTCCTCTCCCTTTAAAATAAATACGGGTGCTCGGACTCTTCCTCCGTCGCCTTAAGTTCATCAACCATCGCAACACATTCCGGGCCATCATTCTTTACGCTTCCTACGGTGCTGGACACCGCGTAGCGCATCATTTCGGATTCAGGATAAGGCTTCAGTAATGGCAGCAGCTTGTCCGGGTTCGACTGATGGCGATCCAACCAGTAAGCCTCATCTTCCTTGCGCAAAATGACCGGCATCCGATCATGCACATCGGACACCAGGCTGTTCGGCGTCGTCGTAATAATCGAGAACGTGCTGATCTTCTCGCCGTCTTCCGGGTTCACCCAGCTATCATATAAAGCCGCCATGCTAAAAATTCCTTCATCCCTCCGCATGAACCGCATCGGCTGCTTCTTGCTTCCAATCGCCTTCCATTCGTAGAAGGAATCCGCTGGAATGATGCACCTTTTGCGGTATACTAGATTACGATATGAAGGCTTCTCCAGCAGCGTCTCCGCCTTTGCATTGATCATGCCGCCCGCCTTCCGCTGATCCTTCGCCCAGTTCGGGACGAGCCCCCAGCGCAGCGGACCTAGACGGTTGCGGCTTCCATCGTTAATAATCGCGGGGACAATTTGCATCGGAGCCACGTTGTATCTGGGTAGATAGAAGGGGTCATTCACTTCTTCGATAAAATATCGCACGACTAACTCGTCGAAGGTCATCGTAATGGTATATCGTCCGCACATGAGGCGGTCCTCCTCGAGAATAGATTTCGAACCGTAAAATCGGTTATCATGAATATATAATTACTTCCATCTTAGTCCAAGATTGAAAGGGGAACAAGAACATGTCTGCCACAGAGAAAATTAAATTAACCTCTTATTCCACGAAAGGCGGATGCGGCTGCAAAATCGGCCCTGCGGATTTGTCGCAAGTCATTCGCTCCTTACCGCCAGCGATCCCGAATCCGAACCTTCTCGTCGGGATCGATACGAGCGATGATGCGGGTGTCTATAAACTGACTGACGATCTTGCAATCGTGCAGACCGTCGATTTCTTCACTCCGATCGTGGATGATCCGTATGCCTTCGGCCAGATCGCTGCTGCGAATGCGATCAGTGATATTTATGCAATGGGCGGCAAACCGCTCACTGCACTTAATATTGTAGCTTTTCCGATCCATACGTTGGACAAACAGGTCCTCGCCGATATTCTGCGCGGCGCACAAGACAAGATGAATGAAGCAGGCGTCACGCTCGTCGGCGGGCACTCTATCGATGATAAAGAGCCGAAGTTCGGTCTTGCCGTGACTGGTCTGGTACATCCCGATAAAGTCCGTGCCAATGCAGGAGCCAAGCCTGGGGACAAGCTAATCCTCACCAAACCGATTGGCGTCGGCATCCTCACAACATCGATTAAGAAAGATCAGCTTAGCGAGTCGGAAGTCGAACGCGTAACGAGCGTCATGGCGACGTTGAACAAGAAAGCCGCTGAGACGATGGAGCCTTTCGATGTTCATGCGTGTACGGATGTGACGGGATTCGGCTTGATGGGACATAGCCTTGAGATGGCCAAGGGCAGCCGCGTTGGCTTGATCATTCATGCGGATCAAGTCCCTGTACTGCCACGCGTGCGTGAGCTAGCTGAAGCAGGCTTCGTGCCGGGCGGAACCAAGAACAACTTCGCTCACGTGCAGGAATCCATCACCTTCCCGGCCGAGCTGGATCAGGTCGGACAATGGATTCTATGCGATGCCGTTACCTCCGGTGGACTCCTCATTTCCGTCGCTGGTGAACAGGCCGAGGAATTACTTCAACAACTGCAACAAGCCGGCGTCGAAGCAAGCATGATTGGCGAGACGACCGAGAATCATCCAGGACGTATCGTCGTACGCTAAAGGGGTCCTTCAACCGTGTTCCAAGATATCACCATTGAACAATTATTAACACGTAGATCATCCGGAGAGCTGACGTTAATTGATGTCCGTTCGCCTTCCGAATATCAAGAGAACACCATTCCAGGCAGTCTGAACATCCCGATCTTCGATGATGCCGAGCGCGCTGAGATCGGTACGATTTATAAGCAAGTCAGCGTCGAAGCAGCTAAGGGCCGAGGACTCGAAATTGTCTCCGCCAAGCTGCCTACCTTCATCAAGACTTTCGCCCAAATCCAAGGTCCGAAGGCCGTCTTCTGTTGGCGGGGCGGCATGCGAAGCAAGACGACAGCGACGGTGCTCGACCTGATGGGCATCAAAGCTTCTCGCCTCATGGGCGGGGTTCGAGCCTATCGGCAATGGGTCGTCGCTACACTTGACGGGTTGGAACTGCCGCCGGCTGGATATGTCATTAACGGCAATACCGGCACTGGCAAAACGTTGATTCTGCGCCGTCTCCAAGCCGAGGGATATCCGGTGCTGGACCTGGAAGCGATGGCGGGTCATCGCGGTTCGATCTTCGGACATATCGGATTGCATGCGAACAATCAGAAATCCTTCGAAGCGCTGCTCGTCGAGCAAGCACTCATGCTGCATGGTTCGCCTTATGTCCTCATGGAAGGCGAGAGCAAACGTGTCGGTAAGGCCGTGCTGCCCGACTGTGTCGTTCGTTCTAAAGAATCCGGCACCCAGCTCTTCATCGAGCTTCCGCTAGAGGAACGGGTACGCCATATTCTCGAAGATTATCAGCCGATGCAGCATAAGGATGAACTGGTGCAAGCATTCAAGCATATCAAGAATCGCATCCATACCCCGATCGCGAAGGAAATCGAAGCCAATCTATTGATCGGACAATTCGAACGTGCGGTGAAGCTGCTGCTGGAACATTATTACGATCCAAGATACGCACATGCGATGAGCCAATACGAAGGGGAACGCATTATCATTGAAGTGAATACGATCGAGGAAGCCATGGAGGCGGTGAAGGCCCATCTTCCCGTGAAGACTCCATAATAGACCTGTCAAAAGATAGCCCGTGGGGCTGTCTTTTTTCATATAAAGGGAATAGTTTACAAATGTCGAATTTAGTCTACACGACAATTCGAGGAGTGAACCTATTTTGCGTAAACCGATCCAACTTCAGCTAGTCATTGCTCTTGTATTCATTTTAAGCTTCGCTTCCATTCCATCCGCTTTGGCAGAGACATCCCTCATCCCAGACAAGAATCTGGATCAAGCGATTCGAATTGAGCTCAAGAAGCCGACTGGTGCAATCACTAAAAAAGATTTGGCGTCCCTGACGTCTCTCTATCCCGAAGATCCCGAGAAGAAAGTCGGCAGCTTAATAGGGCTCGAGCATGCCGTTAATTTAGAGAGCCTCATGCTCCCGGGGCTCGGCATTAAAGACATCAGCCCGCTGAAGGACTTACATAAAGTCACCTTCTTGGCGCTGAGTGGCAATCAAATCCGCCAATTGGAACCGCTGCAAGGGTTACACCAATTGGAACAGCTCATGATCGATGCGAATGAAATTGAGAAGCTCGATACATTAGCAGGATTGACCAATTTGACGGACTTGTTAATCGGTCATAATCGGATTAAGGATCTGTCGCCGATCCAATCGCTAACCAAACTGAGTTGGCTCATCGTCAGCGATAACCAGATCGAATCGCTTGAACCGCTTAGAAATCATCCGAATATTGAACATCTATACATCGAGAACAATCAAATCCAAGATATTAGCGTCTTAACGACCCTACCGAAGCTTCAAGAGGTATCGCTAAGCAACAACCCTCTGGACGCCAATGCAGAAAAAGTGCTGGCCGAACTTACCGCCAAAGGTGTGAAAGTGCTTGAGGATGCAGATGATCAATCTGATGAGCAATCGACACCGCCTTCTGAGCCAGACGGAATCACCGTTCTGTTGAATAACGAGTTATTGAAATTCCAAGCCCCGCCTATCCAGAAGAATGGTTCTGTGCTGGTTCCATTCCGGGCGATTTTCGAAGCCTTGGGACTTAAAGTCGACTGGGATCCAAAGGCGCAATCCATCACGGGCAGTAAGGCCAATACGCTTATCAAGCTAAAAGTCGGGTCCGGCACGGCAGAAGTAAACGGGAAGCAGATGAAACTGACGGCAGCGCCATCGACAATTGGTGGCAGCACCTACGTTCCGTTACGTTTTATTGGCGAAGCTGTGGATGCCAAGGTGGACTGGCAGGAGATGGTTCAAACCGCCGCGATTTATACAAGGCAGCCATTTGCGACCAAAGACAAGAAAATCCAAATCACAGCTTACCAAAACTGGAGTGACGTGACTTCTTCTATTGAGAATACAGGAGATCACCAGCTGATCTTATTCTCCTCCGTGATGAGCACGATGGTTATTCAGCATTATAGCAAGAGCGATTTAGATATGAGCTTCGACGAATATGTTAGCTTCGCCAAAAAAGATCTCACAGATAGATATGGGATGAAAATGACGGAGCAATCCGTAAAAGTTGGGAAAATCGATGCGAAGCAGTTGAACTACAGCTTAATCATCAAAAATAAAACCATTGAATATCGAATGATCCTTTTCGAGCAAAACAATGAATTCTATACCCTATTGCTAACGACTCCACCGCAGGTCAGCAAACAAGCCAACGCTGAGTTCAACGAAATCCTCACGAGTATAAAAATTTCTTAGCACAATGAATAACGCCCACTCCCCGGTTGAACGCCGAAGAGCGGGCGTTCATTGTAAATCCCCCTTGCTATGCCAGTACAAGTGATATGGGAAGTGAAATAACTGCTTTTTGGCAGTTATTTGCACCGCGCGGCGCTACATCGAGCGATTTAACTGCTTTTTGGCAGTTATTTGCGCGTGCGATGCCACTTCGAGCGATTTAACTGCTTTTTTTTTGCGCGCGCCTACCTATACCATCCCACAAAAAAAAGAAAACCGTTCTTTCAACCTTCGGCCCATAACGCACCTCTGTCAAAAGAACGGTTCTATACACTCTAAATCTCCGGAATCACAATCTCCACTTCCCGCTTCAATTGCGAAGAACGCAAGATACCATCCAGAATCGCTTGATTCCGTAGAATCTGCTCACCCGGAATCGGCGCAGGCTCCCCGGCACGAACGGCGCGAACGAAATCCTTCACCTTCTCCTCGAAAACATTGAGCTTGTGCTCTACGATCGGGATCGCGCTCTCAGTATGATGACCATGGATATCATGGAATAGCGAAATCGAACCGACGCTGCCATCCCATACGCCGCTCCATGGACCTTTCCCAGCAGGCGTTACCTTCATCCCTGCATCCGTCCCGAGGAACATCGTCGCACCGAGCGTGTCCATATGCATCGCCCAAGAGGTCTTGAAGTTCAACACCAAATCGCCTTCGAAGCGCACGATAGCAACCCCGAAATCTTCCACATCGAACTTCGACGCTTCCCCATGGTATTTCGGATTCGTGCCGAAATAGTTCGACGTGTACGCCGAGACCGTCAGAGGCTTCGGATACCCGAGTGTGTTCAACGCCAAGTCAAGCGAGTAGCAGCCAATATCCGCCATAGCGCCAGCCCCTGCAATCTCCTGACGGATGAACGATCCACCCGGCATGCCGCGGCGGCGGCCGCCTCCGGTTTCCACGTAGTAGACTTTTCCTAGTTGACCGGACTCAACCATTTTTTTAATCGTGCTCATATTCGGGTCATAACGCGGCTGGAACCCCACATTGAGCATGAAGCCAGTCTTTTTCGCCACCTGGACCATATCGACCGCTTCTTCGAGCGTAACCGACATCGGCTTCTCCAACATCACATGTTTACCTGCATTTAACGCGTCAATCGTCGTCTGGTAATGTGCCACATTCGGTGTGCAGATACTTACGCCGTCCAAATCCAGCTCCAGCAGGCGGCGGTGATCTTCATAAGCTGCGGCGCCCTGCAGCCCCCATCGCTGGATGAACTGCTCCGCACGGCCCGGCATAATGTCTGCCACCGCGACGACTTCAACGTCTTCCATTCGTTTATAGGCCTCAACATGGCCGCCAGCAATACCGCCGCTTCCAATAATCCCAATCCGAATTGCTCTTCCCATGGCCATTGTCACCTATCCCCTCGCATTCATTCTTCGATATAGCGATGGCGTCATCGCATACCGTTTCCGGAATACCGTATGCAGGTAGCTTCCGTTCGAGAAACCCTCTTTAAGCGCAATATCTTCAATCGGCATCGTGGACTCAACCAATCGCCGACATACCGCATTTAGTCGCACATCCTCTACGATTTCACTGAAGGAACGTCCATCCCCCTGCTCCTTCAAGATGCGCTGCAGCTGCCGCGAACTGATATGAAGCTTATCTGCGACATCGCTCAGTACCAATTGGCCTGTCGAATTCGTCTGAATATACTCCAGCGCCAATTGATATCGATACGCCTTCATATCACGGAACGGCAGTTCGGCTTCATTCGGTTCCGAATAATAAGCACGGACTGCACGCAGCAAGATTTGGACAATACATTGCTTAATCGTCGTATATACGCCGTTATACCGCTGTGCCGTCGCTTGATAGGCATCTAGGAAGTATGGCATCGCCCGGTAAATATCCATCGTCGGCTTCAGCGGAAGCAGCCTCAGCTTCTCCACACAATCGCGTGCTTCATCCACTTCCCACGGATTGATTAGGGAATCTGCAAGCAGAGAATCCTCATCCCGCTCAACAATATCCACATGGAGACATAACTCTTCCATGGATTCACGGGGATCCGCCTCTTGATAGTGCAGCACATCCGGCCCCGTCAGATAGAACATGCCTTCGCGAAGCGTGTACGGCTCATCAACCAGGATCACACTCCCTTTGCCGCGAGGGATGAAGTGAAATTCAAATTCCGCATGCTTATGGAACGACACGATCTTCCCTGGTGCAAAAGATGTGAGATGGAACCGGAGAACGCGAATTTCATAATTGCCCCATGTAATGCTCAAATCGAGCCTTTCCAGCGCATCTTGGCGATCTCGCATCACTTCATAAGGAAAACTGCTCATTCCATACACCTCTCATAACATAACCTTATAATATTTTAGGCTTGAAGCTCATCCAATCGAATACTACGCTGCTCGCGTGCCGATTGATTCGCTGCCTCCATTAATTTCGTCAATTCCACCGCAATCGCGATATTCTCATCTGCTGTTGTATCATTCTTAATATGGTTAATCCATTGCTCGAATGCGCTCTCACGCTTCGCAGGCAACTGCTGTTCTACCCATGCGTTAGCGGCTTCTTTCGCTGGGTTCGATGTACGAAGCAGCAATTTCTCATCCGGCGTACCGAATAAGAGCGTACCTTCCGTGCCATGTACCTCAATAGTAAATGGAGAGAAGTTGTTAACGAACCCGGCTTCCACAATCCCAACAGCACCTGATGTCGTCGATAGTGTTGCAACGGCGTTATCTTCCACTTCTTTGCCTGTTACATAACCGAATTGCGCCTGTACGCCCACTGGCTCTTCCCCGAGGAATACGCGTGTCAAATACATCGGATGGCAGCCAAGGTCGATCAATGCGCCGCCCAGACATTCTTCCAGACCATAGAAATGCTCTGGCAGCCAACCTGCCGTTGCACCATTGTGGGAGAGGCGTACGCGAACGAGCGTTACTTTGCCGAGCAATCCTTGATCTAAGATGTCACGAATGGCAAGGGTATAGTTATCATTTAATCTTGGCAAAGACACCGTCAATTTGACATGGTGCTCCTTCACCGCGCTTAGAATTTCATTCACTTCATGAAGCGTTGGAGCTAGAACTTTCTCGGTGAAAATATGTTTGCCCGCACGTGCCGCAGCAAGTATGACGTCACGGTGCATCGATGTAGGCGCATCCACAATCACGCCATCAATATCATCCCGCTGCAGCATTTCGTCGAGTGAGGCATGGAACTGTGCCCCTTGTTTGTCTGCCGCTTCTTGACCACGCGTTGGGTTCTCATCCCATACCGCAACGATCTCCGCTTCCGGATGTTCCTGTGCTTGCTTCGTGTAATCCCATGCGTGTACGTGCCAATAACTAATTTTTCCGATTCTAATCATTCTTAAGCTCACCTCTGTATTTAATATTAGGACATCATGAACATAATCTATCATATCATTTTAGCTTATTTCACTATGTTTACACGACAGATAACTTAAAATTCGCGACATAAATTCAAAAAGTCGCAATTCTATATATCTATCAAATCCAAGTGATGAATTTCATGGAAAAGATATTGGTCATATGCCTAGATTCCGTTTATAATTGGTAATGAGTCCAAATTGAACGAGCTTAAATTATTAGGAGGCGTATACCATGTTCAGCAACATCGGAGCGAGCGGTTTTATCATGATCGTTATTTTAGCGCTTATCATATTCGGTCCTAGCAAATTACCCGAACTCGGCCGTGCCGCAGGCAGAACGCTGCGCGAATTCAAAAATGCGACGAGCGGTTTAATGTCAGACACCGAACCTGCGAAGAAAGAAACATCTTCTCCTGCTGCGCTGCGGTCCGAATCCGAAGAAAAAGACAAAAACACGCAGCAATAAGCTGCGGCTAGGTGATAAGGATGCCCGAGAAACTACAAGCCATCTTACAACATATTGGTGATCTACGCAGACGGTTGATATGGATCATCGCAGTACTTTTCCTGACGGCCATTATTGGCCTTTTTATTTCCCAGCAATTGATTGCTTATCTCAGAAGCGTTCCGCCAGGATCGACGTTCGAATGGAATGCTTTTTCACCGTGGGATGCCATTAAGGTCTATATGAATGTGACGATCCTATTCGCCTGCGTCATTACCCTGCCGTTCACCCTATTCCAGCTCTGGAAATTCGTGAAGCCAGGACTGCGGAAGAAGGAGCAGCAGGCGACCTTACGATACATCCCGTTCGTCTGTCTCATGTTGATCGTCGGACTTGCTTTCGCCTACTTCGTCGTCTTCCCGATGGCGTTCAAGTTCACGACCCGGATGACTGTAAGCATGCATCTGATTCCGACGTACGGCGTGTCGCAATACTTTGGATTCATGTTCAGCCTGGTTATCCCGGTGTCCCTAGCGTTCGAGCTGCCTGTCCTTGTCATGTTCCTGACAAAGCTGCGCATCCTGAACCCGAAGAAATTGCACAAGTTCAGAAGATATGCCTACTTCATTCTCGTCATCGTTGCGACCATGATCTCACCTCCAGAGCTGATCTCTCACCTGATGGTAGCCATTCCACTGCTCATCCTATATGAGATTAGTGTCGGTGTATCCAGCATCGTGTACCGTAAGCAGCTCACCGCCGATCAACAACTTGAAACGGATGCCGATGAACAGCATATCGCTTAGGAGGACGCAGATTCTATGATTCGAGGCTTATACGAGACCCACTTGCCGGTGCGCAGTCTAGCGGTCTCTATCCCATTCTATGAACGGCTTGGATTAACCTTCGCCAGATGGCAGGGCGAACATACCGCATTCTTATGGATAGAAAAAGGCAAGAGTTGGCTCGGTTTATGGGAAGGAGAGCAGGTCAACACGCCTTACCATGCATCACTGCGTCACATTGCCTTTACAACGACTTATGAGGATCTTCGGCATGCTGCGGCATGGCTTCGATCCATGCAGATTGAGCCCGTCATTTTCCCGGGACAAGCAACAGGCGACCCCGTCGTTCGTCCGAGTCAGGCGAATGCCTCGATTTACTTCGATGATCCCGACGGCAACAGTCTGGAGCTCATGGCGAACATTGATGTCCCTGTTTCATTACGGGAGATCACCATGCTGCTTACCATCGAAGAATGGGAAGAAAAATTGCGAACGGTACAACAATCCTAAATGGATAGCAATGCCTCGAATAGCGGTGAAGGACCTGCAAGTTGTATGGTGCTTCACCGCTATTTGTATGGTTTCCCCTACGATTCAATCGTGATATGATAGTCTCGTCATTTTGTATATTTTTCCAACAGAAGTGGAGAAATTTGCGATGAGCAGGATCAATGCAGCACCGAACTTGCTTCCTAATCGCAAGAAGTTCATACTGTAGGTAGATTAATTTGGAAGCCTCAACAGGCTTGAATTTTTTCATAAAAGGAGTATATAAGCATGCAACAAGAAACGTTGGATCTGTTCCGCAAATTAACGGAGTTCCCTGCCGCATCCGGCTTTGAACGTGGGCTTCGTGCACTCGTCAAAAGCGAAATCTCGAAATACACCGATGAAATCATCCATGATGCGCTCGGCGGCGTGTTCGGTGTCATGCGTGGGAACGAAGAAGGACCTCGCGTCATGGTGACAGGACATTTGGATGAAGTCGGCTTCATGTCTACGCAAATTACCGATACCGGGATGATCAAATTTACGACCCTCGGCGGCTGGTGGGGACAAGTCATCCTCGCACAGCAAGTCGATGTCATCACACCGAACGGCCCGATCCGTGGTGTTGTGGGTTCCATTCCGAAGCATCTCTTGGATGAAGCAACGGCGAACAAGCCGGTCGATCCGAAAGTCATGTACATCGATGTCGGTGCAGACAGCCGTGAAGATGCGGAAGCAGCAGGTATTCGTCCAGGCCAACAAATTGTGCCAGTCTGCGAATTTACACCGATGCTCAATCCGAAGAAGATCATGGCCAAAGCTTGGGATAACCGTTATGGTGTAGGGCTTGCGATTGAACTAATGAAGGAATTACATAACGAGAAAGTGCAGCTGCCGAATATCCTGTTCGCGGGTGCAACGGTTCAAGAAGAAGTGGGACTTCGCGGTGCGCGCACAGCTGCGAATCTGATTCAACCGGATATTTTCTATGGACTGGATTGCAGCGCAGCCAACGACATGACAGGCGATCGCAATTCTTTCGGTCATTTGGGCAAAGGCGCTTTGCTGCGTATCTTCGACCCGACGATGATTACGCATCGCGGTCTCATCGAATTCGTACAGGATATTGCGGATACGCACAAAATTCCTTACCAATACTTCGTATCGCCTGGCGGTACCGATGCAGGTCAAATTCATATGAGCGGCATCGGCGTACCTTCGACGATTATCGGGGTGGTTGGCCGTTATATCCATACCCCTGCTTCGATTGTACATACCGATGATATCGATGCAGCCAAAGAATTGCTCATCCAACTCGTGAAACATACCGATCGTACAACGTACAATACGATTGTGGAGAATAGCTAGTCCGACTGATTCACAAATCCAAGAAAACCCCACTGCTCTGAGAGAAGGTAATGAAAACCTTTCCCAGACAGTGGGGTTTTGCTATATATTCTTAATGAATCCGTTAGGCTTGATGCTCTGCCAATTGTTTCAGACTGGATACGCGTTGATCCAGACGATCATATCCTTGAACGAGCGCTTCAATTTGCCCATCCTGATGTTCCATGCTCGCTGTCACTTCTTCAATCGACATCATATGCTGTTCCGTACTTGTAGCAATGGAGATCATACCTTGGGCCATCGTACCATACTGCTGCTCCAGATCAGCTACGGCAGTGCGCATAAGCTCTGCTTGGCTGTTGACTTGATCCGTATTCCCCATAATCAACCGCACGATGCCTTCTACGATATTCGTTGCTTCGACACTTGATGTTACAGCGCCTTCGCCTTGATCAATCAGGTGGGCTGCATCTGTAATCTGGCTCTGAATACTTTCAAGGATGGAGGCTATATCCTGCGCCGCACGCTGAGAATGATCAGCGAGCTTACGCACTTCATTCGCAACAACAGCAAAACCCGATCCGTGCTCACCTGCGCGAGCCGCTTCAATCGCCGCGTTCAATGACAATAAATTGGTCTGAGCAGATATCTCACTGATGGTCTGCACGATGCTTCCCACTTGATCCGTCTGCGCCGTAAGTCTATTCATCAATTGAACCGTTTCACGGATCATGGACTGGACATGTCCAATCTCTTGGACGAGTGTTGATATTTGGGTATTCCCTTGCGTCACCAGATTCAGCGTCTCCGTCGCAACTTCATCCAACTGCCCGCTGCCCTCGCCGACATGTCGCAACGAACGCTCCACGGCTTGAACCGAAGCATTCATTTGATGTAGATTACTCGTCTGCTGCTCAATCGAGCTTGCGATCTGAGCAAAGGTTCCCACGACTTCGCGGGAAATGCTGCTCGTCGTCACTACGCGTTCCTTCTGCTCTATGCTAAATTCATTCAACATCGTGACGGATTCACGAATCTCAGTTAGCAGCTTCTCTGTTTGCGCTTTGGATTGCAGCGCTGCTTCGCTATGCTCCAGCACTTGCCGCTGCAGCTTCTCGATGAATATAGCTGATGCGCACAAGGCAATGGTCGCCAATACCACATACAATAACAAATAAAGAAGTGGCTCCTTCGTGAATAATGCATTATGCAAAACCGGATGATTGTACACATAGATCGTTGTAGCAATACTAAGTACACCGGTCAACAGCACGGGACGGAAGTTCGAATAAAGCGTCATGATACCCATATTCACATACACAAGGAGGTATGTACTAAAGATTGGGTTCGGGTCAGAGAGCATCAGCAATAGAATAAGTCCTGTCATAATAACGGGAACGAAATACATAATGTATTGGACTGCAAGACGCTTATACGTCAAAAATGTTGCAATCCCGCAGCCTACCGATCCACCAATGACTAGCGTGTATATCAGCTCGGCCTGAGCCCCTGCTGCAAGATTCGTTACGGTTCCTAACACAATCATCGCCCATATTATTTTGACAAACAATCGGTTTCTCTTGTCTAGAATATTCCGCTCATTCAAACCTCTCCACTTCCTATTCATTAATTTATCCTACTATCGATACCCCCTCTACCTCTTGGGGATCCGGCAGTAACCATTCAAAATCGGATTTATTCTCGCGAACTTCACCCACGTGAATAATCGTAGGTATGACATCATCTCCTTTATAAGCAGTTCGACTCGCAATCTGAGTTGTTGGCACGTGGAACGATACCCGAAGCGCACGGGCAAATACCGGCTCTAGCAAACAAATAAAATAATTCAAATGATGCTTGTCCGCATAATGCACCATCGCCGACAGCAAACGCGAGATGTTCGGTCCCCGATATTGTTTTAATAGAGCTACTTTGTCCACTTCTGCGACACGCGCAGAAGGTTCTATCAATTCTGGCTGCTCATGAAATGGCGCAATTTGGTGAATGGGATTGCTCTTTTCAGCGTGATAAGGTTTAATTTCGAAAGTACCTACATACACCCCTTCTTCATCGCTTACGATCAGCCGATCCAGGACTTCTTGCCCATATTCAAGTTCAAACCCTTTTTCACGCCATACCTCTGTCCAAATGCGATGAAACTCCAACAGTTGCGAATGATTCTGAACAACGGTATACATCATACAACCCCTTCCCATTTTTAAATAAATTGGTTATTTTTGTGTGTTCCTACCCTTATTTTACTGATATATTGGGAAAAGAACCATACAAGCGCCAATTTTTCCTACTAAATACCTAGGAATAGTCTTATTTTAAAATGGTCAATAGAATTGATGATCTTTTTTTATCACTTGTTATCATTTATCGGCAAAACTAACCATTTCATTGAACATTACAGAGCGGTACCATTTAACATTTTTGTAAAAAAACCATATCCCGCTAAAACAAACAACCCCGCATCACGCGATAAAGGGATGACCCTTTGCCACGAACTACGGGGTTCATTGGTACTGAACAACGTAAACAGTATCGCTTACAACATCAAAGTGAAATACACGCTGAGTCCGATCACCAAGACAGACGAAATGCTGCATAAAACCGTGTGCAGCCCCTCCATCCGATGCTTCACCGCATAGATCAACTGTCGAACCGCAAAGAGAGTACCCACCACATTCAATACGATGACCAGAATCATGAACACATTCATGAACGTCGACGAACCCGCAGCCATGTCATGATGATGCATCGTCGCCATGGTACTCATCAGCATGGGGGCCGAGAGCCAGTGCACCGTATGCAGCACAATGACGCCTAGTAGAGATAGGACTGAAGCTGCCGAATACTTCGATTGCGCCCGCATTCGCATCATTCTCGATATCATGCTCACCACATCCTTCTATCCTTGATGGCAGATGTTCGCAAGAACTTCCTTTACTCATTATACGGGGGAAGCTTCAGAACATTCGTAATGATTCCATCTCACTACTCGTTGTTTCCTCGTCTATGCATTGGACAAATTCTGCCGGATAACACCGAATATAAGCGCCAATCCGCTGTAATGTGGCAGGTCCGAACTGACGGAACATTTGATCCAGCGGTGAGATCGCAGCGAACATTTGCTTATCCTCATCTAGATCGTGATATATATGATGGATTTGGTCAATGTCCCGGGTATCGTGTCTAGAAGTAAATACCTTCTCTACTTCCTCGAGCAGTCTCAGCATTGTAATTTCCCCAAAATACTGAACAGCCTTCTTCAGACTCGACCAGAACATCGGCTGCGCAAAAAAATACGCACTCCACCAGTAGAACTCGGCTTGGGATTGTATGGCATGGTGATGATAGGAACAATACATAAATAACGCTTGTTGACCCGGGGTCAACTGTTTATAGAATTGAACTTTGGCTAATACGCCGTCTCCGCCCATCTCTTCATTCTTCTGCATCAACTCTTTGTAGGTCGCGATGATCGGCTTAAAACATACCCATACCAAGCTTTCATCCGTTGAGGAATCGAATGCTTGGCGTTCTACAAGAAAGTCCATCTTTTTACCCACTCCCTACGTATAAATATACAGGAAATGGAAGATGTAAGATAGGTGTTTATTATGATTTTGTTGCATTTATGTTTGTGATTTCCAAATTTAAGCGAATTCGACAATTTAATTTATTGCCATAACTTCTGTAGATCAATTCCTTCTAATTCGGGAAAAGGCTCGAGGCAAGAGATACCTCTCTTAGAACGATTCTTCATTAATTCACCAAATGGCACGCGACATAATGGTCGCTGCCGACATGACGGAATTGCGGAACTTCTGTTTTACAAATATCCGTTGCAAAAGGACAGCGCGTATGGAACTTGCAGCCTGACGGCGGATTCGCCGGGCTAGGAATATCCCCTTTGAGCACGATACGATCCCGCTTCAGCTTCGGAATCGGAATCGGCACCGCAGAGAGCAGCGCCTTCGTATACGGATGCAGCGGATTACGGAACAACTCGTCGCGCGGAGCCGTCTCCATCATCGAGCCCAAATACATCACGCCAATTCGCGTGCATAAATGTTCGACCACGCTTAGATCATGCGAGATGAACAAGTACGTAAGACCTTGCGATTCTTGAAGGCCGCGGAACAAGTTAATAATCTGCGCTTGGATGGATACATCAAGTGCCGAGACCGGTTCGTCTGCAATAATCAAAGCAGGATCGAGGACAAGCGCACGTGCGATACCGATACGCTGCCGTTGTCCGCCGGAGAACTCATGCGGGAACCGATCATAATGATAGGATGACAAGCCACAGGCTGCCAGCACTTCCTCCACACGGTCCCGGACTTCGCCTTTCTGCAATATACCGTGATCGAGTAATGCCTCTCCAATCGCATCCCCTACGCGGACACGCGGATTAAGCGAGCTATAAGGATCTTGGAAGATTAATTGCATTTGTGGACGAAGCTTCCGCAGCTCCTTCGGAGGGAGCGTGTGAAGATCAATCCCCTTGAACAGAACTTCACCGGAGGTCTTGTCTGTTAGGCGCAGAATGGTGCGTCCTACCGTGCTCTTCCCACTGCTCGACTCCCCGACGAGGCCGAACGTCTCGCCTGCTCGGATCGACAAGCTGATATCATCGACAGCCTTCACATGACCAATCGTACGATTCAACAACCCGCCAGTAATCGGAAAATACTTCTTCAAATTCTTTACTTCAACGATAGGTTCAGACACGAACGGCCGCCTCCTCGTATAACCAACATGCCACCTTCTGGCGGTCTGCGATGTCTTTTAATTGCGGCTGCTTCGACTGACATATCGACATGCACTCGTCACAGCGATCATGGAAATAACAAGATTCCGTCAGAGACAATGGGTTCGGAACTTGTCCTGGAATCGAATAGAGCTGGTCCTGCCGCTGATTGATGATCGGCTTCGACTTCAATAAGCCTTGCGTATATGGATGTCTCGGGTTGTTGAAGAGCTCGACCACTTCGCCTTCCTCGACAATTTTGCCGGAGTACATCACGATCACATAGTCCGCCATCTCCGCTACGACACCCAGATCATGGGTGATGAGCAGGATCGACATATTCGAATGCGCCTTGATCTCGCGAAGCATATCCAGAATCTGCGCTTGGATCGTGACATCGAGCGCCGTCGTCGGTTCATCGGCAATCAACAGCTTCGGATTGCAGGAGATCGCAATGGCGATCATAATCCGCTGCAGCATGCCGCCGCTCAATTCATGGGGATACGAATCAAAAATTTGCTCCGCTCTCGAGATTCCAACTTGTTCAATCAGCTCAATGGCACTTTTGCGCGCTTCTTTCTTGCTCAGCTTCAGATGCTCCATCAGCGGCTCCGTGATCTGTTGGCCAATCGGAAGCACTGGATTGAGCGAGGACATCGGTTCTTGGAAGATCATTGCGATTTCATGACCACGAATCGTTCGAAGTTCATTTTTGCTCATCTTCAGCAAATCTTCCCCTTCGAATCCAATCCGACCATTCACAACTTTCCCTGACGGCCCCTCAATTAATCCCATAATAGACATCGCTGTCATGCTCTTGCCACAGCCTGATTCGCCGACGATGCAGATGGTCTCCCCTTCTCGCACACGCAGGCTTATATCGTCAATCGCCTTGACCGTACCATCCTCGGTATAGAAATACGTACTTAAATGGTCGATTTCTAATGTGTTCTTCATCCTCATTCACCTACTTCTTTTGTTTGGGATCCAGCACGTCCCGAAGCCCGTCACCGAATATATTAATGGCGATTACCGTCGAGAAAATCGCAAAACCTGGCGGAATCCAGAGCCACGGATGCTTCTCGAAGTCAATGATGCTATTCGCCGCATCAATCATATTCCCCCATGTGGCGGTAGGCGGCATGACACCGAGACCGAAATAGCTCAGAACCGACTCCGATAGAATCGCTCCACCGATATTGAGTGTTGCTACGACAATTAAGAGAGGGAATAAGTTCGGAAGCAGATGATTGAACAATTTGCGCCGATCCCTTAGACCAAGGACAACAGCCGCATGCATGAACTCACGTTCACGAAGACTCAGCATCTGCCCGCGGACAAGTCTGGCAAGACCCGGCCAACCAACGAAACTCAGCATCATCATGACAATATACATCCGGTAATCCGTCGGAATCTTCCACTCGGATAACAAGGCCCCTAAGATGAACAAGATCGGGAGACTCGGGATGGAGAGCAATAGATCAGCGACTCGCATGATCACTTGATCCACGATGCCGCGATAGTAACCCGCGATCGCACCGAGCAAGCTGCCGATAAAGACCGATAGCAGCATGGAGGCAAGACCGACGGTCAGCGAGATCCGACCGGCTTGGAGCAAGCGTGTCAGGACATCGCGACCTAGCATATCTGTCCCTAACCAATGCTTAAGATTTGGCGCATGATTCATCGCCGTTACATTCACTTTGCCGTCCGTATAAGGCGAGAAGAACGGCCCAATGAAGCAGGCGGTGAACATAAACACAATGAAAATAAAACCGGATACGGCTAATTTATTTTTTCGCAATTTCCGCATGGACTGAATCCATAGCGAGGTTCTCGCTACGGGGAGCTTGCTGCTACGACCTCTGACGACTTGACCTTGAACCATCGACATATGCTCCCCCCCTCACAATTTCACGCGCGGATCCGCGACGTTATATAGAATGTCAGATACGAGCGTACCGATGACCGTGAGAATGGCGATGAACATCGTAAATCCCATGAGCAGCGGATAATCCCTTGCACCAAAAGATTGCATGTATAGCTGGCCGATCCCCGGCCAATTGAATATTTTCTCGATGATGAGCGAACCGCCAAAAAGCCCAGGCAGCTCGAAGCCGACGAGCGTAATCGCAGGTAATAACGCATTGCGCAGCGCATGACGGAATAATACCGTCTTTTCCATCATCCCTTTGGCACGGGCCGTACGGATGTAGTCCTGTTTGATAACGTCAATCATATTGCTGCGGAAATACCGGGTTAACGACCCGACACCAAGCAGCGTCATCACGATCACCGGCAGCGCCATATGATTGATAACCTCCTTGATATAAGCCATCCCCGTCGCATTGCTGCCTGTTGTCATCATGCCACCCGGAGGCAGCCACTTCAGATCCACAGCCAGCGTCTTGATCAGGAATAGTCCGATGAAGAACGACGGAATCGACATCGCCGCGAAGATCCCGATCATGACAAGCGTATCGAACCAAGAGTACTGCCGATAGGCCGAGATTACCCCAATAATGACGGCGAGCAGCCAAGTCAAGAAAGTCGAAGTAATCGCGAGCAGGAATGAATTCCAGATATATTCATTGAACAGCGTCAGTACCGGCTTCTGCTGTGCAAGCGAATAGCCGAAATCGCCATGCAGCGCATTCTTCATCCAGAGAAGGTAACGATCAATCAGCGGCTTGTTCAAGCCATAGATCTCTCGAAGCTCCGCCTTCCGTTCCGCCGTCAGCTTCATATTGCTGGATACGAAGTCCCCAGGCGTCAGCGCATATAAGCAGAAAATCAGCATCGAAGCGCCGAGTAATATCAATACCATATAGATCAGGCGTTTTGTTAGATACGTGCTCATATTTGGCTCCTTCATAGTCCATCCCCTGTCTGCACGACAAGGGACGGAAAGGTAGTATTATTTCAAAGTCCACTCCGGCAAGCTCGCTGAGATGCCTTGCGATGGATTGATTTTGATATTCTCAATACGGCCGTTGTATGCCAGGATCAATTTGCTATAGCTTGTGAAAATATACGGGGCATCATCGTTGATCACTTGATACAGCTCTTTATAGATCGCTTTACGCTCTTCGATATCCGTCGTTGCCAGACCTTTCGCATAGAGCTCCTTCACTTTCGGATTATCATACCCTTTCACTTCGCCGTCGACGAAGGAGAGGACACCATCCGAAGGATCTCCTAAGATTGATGTTGAGAAGGAAACAAGATCATAGTCACCGCTCTCGAACTTCGCAATCTGTGCATTGAAGTCTGCGAATTGTTCAGCTTCCAGCTGTACGCCAATCGCTGCATAGTTTTCTTTGGCTACCGCGATGAAGATGTCCGTTCCTTTCTTCTTGGAGCCGATGAAGTGAACACTCAGCTTCTTGCCGTCTTTCTCACGGATACCGTCCTTGCCTTCCTTCCAGCCTGCTTCATCCAGCAATTGCTTCGCTTTTTCCGGATCATAGTTGTACGGGTTAATTCCCTCTTCCGTATAAGACCATGAGCTTTGTTGCGTTGGGATGTTCGCGATGGTCGCAGCGCCTTGTTCCGAATCCACATAGATCGTCTTGCGGTCAAGTCCGTACGTCAAGGCTTGACGAACACGCTTATCTTTCAATGCCTCATGCTCCAAATTGAACTGCAGGTACCCGTAGTTGCTCTTCGTGTACGGCTCCAAGTTCAAGAAGCCAAGCTTCTGCAGACGTTCGATGTTGTCTTGGGTGGCCGAGAAGCTGCCATAGTCCTGCTCCCCTGTCTCGATGAACTGGAACGCATCGCCTTCCGTTGTCTTGTAGATGAAATGTTCGGTCTTCGGCTTGCCTGCATAGTAATATTCATTCGCTACGAATCGCACTTCTTGGCCAGGGATGAACTTCTCCAGCTTGTAAGGTCCGTTGCCGAGCGGGTTCGCATGCAAATTCTTAATGTAATCCAATTGGCCGAATTTGTAGTCTTTGCCGTAATAAGCTTTGGATAAGACATCGGAACCAAGCACGATCAAGGCTGTCGCATTGACCTTCTCAAGCGTTACCGAAATCGTCTGCGGGTCGATGACCTTAATCCCTTCGATGGAGGTCGCTTTCCCTTCTTTGTAAGCTTTGCCGCCCTTCACGTTCGTGGATAGAATATCGTATTGGCCGTCATAGGCTTTGTCATGCAGAATCGTCCATGTAAATGCAACATCCTCCGCCGTCAGCGGCGAACCGTCGCTGAATTTCAAATCTTTGCGCAAGTGGTATGTATACGTTAATTGATCATCCGAGATGTCCCAGCTCTCTGCAAGACCAGGAATCGGAAGACCCTTGTCATCCACTTTCACCAGTGAAGAATAGATAACGGACGAGACGTTGCCGTCATAACCGCTCTGATGGAAATACGGCGTGAACGCACCGCTCGGATCCGTTAAGCCGACGATAATCGTATCCGTACGTTTCTTTGCACTCTCCGGAAGCTTCGCTAGATCTGTCGCCTTCACCAAGCTCGTGATGCCCCCAGCTGCCGGTGTTGTTGTCTGCTCGGTAGTTGTCGCCCCCGCTTCGGTCTTGCCGCTATCCGCCACAGGCGTCGAAGCAGGTGAAGAGCAAGCCGACAGTAAGAGTGCCCCGCTAATGATAACCGTTAGTACTGAAAATAAACCCTTTCTCATAACACGTCTCCCCGTTTCCAATAAATTGAATTACACATTAAATTCCGACCCGAAAGGTGTGAATTAAGTTTGATTGGTTTTATTATAAGAATCAAAATGTGTTCTGTAAATAGAGAACTTAAAAATAGTTTTGTATAAAGAGAATTTATTTTGAGTTCACAAGAAGTCATCTATACAAAAAAACGCCTCCGGCGTCCTTTCAAGGACGGGAAGCGTCTAGGCGAGAAATATAAGAACAATATTTCCTAAAAAGATCCAATGTTCATTTCGCTGACTATATTATTGCGACATTGTAGTGATGTAGCGGTATAGAATCTCGTCAATTTGCCTTACTGCCTTGAGCCGAAGACTATAATGCGTCGTAACTTCCCCTTCGATATGGGCATGAATGAATCCCGCACTGCGCAGTTTCCCAATATGATCGTGGGTAATCCCTTTGGAAATTTTCAGATGACGAACAATCTCGGTAAAAGGCTGCGGACCATGATGCAAATAACGCAAAATCTTCATTCGGCTCTTCTCACCAATGGTCCGAAGAACGCGATAATGATGAGGAGAGAGCTCCCCAGGCTGGTCCATATACACTCTTGCTGCATAGTGGCAAAGTGTTACTTTACCAAAGTGCCAAATGAGATTCAGAGGTTGAAAATGGTATTGCGGGACAAGGATCAATTCTTCAAGCCCCGGTATAGGGGTGAACAGCATCCCGTTCGTCGTATCATCAACGAAATCCTCTGGCGACAGCTGGGTCAACATCTCCGTTCTCCGAGCTACTTCCGCATGAAGCAACCGAAGGATCTCCGGGTCCAGTTGGCGGAAATACTCTTCATTCCAAGCCGTCAACAATTGAACTGCATGCGTGCGGAACGCTTCCATCTGAGCTGGAAAATCATTGCCATATTGCGACAACAGTTCGTATAACTCACCCACGGAATGACCTTCAATCCACGTCACGAGCTCTTCGGGAGATGTCGAGTCCGGACAGACAATGGCCAGCAAATAGATAAATCTCCAATCACCGTTCACCTCGGTGCTGTCCAGCAACCTTTGGAGTTCAGGTGTTAATCGCTCCTGCGTTGTCTCGACCCATTCCATCGACAGATCAATCTTCTTATAGGACTTGCGGCATAAATAAGTATGCAGACTGCTAATAAATTCATGCAACGGCGTAAATCTCACGCACAAGCGATAATTCAATGCCACACACCTCCGCTCCTTTCCTATCTCTTACGTGTATCGATATTTTTACCTTCTAAATGTATAGAAAACTGTATCTATAATCAAGCGGTTCTGTAGCGTACCCCTAAAATAACCCCACAAAGTGGGGGCCCCGAGAACTAACATAGACTCGTTCCCGGTCATCTGCCACTTGCATTTATTTCACAGATTTTGTATAGTGTTTGACAATATATATTCAATTTCGTTGATCGGGAGAGTAATTCATGTGAAGCGTCCAAGCGAACCGGGATAGTGTGAGCCGGTACGACAGCATGAATGAAGCGGACCCGGGAGGAAATCTGCTGAACCAGCGCGCTGCAGCCGCTGTGGTATGGAGATTCGGCGCCGTCCGTTATCGGCTAGAGGGGTTAGACACATCATGTCTAGCAACAAGAGTGGTACCGCGAAGCAACAGCCTTCGTCTCTTCATTGAGACAGGGCTGTTTTTTTCATTTCTAGGGAGGAATTCGTATGAGATTACAATTATTTATCATCACTCACATCGAGAAGGCGATTACACGTCTTTATGAGCTGTCATTTGCTTCGGAGCAGAATTCGCAAGTCGCCGTGCGGGTCGAGCAGCCATCCCATATAGAGCACGGAGATTATTCCACGAATATCGCGATGCAGCTGGCGAAGGTTGTGCGCAAATCACCGATGTTGTTGGCTTCTGAGATTGTGGCCCAACTTACGCAAGATGGTAAGATGGAGCAGCTTATTCATAAGATCGAGGTTGCACCGCCGGGATTCATTAACTTGTCTATCGATTGGGGTGTATGGGCGAGCCGGGATTGGCTGCTTGAAAGCACTGGAGAACAGAAAGCGATCGTCGAGCATACGTCAATCAATCCGAACAAATCCGCCCATATCGGCCATCTTCGCAATGCTTGCATCGGTGACAGCATCGTTCGTCTACTAAGACGTACAGGCGTTGAGGTCGAGGTGCACAATTACATCGATGATCTCGGCAATCAACTCGCAGATACGGTCGTCGGAATGCTCCACACGCCGCTTCAGCACGAGTATGCACGATTCGGGGATTTCTGTTGGGATGTCTATTCCTCGCTGCATCGGGAATACAAGGTTAATCCTGGATTGGAGCAAGAGCGTTCCGCCGTCCTCCATGCATTGGAAGAAGGTCATAACAATACAGCTTGGATGGGGATGCTCGTCGCCGAGCGCATCGTACGTGAGCAATTGGAGGAGATGGAGCAGTTCGGCATTGCCTATCATTTACTCGTCTGGGAGAGCAATATTGTGCGTGAAGGGTTCTGGGATGCTGCCTTTCAGCTTCTGCAGCAGACTTCGCAATTCAAGCAGGAGAAGGCGGGCAAGTTGGCCGGCTGTTGGGTGCTGAAGCAAGGAGAGATAGGGAGCGTTGGCGAGGAGAGTTGTGATGAGCATGAAGCAGAAAGCGAACATCAGCAAGACAAAGTACTGGTTCGTTCCAATGGCCTTCTGACGTATACAGCGAAAGATATCGCCTACCATCTCTGGAAGTTCGGTTTGCTGGGCAAAGATTTCGGTTATAAACGATTCGCGGACGAGTTATATACGACTACCGCCGCCGCTGGAGCAGCTGGGGCACCTGCTGACACCGGCGCCTTCGGTCAAGCAGACACCGTCATTAACGTCATCGATGCTCGCCAAGCGTACCCACAGATGATGGTGAAGCAAGCGCTAGAGGTGCTCGGCTTCACAGCCCAAGCGGACCAACTACGCCATATCAGCTATGGCGTAGTCTCGCTTAGCCCGCGATCGGCGGCCGATCTTGGCATCGATACGTCGGACGGCAAGCATGCCTACGCGATGTCCGGCCGTCAAGGCATTGGCATCAAGATCTCCCAGCTGCTCGATCTGATGGAGCAGGTGATTGCGGAGAACCGTTCCAATCCGGACGGATTATCCAGTCGATTAATCGCAGCCGCTTCGATCCGGTATTACCTACTGCGGTTCAATTTGCAGACCGAAGTCATCTTCGACTTGCAGCAAGCGACCGAAATCTCTGGCAACACCGGCGTCTACTTGCTGTATGCCTACGCCAGGGCCAGCACGCTTATAAATCGTGCGGCGGGAGAGCATGGCATAACGCCGCAGGTTCCGGTGGCATTCCCTGCGCTGCATCGTGCAGAATACGCGCTCTTAAGACAGCTCGCACTATGGCCTGATACATTGCATGCGGCTGCCGAGGAATTGTCTCCGAGCCTCATCTGTACGTATGCTCATGAGCTCGCGACATTATTCAGTAACTTCTACGGCGCATGTCCGATTCTTAAGGGTGATGAAGCTTCGAAGGCATTCCGGATCTGGTTAACTTCCCAGTTCCATGAGACGCTGGGCGACGCGCTGCATACGCTCGGGCTGCCTGCGCCAGAGCGTATGTAATCGGATAAACATGCCGGTTGTGGCTTAAACCCATTCGCCGTCTTCAGGAATAAGCACGTTGTAGGATTTCCCTGATGCGGCGAGTGCTTCGCGAAGCTTCGCACGCGTGACATGACAATGGTTAATGGCATCCATGTGAACGGCGACAACTTGCGTATACGGTGCGTGCTCGCACACGGCGAGGACATCAACTTCGTTCATCGTAATCGGATCACCTGTAACGAACTGCGCGCCTCCGGCGTTAACAACCGTTACGTCAGGGTGATAGGCATCCAGAGCTTGAACGACATCATCGCACCAGATCGTGTCGCCAGCGATATATAGCGTTGGTTCGTTCGCTGCTTGCAGGACAAAACCAGATACTTGGCCCATCCATTGGCCAATTTCCCCCGTTCCGTGTTGACCGTTCGTATGGTGAATCGTGATGTCATTGCAGGTCAACGTTGTATCGATCGGCGTGACGTCCGTGAAACCGAGCGATTGAATTTGATCTTCATTACCGGGTTGGCACACAACCGGCGTTGACTTCGGTAGGTGCGTAACCGCCGCTGTATCGAAATGATCTTGGTGAAGATGCGTGACGAGCATCAGATCAGGATTCTGCCACGTCACAGCTTCTGCTGGCAGCGGAACGAGTGGATTGCGTCGATCATTATTGGAATTTATAATCGGCGGATTTGCACCCGCATCGCTAAACATTGGATCCACGAGTATCTTAACACCTGCATATTCAAGCCATAATGTTGCGTTTCTTATCAATTGTATTTTCATCCTGACATCCTCCTTTACTTCCTGATACAATGATACACAGGATCATGAACCACATAAATAATCGGATGAAAGGAAACGTCGATTCTTACTTTCATCATGTAAGAATTTATACGTTGCATAGAGGTGTTCAGCAAATGAATGATGGAACCATTGATTCCGTAGATTTGGATATACTCCAATTATTGATCGAAGATGCGAACCGATCTCACAAAGAAATTGGTCAAATCGTCCACCTAACGGGGCAAGCGGTCGGTGCTCGTGTGCGCAAGCTGCAAGACATCGGCATTATCGAAGGGTATACGGTAAGGTGGAATCGGGATAAGCTCGGGCAATCTGTCCAAGCGCTCATCACGATTTTCCTGACTTCCCATCATGCACATCAGCAATTCCGCTCCTTCGTCGCCAGCAGCGATGAAGTGATTGAAGCCTATAGCGTCAGCGGCGAAGGCTGCTATTGGATGCGGGTTCGTGTTGCATCGCCCTCGGCGTTGAACGATTTTCTCGAGCGGCTCCTGCGGTTCGCGAATTATAAGGTCAACCTCACGATTGATCAGCTCAAATAAGAAGGACCGTCCGGATCAAACTCGACCGGACGGTCCTTTTTGGGCGTGAAAACCACATGAGTGGACAAAAATCAGATAAATGACGTAAGCAAGCTGATCCAAAATCGCGTCACTGATCAGAGAAAATAAAGTATTAGACTGAAAATTATCAAGACCTAAACTTAAGAAAATCAATTAAAATAAAGGGTTCTACATATTATGCATGACTAATATGTGGAACCCTTTATTTTAAACTATCGTCTCCCTTTAGTTGAGTAACGGCATTTTAATTTTCAAATTGACGTTACTCAACTATTTGTTAAAAAACAGCGGCGATATAACTCTCTTCTATAACTCTCTTCTACGTTCTTCGCGCAGCTGGGCATAAATTTGAGTAGTCGACGCTTTTTCATGTTCTAACATGCTTTCAACTTTTCGAGCTAGTTTTAATGCCCCTTGATCGATATATTTCATATAATAATGCGACAAAATAAATAAGGGCACCATGGAAACCATAAACGTAATTGCATAGGCAAGATTATAACTAAAGTGATGAATCACTTTACTAAACAGGAACGCGGAGAACGTATTTAGGAAAGTGAAATGAATGAGGTAAAGGGAAAATGAAATCTGTCCTAAATAAACAAAAGGTTTCCCTTCAAATACATGCTGCAGCACTTTTGAACGAATCAGAGCAAACAAAATCATAGCAGAACCTAGGGTTCGTGCAAGAAGTCGTGGGTCAATGTCAAATTGAATCCATTCATTGATATTTTTTGTCCACACTTCTATAGGTTCGTACATAGTCCCCATTAATGAAGTATAAGGCGCCGAACCTAAGTAAATCCCCATTAAAAGTACAAGTACTACCGTTATTTTGCTTTGTATCCATTTGTGCTTGAGCAAATCGGCAAGCAGCATTCCCCACAAAAAAGCGACAAAATAGGTTTGAATAAAAGCAATGGATAAGACCACATACACAATCCATCTTTTTTTTACTCGTCCAAATAAAGCAAGAAAACCGAATATCAAAAAAGAACCTAATAGCTCATAGCTCATTGTCCAAAGGACTGGATTGTAAGGATGTGCTTCAAAACGGAAAAACGGATCAAAAATAGCAGCCTTTATAACAGTATATATATTTGTATCTAAAGCGTAATAGTTCTTTTTCATATCCGTCCATGTTGTTCCCCATATATCTTGGAGATAAAAGGCATTCGTAATAATTGCTAGATACACAAGCAATACGGATACCGCTGCCGGCACGGCAAGCCGAATGTACCTTCGTAGGGCGCTGGAATGCAACAATTTTAGAAAGGTGTCACTATCGAGCTCTTTTTCAAACATTTTGACACTGAGCACATAACCACTTAGCACAAAAAACAAACAAACGGCAAATTGTCCATTATAAAATAAATTAATCGGAGAATATCCGTACCAGATATCCCATTCAAAATGAGCTTGTTGCGGTCTTCCAGTTAACGCAGCTGGATAAAATACTTGTATGTAGTGCGAAATAACCACGGCAAATGCCGCGAGGCCCCTAATGCCATCCAAATAGAATAGCTTTTTTTCAAATGTCTCTTTATTCATTTTTTCCTCTTCTTCCATTAATAAGGATATTATAACATGCGATGCTGCGCGATTAAATAGGGCTTGCTGAACGATTCTTTACCGAAAATTCAAAGCTAAGCGCCGACGTGACAGCATCGTGAAAATAAGGAAAAAAAGAACGCGGAGCCTGCGCTCCAGGTTCATCACCAGAAGTTGCAGCATAATCACCGTTTCGCTTGTTTGGGCAAGGCGTGCTCGAATACAGCCATATTGATTTAATGCGATTTCTTGGTCGTGAAATCGTTAGCCTATGAAAAATAAGTATTAGACTAGATATCTAGGGGAAGGTGTCCGTACCGCAAACCGACAATGTTCTAAGAAAATATAGTTGTAGACTACCACAATAGGTGCGCTCGTTGCGGAGGATTTTTTGTATTCAGATAGCGACTTCTTTAGTGTAACAGACGGTGTGCACAAGACCCGGGGAAGGTTCAGAGGATTTCTGTAACGGGTTTATACAGCCGTCAGTCTACAACTTTATTTTCGCAGTCTAACACTTTATTTTTTATTAATTAAACTATTTGAAAAAAAGATGACCGCATAACCTCAAAACGCAGAGTTGAAACCAACAATTCTGCGTTTTTTTGCTGGTAGATTACCTACTTTTGCGTGGAAAATACAGGTAAATCATTATAGAGACATAGGGGGAATTAGCAAAAATAAAGCTCGTTCCAGACCTTCAGGGCGAAGAACTTCAAAACAAGCGATTCACTGAGCGTGAACTTGTTGACAAGGATCTCGTCGAAGAATGTAAGAGTCTCGTTTTACAAGAGAAATTTTATGAGAAAGTGAAATTAGATCTTATTATACAGGGAAATAATGTAATTAAATGCCGTATTACTGGTTATTTGGTAGGATATTACTTGTCATTTCATGCATGTATGATATTAGTGTATTCAAAAAATTATTTTGAGAGGAAGTTAAGAGAATATTTTTGAAGATTATTGGTGCTAGTGCATTATCTATTTCACTTATTACTGGAGTTGCTAGTGCTGTTTCGGCAAATGGCTATACAGCATCCAACGAAGGAAATGAGGTCATTGGAATTACTCCTATGGCAATCCAACCCAGTACACTAAATTGGGATTTATCAAAAAATACTACTGTAGACCCAAGTACTTCATGGACAGTACAGATTGGATATCCACATATTAACATGTATGTAAAAAATACAGGGGCAAAATCTTTTAGAGTTGAAGTAAAGCATAATACTAAGGGTACAATTATCTTTAATAAAACCATTGATGCAGATGGAGTAGGAGTAAATTTCATAAATAATGATAGTAATCCACTTGTTCCTTCAGGTACTTACACAGTGACTATTTACGGTGGATCAGGTGTGCCAAAAGGATCAGTTGTACTTAAAGCTTCTGACACTCCTTGGTAAGCGTTATAATCTTGCAATGGGGCTGTCCCAAAAGTCATAAATAATGACTGAGGGCCAGCCCCTTTCTAATTTTTGTAAAACAAAAAGAAACCTTTCCTTGGTAAAATGGAGGTACCACCCAACCACAGCGGATTTTATCCCAATTGTGACGTGGCGTCACCCATAGTTACGCCACACTCCACAGTGCCTTACGTTACTCTGGCTTCTGGCGGGAACGGCCATGTATTCCTCGATCGCATTTAGCATGCTTCGCCTGCAGCTGCGGACCACACGCAGCATCTTGTATCTCAGTCGCATGCACCGGCAATGGGTGGCGCGATCGAATCGACGATCGCACTTAGCATACTTGTCCTTCAGTTGCGAATAGCACACATTTCGTATCCGTAAGTATTCCGCACTCACAGATGCCAACAACGGATAGAACTACCTGGATCCTCGATCGCACATAGAATACTGCTCTTTCAGTTGCGGATCCACAGACATTTCGGATCCAGATGTATTCCTCACTCATATGCGCCGGCAACGGGTGGCGTGGCCATAGTCCTCGATCGCACTTAGCATGCTGCTCCTGCAGCTGCGAAGCACACACTCCACGGTACCTTCGCAACGTATTTAAACGAATTGAGTTGAACGAAGCGGCCCAGCTTGCGAATGATGCAAGCCGGGCTTTTTGGCGTTAGACCGCAGCGTCGATTCTTCACACCATCTTCACGCCCCGTTTGGTAGGATATGGGTAGATTGACACGAAGGGGGAATTTTATAAGAGAGTGAATCGAAGCCACGCATGGATCACGCACCGTTAAGTAAGCGCTGCCTATTTTACTATTGGGAGGTAATAAGTTTGAAAAGGAATAAAAAGAGCACGACTAGGTTGCTTGTATTCCTCATGTTAGTATCTTTGCTTGGCGGTTGCACCAGCGATAACGAAAATGCGAAGAAAACGGAACCGGAAATAGAGAAGAGCGATTCGGCAGACACGGTCAAACAAACCGATAACGAAGTAGTTGAGATCACAGTTTTATACCCGCACCCGGAAGAAAACTTCAAATCCCGATTCGGAACAATTAGTGAGAAGCTGAAAAATATTAAGCTGGTGCAGCTGCAAAAAGGAAACAATCTGGAGTCGCTTCAGGAACTGAACGCCCAGAAGATCGTACCTGACTTGATTTGGGGCGACGGCGACGCAATCGAAGCGACCAAGGAGCTCGATATGATCGAGCCGTTAGACGAGTTGGTCAAAGCCAACAATTTCGATTTATCAACAATCGAGCCTTCGATCATCGCTTCTTACCGCGCCATGAACCCGAATGGCAGTCTGATCGGAATGCCTACTTTCAGCGACAACTTCACACTGTATTACAATAAAGACGTATTCGATAAATTCGGTATTCCATACCCGAAGGAAAATTTGACTTGGGACGATATTGTCGACCTGTCCAAGAAGCTGACAGGCGAACGTGACGGCATGCAGTACCACGGTTTTGAGTTTGGTGCTTATGGCGAAGCACTTGTACCGCTCAAGCAATTTTCCGTTAACTTAACAGATCCGGATACCGGAGAAGTCCTCATCGACAAATCGCCGGAAGTTACTAAATATTTGGAACTGATGAAGCGCATATACAGCATCCCCGGTTTGTACAACAAAGAAAGCTACCAGTTTCCGAAAGGAAATGTCGGCATGATCGTCACGTGGCCGCAATACTTGATGTGGGGGATCGGCGACGCGGACATTGTTAAAAATGTCGATGCTGTGCCGCTGCCATCTTGGCCGGAGCTTCCGAACGTTTCACCGACTTCGTATTCACATCCGATCATTCTGAACAAATATAGCAAAAACAAGGACGCGGCGTTTAAGGTCATGGCCGAGTTCGTATCTGTTGAAAACCAGTCCAGAATCACAAGAAAAGGCGTCGACCCTTCGGTGCTCAATGCCCAAGAAGTCAGGGACCAATATGCCGTTGATCAAGAACTGTTTAAAGGCAAAAATATTAAAGCATTTTTTGCATCAAAACCAGCTCTTCCGCCTTCAAAAATAAGCCGATATGACAAATACGTCAATATTAACGAGAGTTTGGCCAAATTCGCTGAGTCCGACATGAACATTCCGGAATTTTTACGAAAACTGAAAGAAGAGTCGGGGGCCAAAATCAAAGACGCAATATCCAAACAAAAGTAAAGCGAATACTTATCAGATTGAACAAGCATAAACGACTTCGTCGTCCTCTATAGGACAATAAGCATTTAAGCGAGAAATATAAGAACAGTTTATTCGTGAAACTTATAAATTTTTATATTTTAAGAAAAAACGGCTGCCTTCAGGTATATAACCGGAAGCAGCCGTTTCTCATGATCATGATTGTGTGTAAAAAAAAGGATTGCCGCTAATATGGCGGCGCCATTCTTCATTCTTTATCGAACGATCATCTTGATTATGTTCCAGGCCTTCTATCATTTCTTCAGCAAACTCTACATGCGCAGAACCATCGTAATAAACTGGAAACTTCTGATCTCGTGCCGACATCATTCCACTCCTCAAACTATTGTTCTTAAACAGAAGATATGCATCGTTATTTGCCGCAATTCATCCCATTCCATTTAGAAACGTTTTGCAGCCTCCTTGGCTTTAGCGATCGCTTTTTCTTTAATGGATTGCGCTTGATCCGGCATAGCCCCCATCCCTTCGACAAAGATCCCTTCGAACGACGGAACGCCGTGGAATTGCATGATCTTTTGCAGGTAGCTATGTCCGCTTTCCATGGCTGCTGCCGGCCCTTCCGAGTAAATCCCGCCGCTCGCCTGGATATGAAAAGCCTTCTTGTTCGGCAGCAATCCGACGGGGCCATTCTCGGTATATTTGAACGTTTTGCCTGCGACGCAGATCGCATCGATATACGCTTTAAGAATCGGAGGGAACGAGAAGTTCCACATCGGCGTAACATACACGTACTTATCCGCTGCCACGTATTGATCGACGATCTCGTTCAGACGGGCTACCTTGGAACGCTCATTCTCTGACAGTTGATCAAAGGAAGACCCTCCCTGGAGCTTCCCCCACCCGCTAAAAATATCTGCATCAATATGCGGGATATTTAATTTGTACAAATCCAAATGAATGACTTCATCTTTCGGATTCGCTTCACGATAAGCTTCAATAAATTCTTTGCCCACAGCCATGCTGTACGATACTTGATGATCGTTCGGATGCGCAGTGATGTAGAGGACGGTTGCCATGATCCCGAATAACTTCCCTTCTGTCTATAATTTAACGAAAATGGATTCACCAGCATATACGATGTCCGCAATGATCAATTTCTATCCTCGTGTAACCTATGCTTTCTAATATTTGCATAAAAAGCCGCCCTTAATCCTTCATTCAGGATCAGAGGGCGGCTGATTAGAATCATGCCAAATTTATTCGTAGTTCACACCAACACGTACCGGCTTCACGCCGATTGTGACGATCTCGCATGGACCCAGCGGCAGCGTTACACCTTCCGTCGCCTCGCTTGCGAAAGGCTCTGCAGACTGCTCCAAGATCGTCGTCTTGTAGAGCTGCTTGGTCTGAATCGTTGCGTTCAGCGCCATGTCAACAGGCTGTGCGCTCATATTGTACCAACGCAGCATCATGTCGCCAGTCTCCGGATTCATCTTCAAGGAAGAGAAGGCCGCAGCCTTCGATTCCCAACGGAACGGCGTACATACCGCGCTTATGCGGCCCGCATGAACGCCCGTCTGACATGCCGTCCAAGGCACTTGGAACTGGTAGGCTTCCGCATAAGCACCGGATTCAATACCGTCGCCGTCATGCGGGATGACTTCCATGCGTACTGTATGCTCGCCGATGCACTGTGCTTCTGGCGTCGGGAAGTAACCCCAATCGCCGAGCTCGCCGACACTGCGCAGCAAGGTGACTGCAATCGTATTGCGTCCATCGCGGAGCACTTCATATTCATTCAAACCGAAGTTCGCAATCGTCAATCCCGCATCTTCTTCGCTCACGTCGACGAAGGCTTGCTGATGCTGAGTATTGCTCGGATTCGTCCACTCCGGTGCAGGCTCGATCGAGCGCTTCACGATTTCGAACATCGAATCCACGTCATGCGTGCTCGCTGTGACATCCGTCGGGAACAACGCACGCAGACGATGATCTTGCGCCTGATTGTTATACGATGTCTCGATCTGTACACCACGACCATTACGATCAAGCGTCAATACCGTACGAACCATGAACGGTACCATCTTCTTCGAGCGCTGCGCTTTACGTACAGACCAGCCGACCAACTCGCGCTGTTCTGTATCTAGCAAATCCTCAGCCGATGCTGGGATTTCCCATGCATGGACAATCTCGAACGAAGCGCGATACGCCGAATCCTCAAGCACGCGAACTTGTGCAGGAAGTCCCTTCGTCGTTAGCGCTTGCTCACCTTCCGGCTGCTTGTACATATATTCGTTCCCGATATCGCCTGTACTTTCATAAATACCAAGATCCGTGTACACACGTCCCGTACGCTTGTCCGTCAGCGTATAGGAGCCATCTTCAGCAATCTCCACTTGCAGCAGATGATTCGCCATGCTGCGTTCGCTCGTGACCAGAGAGCTCAACTGCGATGCCACTTCACTACGTAATACCCAAGCATATGTGTGCAATCCAAGCGCAGGAATTCCCTCCGCTTGGAACGTAAGACGAACCTTGCGCGTTAGGAATGGCTGACGGAATTTATCGTTCGGCAAATCATAACCGAACACCACACCCAAATCCTCCACCGTACAAGGAATCGCGTTCCCTTCCGTATCCACGAGCACCCGTCCCGCGAGGCTTACTGCCTTCATGCGCTCCGTCATTTCTCTCGCTCGAATCCCTTCACGCTCATAGATTTTCGCGACTTCCAGCTCAACCGACACAACCCCTGTACGGCTCCAGCCTGTCGTATTGAAGACAACCAGCGGTAATGGATCTTCACCATAGGCTTCAAACCCTGTCGTGTCCACCACATCCGCAATCGTACGCACGCTTGTATCCACAATCGATTCCGCGACATGACGGCTCTTATCAAAGCGTATCACCATCTCGCGGTGCACTTCATCCACGCTGCAGCCGCAAATGCTATCATGCGGATGGTTCTGCATCAGCGTCTTCCATGCATACGTGAGCAGATCATGCGGGTAAGGACGGCCGAGCAGGTCTGCGAATGTCGCGAGCGGCTCTGCTACCTTTTCCAATAGCATCTGTCCCGTCTGGTTCATCTGCTTCAAATAGACGCGCGCCGACGCCGTATTCACGAGCGTGCCCCATCCATCCGTACGTTGACTGCGAAGCTCGCCGCGAACCGAAGATAACTCCCGTTCCATCGCACCTTCGACGGCCGCCAGATAATCGATGAAGTTCGAATGAATGAACTCCGTATCCGGATATAGGTCCTTCGCGACGCAAATCGCTTCCGGTACGTCCAACTGGATTGGCTGATGATCGCAGCCGTTCATGAAGAGTAATTCCCGCGTTGATGCGTATTTCTCTGCATCCGCAAGCTTGCGATCCCAGAATTTTTTCGCTTCTTCTTTATCTGTCGGAACCTCATTCCCGTTCGAATACCAATTCGCGAACAGAATGCCGAGCACCTTCGAGCCGTCTGGGCCTTCCCACATGAGCTCGGAGAACGAGGACTCATAGCCCCCGTCTGATACCGTGTTATTAAAACCGGTCGGCTTCACACCGCGTCCGAAGAATGCGTTCGTAATGCCCGATTGCCGCATCAATTGCGGCGTCTGTCCAACAAGGCCGAACGTATCTGGGAAATAGCCGATTTTCGCCGGTTCGCCGAATCGCTTCGAATCCTCATGGCCGACCTGCATATTGCGCACGTTCGCTTCGCCGCTCGTCAGGAACGCATCCTGAAGAATGTACCAAGGGCCGATCATAATTCGGCCTTCTTGGATAAATTTCGTCAGACGCTCACGCTGACCGGGACGAACCTGCAAATAATCTTCGAGAATAATCGTCTGCCCGTCGAAGCAAAAGCTCTTGAAATCCGGATCCTGATCCAGCTTGTCCAGCAAAGCATCAACCAATTCCACAAGGCGTACATGATGCTTCTCATAAGGGAGGTACCATTCCCGATCCCAGTGGGTATGCGAAATAATATGTGCTGTTCTACGTTGTTCCATCGCTTAGTCTCTTCCCTTCACTGCAATGTTCACTTCTTGTGGACGATAAGTGGATACGAGCTGTCCTCCTTGATCCGTTGCGAATAGAATCGAGCGCTCTGCTGGTAACGTGAATTGATACGTCATACCTGATACCGGATCTTTGATCTCAACTGGCGCATCCCAAGCATATTCCGATACGAAAATATACAAGTTCCCGTTCTTGAACGCCAGCTTCTGACCATACACGCCCGGCAAATCGCTGCCTGTGAGCCATTCCATGACAGGACTCACACCTGCTTGGCCTGCTGCATAACGATACAACGCTTCGATTGCTTCATCCCGTTCATTCAGTTCAACCGCCAGCGGACTCCAGAGAATCCGGCCTTGGCCAATCGACACTTCAACGATGGCATCCCCACCCGTCGCTTGTTGTACCGAAGGCACTTCCTTCGCGAGCTGTGCAATGCGGCGCTGTCCGAAGGATACCCGGTAGCGTTTGTCACCTATCAACAGCATCTCTTCACGACGAACATTGCCAATCGTCCGCTCACCGAACTGCTCGTTCAAGCGGTTCGATGGCTGCCAATAAGCACCGATGCCTACAGGACCCGTAATCAACAAAGTCGCACCAGTCTCCTTGACGATCTCCACGAGCTGTTCCATGGCTTGATCATCCACATTGTGTGCACTCGGCAGCACGATGAGCTTCGCCGGGTTTACGCGCAAATCTTCTAAATGATATTCCGAAACCCCACGGAACGGCCATTTCAGACTATAGTTCATGACACGCGTAATCCGCGTCGTCGCGTCGAATGCCAGCTTCCGATTCGAGAAATCATTCGAATACGGGAAAATTACGGCGATGTCCTCAAGCGCACGATCTTCGAACAAATCGCGGTTCTCGTTCATGAATTGACCGAAATCATAGGATACATCCGCTTCCGGCTTCTCCGTACCATCGGCTCGCAGTGCGCCGATATGCGATTCATTCGCGTTATCCATATAGAAGTTCGTGTTCCAGATCCATTGAATGGCACCTGCACCGCCCGTGGAGAAGGCATACGCATATTTGCGCTCCAAGATGCTCCGCAGTTCAAGCTCTGAACGCTTCGCCCGACCATCCGGTGTCTCGACATACATGATTCCTGTCTCTTGAATCACATTCGGCTTATTCGCCGTCTTCGCGAAGATCCCATCCCAGACCAATTGATCATTCAACCACCAGGAATGGACGGTCGTATAATCGACGGCTTCTTCATAGAAGAATGGCGACGGACGCTGCGCACCGAGCGCTTCATCCTGGCCTACCGTGACAAGATGATTCGGAACAATGTCCTTAATGGTATCGTACAACGCCTTTGCCCAACGATTATGCATCTCCATCGAGAACAAGCAGTAATCCAGCCAAAGCGTTCCTTTCTTGCCTTGGTGCATATTCTGAACGTCGAAGTTGATCTCTTCCTCTTCCGGCGGTAACACCACATCGAAGCTTGGCAGCTGTGCCGGCGACATATTCCAACGCTCTTGCAAGAGCTCGATCGATCCATGGCGTTCCTTCAGCCACGTCCGATACGCCTCACGCTCATAAGGATCATGTGCGGAACGAGGACCTGACGAGAAAATTTTCTCCGGTGCGAACATCGACGGTTCATTGATCAAGTCCCAATCCACATTCGAAGTATCCCGGTGACGGCTAACAATGGAGCGAATGAAGCGCTTCTGTGCTTCGACGCTTTGCGGATCCAAGTACGGATTTACGCCTTCCCATGTCTCTGGTGTGAACGAGAAGAAGGTGAAGGTAAGCTGAAGATCATGACGCTTCGCCGTCAAGATGAACGCATCGATGGCACGCAGTACTTCTTCGGACGCGTGACCATCCACTTGCATAATGTTCCGATATGCCGTCCATACGCCCGTACGAATCCAATTGATGCCGGCTTTCTTCATCTGTGCCATATCGCGATCCCAGACGTCCACATTCGGCAGGAACAAGAATTTACGCGCCACATCCGATGTCATATAAGTCATCCCAACCACAGGAAGCGGACGTCCATCTTTTACGAAATAATCCCGATTGGCGGAGATAGGCTCACCCTCGCGAAGCAATGCCGCATCATGGCCCCAGAATCCTTGACGAAGCACACGTACTTCACCGCTAGCCGATGTCGCTTCACAACGAAGCTGATAGAAGCCGCTGCGAATCTCTACTGGCACAGGGATGCGCACGAACTGAAGCTCACTTCCAGCTTCCGCTTCAACGCGATGCGTCCAGCAAGCTGTCTCTTCATCATGCCGTGTTAAGGTAAGATCAAATGTCCAAGACTCCACAGCAGCCGAAGTACCTGCGATCATGCGCTGCAAGCACTGAGTCTGAAGCATGAGCATTGGACGTTCACCCGCTTCATAATTGGCATAATTCGGTTTAATTGAAATTTCCGTCAGACCTCTGCCACAGAACGCTGCCAGCTTCGCAATCACTGCCGCACCGCCTTGCGACCAGAATGAAGAACTAAGCGGCATATGGATGAAGATCCAGCGCGATCCCACGAATGTCCCACGCGAGTTCTCCCATAATACAACCGGTGCGCTAAGCTCCCGATCATCCGCACTCTTCCCGATTAATAATGGGGTGATTTGTGTGCTCATCGTACCCGCCGAACCCATCTGGAGCGGCAAATCCGCGTTCTTCGTCGTATGCGGAACGAGATTCCATGTATCAGCAATATCGAATAGCCCTACTTGATCGGCAAGCAGCGGATATGCCTCAGATGCCTCCATACGCGCTACTTTCGCAGCATCAACCTTGAGCGCTTCATGAATATACAATTCCTGATGGTAACCTGTTTGCTCCGCTTCCACGATCCATTCGCCGTTCTCATGACGAACCGGACGTTTGAACGGCGCACCTCCGACGCTTAGAAGTCCGCCGCCATTTCTCAAATACTGAATGATCCCGTTCCATGCGGATTTCGGGAAATACGGCGCATGCATATTCACGAAGCAGCCGCCTTCTACGCCTTCCAATGCGGAAGCAAGCCCCTCGGCTCCTACCACGGTACCGAATCTAGCTAACTCCTCTACTTCAATGCCTTCTGCATGAATGATAGGAAATGATGGATCATAGAAAATAATAGCCTTTGTACTCATAGCAATCCCTCTTTCATAGATTTATACGACATCGGTGTCCATAAAATACGGGCTTCCAATCCCCTGTGCTGCCTGACTTTCAACGTATTAAGGATTCTTTTCACTCGGCGCTAAACGCCGTATTATTTCTGAAAACGATTGGATCCTCATTCAAGCGCTTTCAAACCAACTAAAAAATTCTATCTATCGGAAGACCCGTTCGGTCAATTCTTTATCTATTAATGACGCAACCACAGTGGACATATTTCCCGAATATTGTAACGGAAGGCGTGGACCATCGCAATTCTAAAATTACGACACAAGCATGAGATAGGCGGTGCGATATGTCGTGATTTTAAAGACTCATAGAGATCCTTACATCAACTCGGACTCTGATCGGAGTCCACCTGCACTTTTCCCCATATACTCTTTAATACGTTTGTAGAACGAATCCAGCACGGGGAACCCTACTTCTGTCGCAATTTCATATATTCATTTATCCGTATTTAGCACGAGGAAATTCGCACGCTCGAGCACGTACTTGAATACTTACCCCAAATAGGTTGGATTCATAACTGGTATTGTCGATGGAGCCTAGTGACATAATAATCAGCATCGTCGCTAATCTTTCGATCGATGACTGCCTGATAGTAATCCCTCCTTATCAGAAATTGCGAGACGCAGCAAAACTTACAATACGATAGAATACGACCCCCGTGGCCCTATAATCTCTCGCCATCTTGAGGGGGTGTGGTGTTCTTGCATTGACACAGTGATCAACGGTTCCGTATAATTTTCATGAAACCAATAGGTTTCGAATATACATTTTTGGAGGTTTATAACCCATGACGAATCACCCCGGGACTATGCCCGATATTGTAAAAGAAATTGAATTTAACGCGCCCATCCAGAAGGTATGGGATGCCGTATCAACAGCGGAAGGCATTGCCACTTGGTTCATGCCGAATGATTTCGAGCCAGTGCTTGGACACAAATTCACGATCACGTCCGCCTATGCGGTATCGCCTTGCGAGGTGCTCGAGCTTGATCCCCCGAACAAGCTGGTGTTCAGCTGGGGAGAAGATTGGATCATTACGTTCGAGCTGACAGCGATGGAGGATCGAACTGCGTTTACATTGATCCATGGCGGCTGGGTGGACAAAGTGGCACCAGATACGGGGATTCCTTATTCGGTTGCTCGCGAGCGCATGAACGGCGGATGGGACTCAGGCGTCCTGCCAAGACTCAAAGCGTATGTTGAGGGATTGGCATGACAGCTGCTCCAAAATATGACGTGTTCCAAGCGATTGCTGATCCGACGCGGCGAAAGCTCCTGCATTTGCTCGCAGAGCAAGAGCTTCCTGTAAATGTGATTAGCAGCAATTTCCCGATGAGCCGGACCGCGGTATCGAAGCATCTGCATGTCCTTGAGAGTGCGGGGCTCGTCACGGAGCGCAAGATCGGCCGCGAGACAAGGTACAGTCTTCAAGCTGCACCACTACGAGAGCTGAAGGATTGGGTCGCGTACTACGAGCAATTCTGGGATAACAAGCTCGCCTTGTTGAAGCATTTGGTGGAGGCGGCAGATGGGGGTACAAACGCAGATCCGAGTCAATCGAGTATGTCGGGTCCGCTCAAGCCGCTCTAAGGCTTGCCTTCACAATAGATGGGATGAAAGGAGCATGCCACGATGAGAATACATCTCCTCGTTGCGGACGATGATCCGCATATCCGCGAACTGCTGCGCTTTATTCTGGAGAAGGAGGGTTATGTCCCTCATGAAGCGGAAGACGGCGAGCAGGCGATGCGCGTTCTAGAGAATGAACAAGTACATCTTGCCGTAATCGACGTCATGATGCCAGGTAAGACGGGGCTTGAGCTGTGCGAAGAGATTCGGCGGCACCACGATATACCCGTCATTCTCTTGACGGCCAAGGGTGAAATCGATGATAAAGAAAAAGGATTCCTATCCGGGACAGATGATTACATGGTGAAGCCCTTCGAACCGAAGGAGCTGCTGTTCCGTATTCGCGCGCTGCTGCGGCGGTATCAGCTCGTCTCCTCGGAGACGATTAAGCTCGGCCGAACGATGATTGACCGTAGAAGCTATGAAATTCATATCGATGGGGACACGCTCGTCCTTCCGCTCAAGGAATTCGAGCTTCTATCGCATCTCGCGAGCAATCCTGGACGGATTTTCACACGGGACCAACTGCTGCAAGCCATCTGGGGTGCGGATTATGAAGGCGACAGCCGAACGATTGATGTGCATATTAAGCGATTACGCGAACGGTTCCATGACAGACCAGAGGACTTCGTTATTACGACGGTACGAGGTCTCGGCTACAAGCTTGAGGTGACAGAACCGTGAGAACCCTTTACGTTCGAATCGTCATGATCTTCCTCCTGATTAGTTTCCTAGGAGGTATTCTCGCCCTCATTGTCACGAACTTCTATTATCTCGGGCATATTCAAGATTCGAACGAGAAGAAGATTATGAGCATCGGCGAGGACATTCGCTCACTCTATGAGCAGAATCCGAATATGGAGCTCGGCAGTTATTTGACGCATATCGCGAACCTCGGATATCAGATCTATGCCGTCGACAGCGAGCTGAACGGGACATATTACGGTACTCCGTTCAAGCACAAACAGTTCAATGGTGAGCATATTAAACATGTCCTTGAAGGTGGTGTCTATAACGGCATCAAGCAAGAATCGCAATGGCTCAAAATCAATGGTCTATTCGAAAATAGTCTGCGCAACAGCGTCGGGCTGCCTGTTCAAGTTCACGGCGAGCCTTATGCGCTCTTCATCCGACCGAATATGGAACAACAGATCGGCGAAGTGAGGATCATCCTCGCGCTGCTTCTCGGCTTCTCGTTCCTCTTCAGTATCATCTTGATCGTCGTGCTGTCGCGATTTATCGTCAAGCCGATCAAGAAGCTGACCGATGCGACGCACCGTATTGTCGGCGGCGATTATCATATGGAGCTCGATGTCACGCGGCGTGATGAGATCGGGGATCTCGCAAGGGACTTCACCCATATGGCACGATCGATCAAGCAGCTGGACGACATGCGGCAGGAATTCGTCGCGAACGTCTCGCACGAAATTCAATCGCCGCTGACTTCGATTCAAGGCTTCGCCCATTCGATCCTCGAGAAGAAGACGAGTCCCGAGGAAGAAGAACGTTATCTGCGTATTATTGAAGAGGAGAGCAAACGACTCTCTTCCCTCAGCAAGCAGTTGTTAACCTTGGCGACGCTCGACAAGGAAGATCATGTCTTGAAGCGTTCGAGCTTCCGGCTGGATGAGCAGATCCGACAAATCTTTATCGTGACGGAGCAGCAGTGGTCCGAACGCGATATCGAGCTGGATCTCGACCTGCCGGAGGTCGTCGTGACTGCCGATCAGCAGCTACTCAACCAGGTGTGGTACAACTTGATCACGAATGGGATCAAGTTCACGAACCCGGGAGGCGTGCTGCGCGTCGTGCTTGCGGCGGAGGGCGGGCTTGTTGTCGTGCGGATCGCCGATTCGGGCATCGGCATCCCGGAGGCCGAGCTGGCGCATATCTTCGACCGCTTCTACAAGGCGGATAAGATGCGCAATCGCACGCAAGGCGGCAGCGGATTGGGCTTGTCCATCGCGAGCAAGGTCATCGCGCTGCACGGCGGGCGGATCGAGGTGACGAGCCAATTGGGCGAGGGAACCGAGTTCACGGTTCGGGTGCCGATGGGGTGAGTGTGCGTGTACGGGCGACGGATCGCGCGAAATAACTGCATTTTTGCAGTTATTTCGGCGTCGAGCGGCCTCTTCGAGCATATTAACTGCACTTTTGCAGTTATTTCGGCGTCAGGCTGCCTCTTCGAGCATATTAACTGCATTTTTGCAGTTATTTCGGCGTCGGGTAGCCTCTTCGAGCATATTAACTGCATTTTTGCAGTTATTTCGGCGTCGGGTGGCCTCTTCCTGCCCATCAGCTGCACTTTTGCAGTTATTTCGGCATCAGGCTGCCACTCCATGCTATTTAACTGCACTATTACAGTTAATTCCCCCATCATATCCTACACAGCAATAACCGAGACCCCTCTGCATCCAGCAGCGTGGGATCTCGGTTTTTTTCGCATATCCCCACACTTGTAATTCCCTGTTCATCATGCGTTCATATTCCAGACCTACAATGCATCGTATAAGAAAAACCTCTATCGAGGTCCTTCCAAGAGGAGCGACCGCGTTCTGAGGTAGTTTCTACCGCCAAATAGAATTGGAGGCCTTGAACTATGCACCGATTTTACCAATCGTTAGCAAAACGAATAAGCACGCGTAAAGGCGCTTGGACCGTACTCGCCATATGGCTCGTCGTCATCATTGTTTTAAGCGGCGTAGCACCCAGCTCGAAGAAATTTGCCGTCAGCAGCGGTGAAGGCAGCATTCATGAGAATACGCCTTCGGCAATCGCTGAACAACTGATGAACGAACAATTCCCGTCCGAGGATGGACCTGTCGGGCTGCTCGTCTTCCATGCGAAGCAGGCCATCACAACCGAGGAACGCGCCAAGATCGCCGAAGTCAGCACTTGGCTGTCGTCAGATCAGAAGCCGGAGCATGTCTCCAGTGCACTGCCTTTTCACAAATTCCCGAAGCCTGTTCAAGACAAGATGTTCTCAGAAGATCAGACCACGATCCTTCTCAACATTGCGTTAGATAAGGATCTCGATTCCGCTCAAGTCTACGATACGATGCAGCAAATTCGAGATAAGGTCGCTCAAATCGGGATGAATGATGTGCAGTTTGAAATTACAGGTCCTGCAGGGATCGCTGCCGATACCACGAGTCTATTCAAGAATGCCGACTTCGTTCTGATGTTCGCCACCGTCGGACTCATTCTTATCCTCCTGATCGTCATCTATCGTTCGCCGCTGATGGCCATCATACCGTTAATCATTGCAGGGCTCGTCTACCAAGTAACCGACCGCATCCTCGGGCTTGCAGCCAAAAATGATTGGTTCGTCGTCGACAAGCAGGCACTCTCCATCATGATGATCCTGTTGTTCGCCGTCCTAACCGACTACTGTCTATTCATCGTCTCCCGCTACCGTGAGGCCTTGAAGACGATCGATTCGAAATATGAGGCGATGGGCGTCGCGCTTGGTCAAGTTGCTGAACCGATTGCTTTTAGCGGCGGGACGGTATTGATTGCGATGCTGACACTGTTCGCAGCAATCTTTAAGCCGTACCATAACTTCGCACCGGTCTTCTCTGTCGCGATGGTCGTTATTCTGCTCGGCGGGTTGACCTTGATCCCTGCGATCTACGCCCTATTCGGACGTCGTGGATTCTGGCCTTTCATGCCGAAGAAAGAGCTCGCTCCCACGCCGAAGAAGCCAGGCTTCTGGACCCGAATGGGCGGCGTTGTAACGAGAAAACCTGGCCTTACATCTGGGATTCTATTGCTCTTCTTAATCGTGTCGTCCATCAATGTGACAGGGATGAATTACTCCTTCAATCTGATGAAATCCTTCCCGAGCGATACCTCGTCCCGGCAAGGGTTCGAGCTCTTGGAAGAACAGTTCCCGCCAGGGCAATTGGCGCCGGTTACGATGCTGCTCCAATCCAATAAGGAAATCGCCATCGACGCTGCCTATGTAGAGAAGTTAACAAAACTCACCCAAGCGCTCGAAGCAGAGGGCGGCATCCATGACATCCGTCCGAATATCACGAATGACCTCGCAGCGCCGGGTGCAAAGCTGCCAGATCGGTTCCTCTCAGATCAGAAGCACACCCTGATGTTGAAACTAACGCTGCAGGCGAACCCTTATGACCCCGAAGCGCTAGAGGTTATTAGCAACCTACGCGAGAAAAGCGAATCCATTCTGGAGCAGAACGGCTTCGATCCGGCACAGAATACGCTTCAATTCGCGGGGCAGACGGCACAACAGCTCGATGTTCGCGGCATGAACAAGCAGGATACCATCGTTACTTTCACACTCATCACCATCTTTATTGCATGCATGCTCGCATTCCAAGCACGTTCGCTCAAACTCGCTTTCACGATGATCGTCACGATGCTGCTCTCGTATACCGCTACGCTCGGGCTAGGCTGGATCGTGTTCCACGACATCCTCGGCTATGAAGCCATCAGTTATCGACTGCCAGTGTATACATTCGTCTTCTTGATCGCGCTCGGCGTCGATTACAACATTATGCTCGTCTCCCGCATTCGAGAAGAAGCGAAGCATTACCCTTGGAAAGAAGCGATCAGCCGCGGCGTCGCCAAAACCGGCGGTGTCATCTCTTCCGCAGGGATCATCCTTGCAGCCACGTTCTGCGTACTGATCACGCAGCCGTTGCAAGAGCTGTTCCTGTTCGGATTCATCATGGCAATGGGCATCTTGATCGATACGTTCCTCGTGCGCGGCATGCTGCTTCCAGCTCTGATGGCACTCATGGGATCGCACAGCAAACCAATCAATGCCCCGCTTACAAAAGAACAATCCCGATTGTAATCGGCCTTGGATCAGCACGACATGTTGTAATGTTCTGTTCATTCTCCGTTCATATTCGTCTCGTATGATGAATCGTGTACATGAACATCGTTCAATTCATATCATTCCTAAGGAGACTACATCACTATGAAAAAGAGTTATTATGCAGCATTCTTTTATCTCATCATTGGCATGTTAGCCGGTGTATTCTACCGTGAATATACCAAATATTCTAACTTTGACGGGCAATCCGTTCTTAGCGTCGCACATACGCATTTACTCGTCCTAGGCTTTCTGTTCTTCCTCGTCGTTTTGATTCTGTGCAAATTATTTGATATTCACAAGCATAAGCAATTTAATCTCTGGTTCATCGTCTACAATGTCGCTTTCATCATTATGATCGGTGCGTTAATCGCCCGGGGTATTTTACAGATCGAAGGAGCTGATTTCGCTGGGCTTCCGCATATCGCTGGACTTTCGCATACCCTGATGTTCGGCGCATTGATTTGGTTCCTCTTATTATTCCGCAAACAGATCAAGGAATAGAGATATGAAGCCTAAAAGCCCATTCTTCAACTCGAAGAGTGGGCTTTTTTTATTACCGAGGATTCCCAGCAAAAGAGCGCTATGCTAGACTCGGATCATGACTTTCATCCAAGGAGGAATAGTATTGACAACCATCGCTGTAGACTGGGGCGCATCCCGTGTCCTATTAACTTGGCAGCAGAGCACTGAACTCCCGCCGCAGCATCTCATCACAAGCGTCCACGGTTTCTGCTTCCATCATCAGCAAATCCTATTGGTAGACCTTCATCATCGAGGCTGGGATTTCCCCGGAGGACACATTGAAATCGATGAAACGCCTGAAGCTTGTTTCCGCCGGGAAGCGATGGAAGAGGGGTATGTTGAAGGGGATTGCACACTGCTCGGTTATATGATCATCGACCACAGTGAGAACTCGCAGTGGAATGATACCAGTCCCTATCCGAAGATCGGGTATCAGGTATTCTATCGGATGGATATCCATGTCTTGCACACTTTTGCGGCCAAATACGAATCGTCCCACAGGAAGCTGATCAACCCCAGCGATGTTGCTGACTACTATAGCGGCTGGCATGAAGTGTATCAGGAAATCTTGGACTGTGCGCTAACGTAAATTGCTCATGTAGCAGTCAGAAACGCTGTTCTATTTTCTAACGATTAATTTACACTGCTTGACCAGATCACAAAAGAATTTCGATCCTTGATGGCCCCAAGCTCTCTCAATATTGGCGCGGCAGGAGATGTTTCAATAGCTGTACCGTCCCACGTATCAATCACCCATTTGCGTGCACCTGTCAGTCGAATGACTCGCTGGACAACGTATTGCATCACCGACTTGTCGAGTAACGTCGCGAGTATGGTGGAAGGTTCTGCGCTAAGCGTCATGATTCGTTTCCCTTTATTCTCGATCCACAACGCACAGCGGCCATTGACGAGCACAACACAATTCCCCTGCCTCCTCGTGAACTGAATCTCTGACATATCCGGCCAGTCTAGTAGGATGCCATAAGGATTCATCGGGTCGACTGCTGTCATCACCGCAATGTGATCCTTCGCCATCGTTATAGGTAGTTGAAGCTGTTCGATAGTCTCCGGCTTGGCGAATTGAAGCGACTGAATCCCTTCAATCCAGAACCCACGCGTCAGCATCCCCATCTGTTCCAGCTGCTTGCAAGCATCGTACATCTGCTCCCATGTGAATAGCGATTGCGTCGCAACCGTCTCCTTTGTCAAGATCAGATGCGTATCCAATAAATGCTCAATCCAAGCTGCAGCACTTCGTTCAAGCGGCAGTTCCGGGTCCGCAAGCGACTCAAGCATATACCATCGTCCTAGCCCCGATTTAAAAGCACCTTGGGATTTACTTGGCTTCGTGCCATGCAATCGCAGAGGTGAGAACTGATCATTCGAGACGAGACCCGCCCAGACCAGATCGATCAGCAGGTCCATCATTTCTGAAGGAGCACATGCCATCTCTCGGCTTAATGCGGTCAGGAAGCTCGCTCCTTTACTTCGCAGTAGTTCTACGAGCTGCGGGTGAACCTCGAGTGAAGTCGACTTACAGAGCGGTGCATACAGCGCCTTGGACTCCGCGAGAAAAAAAGCAACACGTCCTTCTTTCTCCCCCTCTTCTCGGCGTCCCACCCAGATAATCTCGCCTTCCGCGCATAGTTGATCGAGCCATTCCTTCCGATACAGCTGCATCCGAGCCGGGAATAGACTCGTCTCCCAATGCGACAACGGGAGGAACACCCCTTGCATGCGAGCAATAATTTTCCGAAGCCCCTCCGCGCCTTGTTCTTGATCTTGACGATACAAATAATGCCGACTGCATACATCATGACCATACCGTGATGCCTCCACAGGCTCAATCTGTTTGCGCAATTGCCCCGTAGTCCGGCGAATGGCCCGTTCAGCTGCTGTTCGGCTCATCCAGGTCGTTTCTTCGGATTCTTGGAATGGCGCAGGATCAATCCGCTCCCGTTCCAACAACTCTTCGATGAACTTGTCTACCTGTGCTTCCGACAGACCATATGCGGCGATCAACTGACTCGGTGTAAAATAGAGCTCTCGCTCGATATATCGCTCCAGTACGAATGCCGCTGCTTGTGCATCTTCCTGCAGCCGTACATACGTATCTGCCTCGTCCGCACAAATCCAGCGTTTGGCTCCATTAAGAGATATCGATTGAATCCGTTGCCTCTGGATGAGCTCATCAAGCAGCCGTAAGGTCTCTTCCGCATCTTGCATCCCATGAATGAGCTCTGTCGTACTGCGATCACCCTTACGCTTCAAATAGGTCCACAGATCTTGCGAGGACTGGACGTGATGTTCTTCTTCCTTCGGTAGCCCCGCAGATTTGGCGGGGAGCAGCGAAGCAGGGAACATCTCCCCTGCAAGCTCTCGATTAATGCTGAGCAGATGAAGCTGAATATCTTTGCCGATCGCATCAGATTCATACATCTGACTATTGGCAGAATCGAGTGCGAATTGCCATGCGAAAGGGGACGGCGTCTTGCGATCATCGATGACAAATTCAAGAGTTCCTGCTTGAATATCTGTCAGCAGCTGCTTCAATCGCTTCAGATCCAGCAGCTCATACAGACAAATCTGCATCGTCTCTTCGATGAACGGAAATTGAGCCGCATGCGGGACTGCCGCACGAAGCAGCTCTTGACTGCGCAGCCGCTGCTTCCATGCCGGTGTGCGCGTGAAGCTTCGTGGCAGCAGCAAGGAAGTCTCCGCGACGCGGCGGAACGTCATGCCGAATAAAGGGGATGCAGGAATTGCATCGACCAGCAGCTCTTCCACTTTATGCAGCGGCATACTGAACAAGGATTGCACAACACGCAGATCCCAGTCTGGCAGGATGAATTCAATGCCGTTGTCTTTGAGCGATGTATTCACATGCACGTTGAACAGACGTTCCAGACTAATCTGCAGGACAAGCTGCCAGGTTCGATTTAATCTTTTGCCGAACCAGCTATGAATGACCATATGATGCCGTAGATGATCGTCCTGATAATGCTCCACAATGATGCGCCGATCCGTAGGAATCGGTCCTGCTTCAAGCTGTGATTGGATATAGCCAACAAGCTGCTCTGCGGCACTCGAGTCCATCCCATAATCTCGCATCAGCCAGTCTTTGACTGCATCCTTCGTCTCCGTCTCTAACCGTATCGCAATCGACTGGTGGAACTGACCGATCTGACATGACAATTCGAAGGATCTCCCGGACGCTTCCGCACGCCAGAAAGGAATTTCGCTCACTTCATTCGCCGCCTCGACCACATAGACGCGATCATTCTTAATCGATTGAATCCGCCAAGAGGAAGTCCCGAGCTGGAAGACATCGCCGATGCGGCTCTCATAAATATATTCCTCTTCCAGCTCACCGAGCTTCAGTCGAGACTGGGCGTGGTGGATCGGGTAGCTGGTGCTCTGCGGAATCGTCCCGGCACCCATAATCGCGGACATCAAGGTCGTTCGGGTTGGCGTTAGTATCCCTGAAGCCGTATCCCATTCAAATAAAGGCCGAACAAACGGAAAATAACCCGATAGCACGCGCAACGCATCGTGCAGCCGTTCATGGGTTAAGCTGCGATACGTATCACTACGTCTCAGAACCGCATAAAGACGCTCCACAGACCACGCCTCACTCGCAACCATCGCTACGATTTGTTGAGAGAGTATCGCTAGATCATTCGAAGGAATCTGGATGGCTTCGATCTGCCGATGGGCAATCAGATACGCTTGCACTGCACATTCCGAGAGGATGCCACGTGAACGAGCGATCATCGTCCCTCGGCTAATATCCCCAACGGCATGGCCTGCCCGTCCGATTCGCTGAATGCCGGATGCTGTGCTTGGTGGCGCATCAATCTGAATCACCAGATCTATATGGCCAATATCGATCCCGAGTTCCAACGAAGACGTAGCAACGAGGCATGACAGCTCCCCAGCCTTCAGCGCCCGCTCCACCTCAAGTCGATTTTCGCGTGACATGCTCCCGTGATGCGCTCTCGCGCGATCGGTGCCAGCTTCCAAATTCAAATGCCGTGTCAGCCGCTCACAGAGTCTGCGATTATTGGCGAAAATAAGGGTTGTCCGGTTCTCCTTCATGAGCGATTGAAGGCGCTCCACGAGCGGAGCCCATATCTCTTCTTTATTGTTCGTCATCAGCGTACGATCAGGCAGCATTACGGACACGTGATAAGTCTTGTCCATCTCACTCTCGATAATCCCGACCGGGCGCGGTCGATAGATCGCTTCTAATGATTCTACTCCCTCTGTCGATCGCTCCCATCCACCCATAAATTGCGCGACGAGGTGGATCGGCCGCTGCGTCGCGGAGACGCCGATACGCTGCGGTGAACGTCCTGTCAGCTCGACGAGCCGTTCGAGCGTAACGGATAGATGCATGCCGCGAGCATCCCCGGCTAGACTGTGAATTTCGTCAATAATCACCTGCTCCACCGTCTTCAGCATTTCTCGAGATTTCGGCGAGGTGAGCAGCAAATAGAGTGACTCCGGCGTTGTGATCAAGACATCGGGTGGTTGACGCAGCATCGCGGCCCTAACCCGCTGCGGCGTATCGCCCGTCCGAATGCCTACGTGTAGTCCTGGCCATGCCAGATCCGACATCGCCGCGACCTGCTCCATCTCGGCCGCGAACTGCAGCATATGATGATGCACGTCATTATTGAGCGCCTTCAGCGGCGTCACATAGAGCAGCTTCACACCCTTGGCGGGCTTCCCATGGGCTTGTTCTTTCCCTCGAATAATCCGTTCCAGGCAAGGCATCAGTGCGGCCAGCGTCTTGCCCGAACCCGTCGGTGCTGCGATCAACAGGTGATCGTGATGCTGAATTTCACGCCATACGCTTCGCTGCACCTCGGTTGCTTCACCAAATTGCTCACGAAACCACGTCGCCAGTACCGCGTGAAAAGATGTTAGATCAAATTCCAGCAACAACAACCCCTCCATCGTAACAAAGTCATATGTTGTTAGTATAAAGATATTTACATCATTATCCAATGGCTGCGCCAATAAAGCCTACACCAAATCAAGTCTGTACTCCTCGTATCCGTCGCATTAGAACGAGGATAATTCCACCCAAAATCAGCAGTATCTTTATGGTAGATTCCTTCATCTCCTCTTTCCTCCTCACATTCCAAATAAAATAAGCCTCTTGCCTGCAATTGCAGGCAAGGGGCAGTGTGCTTGCATAGATCTATATGCACTTCGCAATACATTCGACAAAGGTTCCTAGGGTTCTTAGATATCTCTGTTAATCCACGAAGACATTCATCCATAAAAAGGAAATACCATCTCGCTGTCGAATGTTCTTCGTCATATCCCATTGCATAAGGAGTCGACGATCTTGAGCACAGCACAACGATTAACGTTATATATCAGCTTAAATCTCTTAATACCATTTACCTTTATTAATATCTTGTTTTTCTTCTATCCAACCTACTGGTTAGACGGTTTTATCCTTCCTGATGGTCTCGTCAGCATTCCCATTTTGGTCTTTCTAATCGGTACCTTTTGTTCATTCCTGTTCGGACTCCATCGCTACATCCCGATCTGGGTGATTCTATTGGATTGGTTATTATTATCCATACTAAGCGTAGAATATCTTGTGAGTGTAACGGATTTCTTCCTTAACCTCGAACGAACGCGATGAATCTACAAATAAAAGCGCAAACGCCTTAAACGGCGTTTGCGCTTCTTCATCTCACTATACCTTCCGCCCCTCTGGCTTATGCTCCGGCTGCTCATGGACCACGCTGCCATCCGTCTGGCGAATCCAAGTCTCGAACTGCTTCTCACCCTGCTGCAGGCGAATCACGCGTGCACCTGTCGGCACAAGGTCATGACGCACCCCGTCCACGAAGCTCACATAGCGTGTCGAACGGCCGTAGCAAAGACGGATCCCGTGCAGTTCTCCCCAGAAATCATTGCCATGATCGTGACCAACGAATGTCCCCATCACATCGCCCATATCGACCATCGCAGAGAACATGCCCGAATTGATATTCGGCGCCGAGCACCAGTTATCGAATCGATGTCCATAGCAGGTATGGAAATCCCACAGGTCGTTGTATTCCGGGAGCGGAATATGGAAGAACGCAAGGGCAGGCAGCGGTTCGCCGCCGTTCTGCGCGGTCAGCTCACGCGATCTGCCGATGTACCAATCGATTTGGCTTCGACGGATCCAGTCGTAGCCACCAACCCGATGCCCCTGCTGCGCGTAGTCACCGCTATCGAGGAAATAGAGCCCCGCTGCTGTATGACCATCTTCACCTGTCACGTGAACGACGAAGTTCCCTGCACCATCTACGCCTTCAGGATCTTCTTCCGCTACATTGTGCGCATACTGCAATTGCAGATCATGCATTTGCTTCCGCGGCACCACGCCTTCGGAATCATGATTGCCGAACACGGCGGCCCATGGAATCCCGCGCGCTTCTACCGATTCAACCGCACGGCGGAACGATTCGAGCGGATCTCTTGCCCGGTTACTCGCTACCACATCCCCAGCGAATACGACAAGGTCCGGCTTCTCTGCGTCCATGACACGTTCCATTAAAGCTCTCGTCTCTGCATCATAACGTGGTGTCTCTGGGTCATAATCAAATTCATCTAGAAATTCTACATCCGAAAATTGCACAATGACAAACGAACCATCTTCACGAAACTTGAGTTGTTTCTTCATCTTTCGATTCCCCTTGTCAGCCTATTCTTACCGATAGACAGCTGCATTTTGATAGGTTCCTGAATCTTCCATGTCAATCCAAATATAGCATATGCGGCAATGGTTAGGTGAAGATTAATCAGCAAAATAATCCAACAAGTGCGCAATGCTATATAGAGACTCCATCTTTTTATCAATTTAGAATTAGAGTATCCGGATTTCCATAAATGGCAATTCATTCATTTTGGCAAACGTATTAAATCCATAAAAATTTTAATTGGAGGTCACTAAATGAAATTAGCAAAGAAAAGTTGGACAATATTGTTACTATTTGTGATGGTATGCACCCTTTTCGTAGCTTGTGGAAAAACGAACGAAAACACTGACAGCAATAAAGAAGCTAATGCAACAGAAAGCACAACACCTAGCCAAGAAACCAATACTCCGAACGACTCGCCGCAATCAGAAGGAACGTCCACGGATCCCGTTACAATCACCGTGGCATTTCCATGGGGAGAAGAGATATTTAACAATCGATTCAAAGAAATTGATGAGAAATTGCCCAATATCGATATCAAAATGGTTGCCTGCGAATGTAAATCCACGTCGCTGCAGGAATTATTTGCAAGCGGTATCAATCCTGACATCATCTTTCCGAACTACGGAATTTCTCACGTCGAAAGTCTAGGAATCATACACCCTCTTGATGATTTAGCCAAAAGCAACAATTTTGACGTAGACACGTTAAACCCAGGTCTCGTGTCCAGTATTCGTTCATTAGATTCAGAGGGAAGATTAATCGGTATTCCAGACGGAACAGGCTACATGTCCCTCTTCTATAATAAAGAAATATTTGATTTATTCGGCGAACCGTATCCTACAGAGAAGATGACTTGGGATCAGGCCTTCGACTTGGCTAAAAAAATGACAGGACAGCGTAACGGCGTTTCCTATCTTGGACTTGAACTGGGCGGCTGGGGAAATGTTGGCGATGGTGCTGCCGTACCGCTCAGAGAATTGGCCGTGAATAAGACAGATCCGGATACCGGCGAAGTGCTCATTACGAAGGATCCTTCATTCTCGAAATATTTAGAGCTGATGAAGAAGTATTACAGCATACCTGAAGTAAGATCTGAAGAAGCAAAGAACGTCGATTTGTTCGCAAAAAAACAAGCTGCGATGACAGTGACTTGGACCGCCTATTTCGTTCATGGAAATCCGTTTGAAGATGTTGAATATTTAAAAAATAATATCGCCATGCTGCCTGTACCTGTATGGGCTGATCAGCCCGATATTGGTCCTGCGCTAGGGACAACACCGATGGTCATTTCCAATCAAAGCGAGCATAAAGATGCGGCATTCAGCGTGTTGAAGGAATATGTATCTGTAACGAATCAGACCAAAATCGCAAAATCAATGGCATCCGGTCCTGTGCTTACCGAGGTTGCCGATCAGTATGGCTCGGATATCGAAAATTATGTCGGGCAGGATGTTACGTCTGTGTTCAAGTTAACACCTGCAACCTATAAAGGCAGACAAAGCTTATGGGATCAATATGTCAACCTGGACCTTGCAAAGTTTGCTGATTCCGATCTGAATATACAAGAATTTCTAAGAATAACAAAAGAAGAAGCTGAAACGGCAATTAAAGAGGCCAAAACGCAACAAGAAACCACGAAAAAGTAATGGGAAAAACCTAAAAAAGATCCGTAAAGACCATTCGCGAGTAAAATTATCCCCTTTAAGCAGACACTCAAAAAACCTCATGCTATCCTGAGAGATGAGTAGAGTGAACTTGGAGGGGATATTTTGTGTGGTCTGTAGAAGAATATGTCTACTTGACGAGGGTATGACTAGGCGCCTTACGGTTTTTCAGTAGAATTCGGTGAATGAATGTTTATACCTTGCGCAGCTTGTTTGCGGAATTTGGAAGGTGAACATTGCCTATATTTTCTAAATACTCTGTTAAAATAGTTAATATCATTGAATCCCACCAGGTGAGCAATTTGTGTAATCGGTAAACTTGAATTCATAATCAGCTCCTCCCCCTTTCTGATCCGACACAAATTAACATACTCTATAAATGTTTGTCCTGTTATCTTTTTAAATGTCCTACAAAAATGAAAGGGGCTCATTCTAGCCATCCTTGATATATCGTTCAGTGTGAATTCCTCGCCGTAATGTTCCTCTACAAACAACATCACGTCACGAAGATCCTCGATCTTCCTTCGATTTGCACGATCAGCAGGACTCTCGGCAGCCACATAACCACAGGCTCTTTTCAGTGCTACGACAAGCTGATACAGATAAGATTTAATGACTAATTCATACCCACTCTGTTTCGTTTTCAGTTCAGCAGCAATATTTAGAATAACTTCTTTAAAGTAACGATAGTGATCATCCCCAGATTGTAAAATCCTAGGTAAAGACAGCTTATCATGTAATTGCGGTTCATGAACGAGGTGCATCGATTCCGCAGCTAACAAAATGGATTTGTTGATCAAGACAGCATAGTACTCAGGGGCTCCTTCATTTTCTATTAAATACGCCCCATGAATTTGTCCCTCCTCAATAAAGAAAATATCCCCTTCTACTCCAATATACGAATAGCCTCCAATAAAGAGCTGCATTCGACCCTTCATGATATATATAATTTCCATCACTTGATCATGCCAATGAGAGACGAAAAGGGCATTCCCATAGGGTTGCGCTTGAAACAGATTGAACGGAAGATAGTTGCTGATTAAATAAGCCGGTTGATTCGTTGGCGCTGGAAAAGACAACATGGGACATTCTCCTTTCAAAGCCTATCATTCAACCCATTGGAGGTTTGAACATATAAACTTATAGAACCTGAGACTATGCCTCAGGCTCTATCAAAATCAATCTGCAAACCCGTTCGTTCGAGGGTTTGTTTGCGTTATTACTTCCCTTATTCTTTCTTTGCTTTCTCATCCGCGATCTTCATTTGCAACTTTTCTTGCAGCTTACGTAAATATTCCGAAATATTCATGTCTGAACTCGCAAAGTCGGGCAAACTTTCAACGATCATACTCTCAGCTATTTTTTTCCATTTCGAGCTTTTACCTTCTAATATTTTTGCATTATCCGGGAAATAAGATTTTACATTCTGCCCGTCATAAATATCTTTTTCACTGCCAAATACCGCGATGGCTTCCGAATTCTTCAATACCGTCGGATATCCCGCAGCGGAAAACTTCTTCTGCATGTCTTCTGCTACGACTTCTTTCATCCACTGGAAAGCGGCGTCTTTGTTCTCACTGTACTTGTTCAATACATACATATGAGCTGTCGTTGTCGGTGCATATTGATCTGCGCCTCCCCAGATCGGCAAAAGTACTGAGTTCGTATTCGCTCGGACATTCTCAGGAATTCCCCATTCCATATATGTCGGCCAAGAGACTAACATCGCAGCCGTACCGTTTGCAAAGAAGCTTCCTGCTTTCTTCGGGTCGCGTTCATATAACCCTGGGATGCTATAGAACTTCTTCATTAGTTCGAAATATCTTGTTATTGCCGGCTCACTCGTAAGTAATACTTGATCCGTTTCAGGATCAACGACATTCGTAACAAGCTCTTTTAGCGGGGCGAGCGTATCGTCCGTGACACTGTTCTGCCATCCCATTTCCAGACCCCGATAGACAACACCGTCTCGTTCCCCTGTCATCTTCTTAGCTAACTCGATCGTCTCATCCCATGTCATATGGTCCGTCGGATAAGGAACGCCGAACATATCAAAAATTTCTTTATTATAAAACAACGTATATGTATCAGCGAACGTTGGCACGCCAATCATAGAACCCTTATCATCGAACGAACGAAACAGTGAAACGATGGATGGGTCTATACTGCTGATATCCATTCCGTAAATCTTCGACAATTCATCAATCGGCTCAACCATATCCAGATCCTTCAAGGCGTCAATTCCTTTGGATGTATAAATAATATCCGGGACGACACCGCTAGCATTCAATTCTTGCAAAGCCTCCGAAGTCGCCTGACCTTGAATCCATTTAACTTTAATGTTCTTGCCTTCTGCCTGGAGTTTATCTTCAATGGGCTGCATAAGGGCAGAGATCTGGTCCAAACCCCATTCATGTTGAATCGTAATTATTGTTTCCTTGCTGAAATCCGTCACGGCTTTACTGTTCGGATCATCATTCGGGTTCGTTTCGTTATTTGATTCCGAATTACTGCCACTGCAACCTGACAGAATCGTTGTTAACAAGAAAACAAAAGCAATGATCAGAGAGATTGAATTTTTCTTCATTTTCATCCTCCTCAGCGTCATTCAATATTTATTTTCCGTTAATTGACATCAAGGATTACAACTCACCAACACTTTAGAAAGTACAGATCTATTCGACCAAGCCCGTTCTTTCCACACTTTCGATAAAATAACGCTGAGCGAATAAATAGATCAGCACGGGCGGCAGGATCGTCAAGAAACTGGCACCCATCTTAATCGGCTCCGCCATATATTCCGGGAATCCGCCGTTCTGAATAAATTGCCCTAAGGCTGTATCGATGAAGGTCATCTTCATCGCAAGCGGCATATCGCCGGTCGGACTGAGGAACATCCGCGGATAATAGGTGTCATTCCACGTCCATACGAAGGAGAACAGGAAGACGACCAAGATCGCTGGTCTTGCGAGCGGGAACATCACGCGGAAGTAGAATTTCAGCGCCGTCGCCCCGTCAATTCTCGCAGCCTCCTCGAGCGATTTCGAATGCGTCATGAAGAACTGTCTGAAGATGACGACGAACAAGGCGCCTTTGACCCCAAACCCGAAGATCGACGGTAAAATCAGTGTAATGAGATGACCGTTCAAGCCTAATTTGGTATAGACCATAATCGTTGGCAGAATGATAACCTGCGGTGGAATAATGAACGCAAGCATCAATAGGAAGAAGATCGTTCGTTTAAATGGTACATCTAATCGAGCTAGTGCATATCCCGCCAATCCGCAAGAGATACAATGCAGCACGGCTACACTCACGGCGATGAACAAGCTGATCATTAATGAATTCTCATAATTCAGCAGCTTCCACGCCTCTGCCACATGACCCAAATAAATGGAGGATGGCACCCATGTTACTGTCGGATCTACGAGATCCTTCACATTCATAACCATCTTCACGAGCATCTTCAGCATCGGATTCATGTAGATATATGAAGTAATGATAAGGACTGCGTACAAGATCAGCTTAAATACAAGCCCTTGGTTAATCTCTTTCCCGAGCACCAAATTACGTGCTTGCCTGATCCGTCGCTTCGTTAGAAATCGACGACCCTTCACATCGGATAATATGGTCCGCATCTGCGATTCCCTCCCCTCTAGACGTAATTTTTAGCATGTCTACGATTCATGATCGAATAGATCAACATCACAAGCCCCAAGAAAATGATGATAATGAAGAAATAGATCCAGGCCAGTGCGCTGTTAAACCCGTAATTCCCTGTGTTCACCAGCTCAATGACCGGATTCGATGGGAAGGTGAACATGTCGACCACGGTATAGATTAAGTTAAGCAGAATAAACGGCGACATCGCAGGAAGCGTAATTTTCCAGAAGACTTCCCAAGGGGTTGCCCCGTCAATTCGTGCCGATTCATACGCCGAGGTGGAGATGGTCTGCAGCCCGGCGAGGAAGATCAGAATCTGTACCCCGGAGTACCACAAGACGAGTACAAAGTGATTCAGGACCTCCTTCACAGGCTTCGCCCAAGAGCTGTCCCCGAGGAAGGTATCGAGATAGCCGCCAAGTTCGAACCGCTCCAGGAACCCGAGGTTCCCCTCCCCCTGGTTAATAAACTGCAGCAGTACCGCGCCGGTCGAGAAGATTACTGGCAGGAAGAAAATTGCGCGGAACAGGAATCTACCGTACAGCTTCTGATTGAGCAGAATCGAGATCATCAGTGCAAAAATAACGATCACCGGCACCATAAGCACTACTTCTTGAAAATAAGGGATCAATTTATCATAAAGCGCAGAACTGTTCAGGATAATCTCGCGGTAGAATTTCAGACCGACAAAATCATAGGCGACCTTATTCGGTAGAATCTTCACCGTGTGAAAGCTCATGTACAACGAGAAAAGAAGCGGAAACCCTAAGAACGCGATAAATCCAATCACCCAAGGGGCGATAAACAGCGTCCCTTCAAGCCTCCGTAAAGACCGAGCGGTAAGCACGCGTTTGCGACTCATTCCATCACGCACCTCCCTTCATGACAATAAAGTCTCTCGCCTTCACCACATGCTGTGTGTCGAGGTTGTACGGCGTCTCATTGTAGTTGACAATAATGCGCTTGCCATGCGCGTATGTCGTCTCGAACACCCCATGCGCTAACTCGCGATGATTCGCGATGAACTCACCTTGGACATCTCCCAGCGCTTCCGTATAACGCTGATATTGCGATACGATTTCTTGAATCCAGTCTTTATAATACGTGCTGTAGAATTGATCCAAATGAATGGACTTGAGCAGCTCCTGTGGTTTGGCATACGTGACGATGTAAGATGGAACAGCCCCGTACTCAATTCCTTTCAAGAAACTCTCCTCATAATCATCACTTAAATTGGCATAGTCAAATGAGTAAGTAACGAGACCATGCAGAACCATCTGCGCAAAAGGAATCGCGCGATCCACGAACAGATCATAAGAGTTACTCGCGAACATATTGTGCATATGATTCACATATGGCAAGGTGTACAAATTCCCATCCGCGACTTGCACGTTCCCGAGCGACTGCTTCGTCTGATTCATGATCTCCTGCTGAATGTGCATCGATTCCTCTCTTGATACCTTGTGATCCTCGTTATAGTCGGTATTTAACTGATTGCCGACCCCTTGACCGTACATATAACCGTCCACCATCAGATCTTTCGCGTCCTGCAAATCATCCTGTATCACCTTCTGCATGAATTTCGGACTGACGAACGTCGTACGCTGATCATCCCAAGAATAGAATTCGATGACGGATGAACCAAGGTCCCGAAGTCCATCCCGCCTCACGCGGAAGCCGTCTTTGCCGGTGTTGTTGAACGTATACGATGAGGCATCCAAATAAACCGGAAAGCCACTCGTATGGGCGAAATCAACGAATTGCTTCATACCTTCATCCCCGCCAATCTTTGAACCGACCGGGAATGCCCCTCCGAATTTGCTGAATCCGCCATTCTGCCAGCCTAAGTACGTAATGGACATGTCATCGACGCCAAGCGCGCCGAGCTCCTGCACAATTTCTTTGGCTTCCGCGGTTGTCGTCAGCGGCAGATCGGAATCCCATAAGAAGCCTTTCTCCGTGTCAGCTCCCAGGACATGGAGCTGAAGCTTCATATTTGCATTCTTGCCTTGAAGCGGCTTCAGTCCCTGTTCATCGATCAAATATTGACGATACCGATCTGCCATCTGCGCATAATCAACCTCAGGCTGATCGATAAAGTAATACCTGACGGAACGATCAGACTTCGTTATTTCTTTGCTGTACATCAGATAACCGTTCTTCTTCTTCGTATCGGTTGGTTGGAAGAACTTGAAGCGATATTGGAATTCTGCCGTCGCCCAATTGTATTGACTGAATGAGCCGGAAGGTGCAGCAACAACGTTCGCATAATCATCCCCTTCACGGATGACGCCAACCATCGCCTGGTTCGCTGACTTGATGCCAAAGACCGGCATTTTGATCGCTTTGCGTTCGGACATGATATTGCGGTTGCTATAAGCCCAGTCATCGCCATATACGCGTTCCGTATACAAGTTCTGGGTACCTGCACGATATTTCTTGAAATCGATTAAAGCTCCTGATCCATCTGGAATGAGCAGAAAACCATCCTCCTCATCTGAAGTCTGCGCCCCAAGGAAAGGGAAGAGACGAATCGATACGAGCCTAGCCAGCGGATCTTTTTTCTTCGTCTTCAATTCTTCCGCGGTGTATACCCTCTCGTCCTTCAATCCTTCGGATAGCACCTTCGTCTCAACAAAATCATCTCCGAGGGTGACTTCCACGGGAATCGAGAAGCCAAGCTCTGGGAGCTCATATTGAATTTTGAATCCGTGCTCTGTCGCCTCAAATTGCGAGACCGTTCCCTTCTGTGCAATGAGGTTCGACTCTTTGAGCAAGTCTTTCCGAATATTGAATTCAACATAACGGAACATGAAGGGCGAGGCGAGATGGTCCTTCCAGGCTGCCGTGTTGGACTTTTCCTTCCAATTCTTCGGGTTCGGGAAGGAACGCCATACATCTCCTGTCTGCTTATTCACCACGAGGAAATGTCCTGTACTCGCATCGACCTTTAACTGCAACCGCTGATTCTCTACCAAGGGCTTGAATGTACGTTCATCTGGCAACCCACTCGCAACTGGGGTACCCGCTGCGGCAACCTTCACGCTGGCCGGCTTCGCCGTCGCTTGTTGAGCTGTTGATGGCTCGCTAGACTGTTCAGCCGATTGTTGCTTAGATTGCGAATCTGAGCCCGATGCTGCGAAAATAAACCCGACAACCGTTAATACAGATATGATGCATGCAGTCACCGATAGCAGTAATTTCTTCGAACGAAATAATCGCATCACATCGATACCTCCTGATAAATCGTATAGATGAAGTTACTGAACTCGGAAGACAGGCCGACCAGAATGAAGATCATAATCCATAGGATCATCATGGTCACTCCGGTGAGCAGAATGTTGACGACCGTCTCTCCCACACCATAATTCTGCATCGCCTGGATATTCCAGAAGAACAGCAGCCCGCTCCAGAGCAGCATCGCCCATTCAATCGAATGATAAATGGATGCTTCGCTGAGCGTAAGCCCGTTCGAGATCAACGCGAGCGGTAGGCCGAACAATACAACAGGGAACAGCGCATAAGAGCTGCCCATGAATACGTCCTTGAATCTGGCCTCCCCTTGGCGAATGGAGCCGATCAAGTAGTTGCAGACGACCCAAGACAACCAGACCGACATGAAGATGATCAGCATCGAGCTGGCACCTTTCTCATAATCCGGGACTGGATTGAATGTAAAGCTGGAGTAGAACGTCTTCACCAGAATCATGACAAGCGTCAGGATGAGCAAGAACAAGGCACTGATATAACTGCCTTTTTGCCGATACCTAAGATCGCCGAAGCCATCAATCGGGTGTTTCAGAATATAGAACACATGCTTGAATTGCTGATACCAGCGCTGCCGATCGAGCAGGGTCGTCTTCGGTAGAATCCTGAATTTATACTTCCGCTTCAAAAGTCCGAGAATCCAGATCAAGACGGCCAGCACAATGAGTACATTCGCAAAGATCGAGAAATTCTTCTGGAACCACACGAGTCGCAGCTGCCAGAAGGAATCGGAGAATCCACCCTCATCCCCAGCGAGCTTGAACATGTCACGCGCTAACTCATAGTCCTCACGATAGAAGGCCGCTTGCGCAATCCCTTGAAAAGCAGGGGAGAAATGCGCATTTAATTTCAGCACCTTGGTCCAATATTTCTCGCCTTCAAGATACTTGCCATCCTGCATGAACTTGTATGCTGCCTGTACCGTCGATCCAAATTCCGTCGGCTTATATACTTGTACGAGATTGAGCGCTTCATCCAGAATGAACACTTCGTTCCGAGAATTGGTCGCGACAGCCGTTGGTGCTTTGGTTAACCCGATTAATGAATTTCCCGTTGTTGAACTGCCACTCCAATAGAACAACAATTCGCCATTCTCGTCATATTGCGAAATGATGTTGCGTGACTTGTCGATCATGAGAATATTCCCGTTCTGATCGACGGAAACATCGGTCAATTGTGGCTCAATCGGTTCACTGCTAGTACGCCGATATGCCTTATTTTTATCAAAATCGATATCCTTCTCTTTCCATAAATCTTCGCCGCGAATGTTCAACTTCTTCACTTGCTCCGATTTGGAACCCGAGACGGTATAGATAAAACCTTGGTCATCAATTTCAATGTTACGGATCGTAACGGGAAGCAATCGAACTTGTCGACTCAGCTGCTCCTTCGTATAGAACTGTCTACGAATTTTGTCCATCAGATTGACTTCCGTTTTGTTCGTTCCGAAGAACTTGAGGAAATTGCCTTCCGGATCGAATTCGATAATACCGTTGTAGCTCCCTTTCGATACCACATAGATGAATCCACGCTTATCGACGACCATATTCGTCGGTTCATACACAAATTGATCATTCATGAAGCTCGACTTCGGCCGCTTCAACTCTTGAACGAGCCGACCTTCCTTATCCGTGTGCACGACTCGTTTATTGCCGGTATCCGCAATGAAGAGGTCCCCATTTTCGGTCACAAATACCCCCTGTGGCTGATTCAGCGGACTCTCTGGCAGCGTAATGATCCGTACCAGCTCTCCGCTCGGATCCAAATGAATAATTCGATTGTTATCTGTATCGGCGATATAGATATGGTCCTGACGATCAATGAACAAGTCTTGAGGTCTTTGCAAGGGCGTATAGCTGACCTCCCCTTGCTGGTTCAGCGTAGGGATATCCCTTGCGATAACGCCTTTCGGTGCATAGGCAGGTTGGGTCATAATCGTACGACCATAGCTATCCTTCGTAAATGTTCGATACGGCACATCCGCGAATGCAGCTGTTGGAAATAGCGTTATCGTCATCAAGCAAACGAACCAAATCGCAAACTTCCGTCTGCTGTGATTTCTTTTCATGTCGGAACCCCCTTCTCCTATCGCTTATTTAATCCCCGAATGCGCCATCGTTGTAATGACCTTCCGTTGGGAGACTAAGAACACAAGCAAGGATGGAATGAACATAATCAATGCACCAGCCGCCGCCGCTCCTTGCCTTGCCACCGAATTGGCTAAGTTCGACGTTAACGTCCCCATATAGAAAGGAAGTGTCTTCATTGCGTCATCCTGCATGAACAAAGTTGAAGTCTCTGCATTTCCCCAAGCCGATTGGAACGCCAGGATCGTGATCGTAGCCATTGCTGGCGACACAATTGGAATAACGATGCGCAGGAAAATGAAAAATTCCGATGCGCCGTCAATTTTGGCTGCTTCGATCAATTCATTCGGAACCTGATCCATGAACTGCTTCAGGAGGAATACCCCGACAGGCATCGCAATCATCGGCAGCACATGCCCCCAATAGGTATTCATAATCCCAAGGCTCTGTACGACGACGAATCGAGGGATCGCAATCGCTTCCGTCGCGAATAAGAGCGAGGTCAGCACCAAGCCGAAGACGATTTTGGAACCCGGAAATTTATGTTTGGCAAGCGGATAGGCGCACATCGCTCCGAAGATTACCATTCCAAGCGTAGCTAAGAACGTCACGACGATACTGTTGAAGATATATCTCGCGACAGGCACAACCGTCGATTCCGTCAAGGCAAGCAGTTCCGAGAAGTTCTGGATGGTCGGTTCTCTCACCACGAAGGTCGGAGGGAATAAGAACAATTCATGCAGCGGCTTGAACGCATGGTTAAAGATATAAAAGAGCGGCAGCAGCATGAAGATAGCCAGTGGGGTTAAGCCGATCGCGATCCCAATCTGTGTTCGGTCCACCTGCCGGACTGCGAAGACAAAATCCTGCCATTTCGCAGACCACGTCCGCTTGGTCGTCATCATTTGGATCTCTTGCATCATTCATCCTCCTTCGGTCCGAACAGCTTCCAGAACAGCTTGCTCAGCAGGAAGCACATGATGAGCAGCACGATGGAAATGGCGCTGGCGTAACCCAGTTCAAAACGTATAAAGCCGAAGTCCCCGATGTGATCAATCATAAGCTGTCCGGCATAGTTCGGTGTTGGATTGCTTCCCGTCAGCGTCGAGCCTAGGCCCCCCGATTTGAGTGTATGAACGATCGACATGATGGCTGCGAACAACATCTGCGGCTTCATCATCGGGATCGTGATGTACCACACTTCCTGCAATCGACTCGAAATGCCGTCAATTCTCCCGGCTTCATACAATTGTTTATCTACATTAAGAATACCCGCCAGGATCGCGAGGAAGCCGATCCCCATACTGGACCAGATCGAGATCACGATCATAATATTGAGCAAATAATCCTTATCGATCAGGAAGTATACCGGCTTATCAATAAGTCCCCATTTGAGCAGGAAGCTATTGATATAACCGGACCGATCGCCCGTGAACATTACCGTCCATACAACCGTCATCGCTACCCCTGCGGATAAAGAAGGAGCATACATGGCTAAGGCATACCAGGTTCTGAGCGTAGATGGCAATTGAGCGATTAACCACGCCAGAACAAAGGCGAAGATGTAACCGATCGGGCCGACGAACAACGCAAATTTAAATGAGTTAGGCAGGACATGCTGCAAAAATACGATATCCTGCGAGAAGAGATTCTGATAGTTCATCCAACCTCTCCACGTTGGGAACTCAATCGCGTTGAAGTATGTGAAGCTGAGCAGGACGCCGGCAACAACCGGGATCAGGATGAAAATCACGAACAACACAAGGAATGGAAGGATGAACAAATAGGACAGCCGGAACTTCCATATCTCACTTAATAAATAACGCAGCTTCTGCGATAATTTGCTCTTCGTCTCGCCAAGTCCAGCCGGTGCTGGACTTGGATGATCAGAAAGGATCGGTGTTCTAGTCGACATGTACTTCCGCTCCCTTCCATGGTTCCATCACTGTGGGAAGATCTAGTTTCTTAATGATATTGCCGTCGCTATCGATGAAGCTGAATTCCTGCTGCTTGCGCTTCAGTTCCCGATTGATTTCTTTGATCCCTTTCTCCAGGGATATCCGTACATTCTCACCGTCAATCGTGACGCGGTTCCAAGCAAACCCGAGCTCTCGCAGCGTCATATATCCACCGGGAACGTTCGGAATATCTTTGATCCATTTCCACTGTTCAAGAATGGCCTGCAAATCTTCCGTCTTCCATGGCATATCGACAAAAGCATTCACGTTCGCTGAATTCCACCGGAACGCCTCGCCGCGGTATTGCTCCAGATTCAGACCATACTCGGTCTGAATTTCATCCGACATGTACCACTCAAGGAACTTCCATGCCAAGGTTTGTTTTTCTTTGGGCGTATCGTTGAACAAGACACTGGCGGTTGGGGTGATGCCTGAACCCCCAGACCATCTTGCGATTGTGCCATCTGCTTGCTTCGTACCCGGAATCGGCGCGATGCCCCATTCGTTCAATATTTCCGGAGCAGCGACGAGCAATTGCATGTATTGGTTGAAATCGGCTATGCCAATCGGCAATGTTCCATCTCTGAACTGGTTGTAGAAGCTGGCAACTTGGCGTTCTAATCCATACACATTGAATAGATCCGTCCACTTCTTGAACGCTTCGAAAGCCTGCGGCTCGCCGAGTGCGGTCGATAGCCCATCCTGCTTATAGAGCTCTACCCCGTTCTGGAAGAACAGATAGGAGAAGTCTGCCGGATCGACATAGAAGTTACTCTCGTTCTGGAGCAGCGTAGGAAGCATCGCATAGACATCATCCCATGTGTTCGGAACGGTAAGCCCGAGCTGCTTCAGAATATCTTTGCGATAGAACAGCACTTTGAAGTTGGTCGTCTCCGGAATCCCGTAGACCCCGCCGTCATAGCGGTATGGAAGCATCGCGCCTGGATGGAAGCTGGAGACAAGCTTGTCGGCCCCCGGCATCGTATTCAGATCAAGCGCTGCGTGACGCAAGGCCAAATCGAAGATCGAAGTATTCGATACCCCGATAGCAACATCCGGGAGGATGCCCGCTGCTTTACCAAGAACGAGCAGGTCTGCCGATTGGATAAGATTCACCTTCACGCGAATACCAGACTCCGGTGTGAATTTCTCGTCTGCAAGCTGCTGCATCTCATCCACGTAATCTCGTCCTTTGAACATCCAGACGTTAAGCTCTTGATCATTCTGTTTACTTATCTGGTTATCCGCTGTGAACGAGTAGTATAGCGATGCGAACATGCCGCCTACTTTCTCGAAGAACCCCGCTTCCATGCGCGGTAATTCCGCCTCAAGCGGTGCGATATACAGTTTATCGATTTGTAATTGACTATCCATCAATTGCGACCGCTGCGACTCCAGCTTCTCTTGCAGTGATCCAATGGTTAGTTGGCTGTATGGAATTTCGTTCGGTTTATCGAGCAAATCCTTCAGATCCTGCACCGATGTTCGGAACGTCTGCGACACACTATTGGTCTCATGATTGATCTGATCCATCTGTGCGGTTAATGCTTCGAATTGCTGCTTCAGCCGCTGCAAGCGATCGGTGATGCCCGGAATATCCCGTGCGACATCCCATACCCGATATTCATCTTCACTGTTGCCTGTAGCAATGCGAATTTCCTGCGAAATATCTCGAATTTCCGCGGACATTTGATCGATTAGGGCAAGCATCGGTACATAAGGCTCATAGCCTGCTTCAAGCTTGATCGCGTGTTTGCCTTTCGTCAGATAGAACGTGAACGGCTTATTTTCTTCTTGCTCGAGCGTAGCCCCATACCAATCCGAGTGATAGGCGAAAGGATAGTTCGCGAGCTCCTTGAATGGAATCTGACCGTCGATGGAGATCGTTCGAAATGCTGACAGGTTTTTGCGGAAGTTCTGTTTGACACGGAAAGCGATCTTGTAGAGGCCATCTTCCGGCACATCGATATCCCATGATACCGCTTGCCCTCCTTTGTACCAGACCGTTCCGCCGATTGTATTAAAGCTCACGAGGTCTAATGACTTCGGCGTTGTTAATGGACTTCTGTCATATTGCGTTTGAATGGATGATGAGTTTTTGGTTGTGAAGTTCTCAGCTTCAAGAGCGATGATGTTCTGCGCGGTCGTTGCTCTGGACGGGTATGCTTTACTTACCTCTTCGTAAGATGGAAGGGTTGAAGGCGCTTGCAAACGGATCGATTTCAATGCCATCGGCTGACGAAGCATCGAGATACGAATCGTATTTTTCCCCTTCTGCAAATGCCATAAGAGTGGTGTCGCATAAGCATTCTGGGAATCCCGTATCACCTTGCTCTTCCAGCCTGTGATCTCGTTCAGCAGCGAACGCAGCTGATTCCCGTCTGCATCGAACTTCTCCGGCTTCTGGTCGACGAATTCACGTTCGAGTGAGATCGAGTGCGCTTCCCGATAAGGGAATTTGCCATTGAGCTGGACTGTCATCATGACTGGCTGCTTGCTGCCACCGTCTTCCTCCGTGAATGGGAAGTATTCGGCTGCCATTTCGTAGAGACCTTCCTGCACCACATCCACTTCATACTCGATCCAGCCTCTTGGCTTAGACCACAGCAGCACATCATTCTCCCCTTGATAGGAGCCGATCTGAATGGATGCATCTGGCGATTGGTTCGCAATCGATTTCAAATCGATTGATATTTCCTTCGTTCCCACTGGAACCTGATCTTTCTCCCATTGCTTCTTCACTTCATAGAAGTAAGGATCATGTGAAAGGCTATTGCTCATGATTTCTGAGGGGTCGGCTTGTGCTTGTTCTCCGTCCGAATGACGCGGAAAACCTGCTACACCAAGTACAGCCACAGAAAGAATCATGATGATCAAGGGATAGCTAACAGCCTTGTACCATCGTTTTGCCATCTGTCTCCCTCCATTAATCCGTTAATAAAATCTCAGTCTCTTTGTGAAAAAATAGCGCTTTGTTCATATCCACCGCTACCGATGCGCGCATGCCATCATCGAAGTGGTAGCGTGGATGCGCCCTTGCTACGAACCGTTTATCCATTCCGATATCCATATGATAATAACGATCTGACCCGACGAACTCGCTTAGCTCCATAATGCCGTTCACGATCGAATGTGGATACGTCTCGAGCATAATTTCCTCGAAGCTGATATTCTCTGGGCGAATTCCGAGAATCACCACACGGTCGACAAGGTTAAGTTTTCTTAATTGCGACGCCTGGCGCTCCGTCAATTGCAGTGAAAATCGGTTCGTGTGGAATTCGAGAAAACCATTATTCTCTTGCAATTTGCCCTGAATAAAGTTCATCGGCGGGTTCCCGATAAATTTAGCGACGAATAGATTGGCCGGGTGATTATAGACGCGCTCTGGGGTATCCACCTGCTGCACGATCCCTTTCTCCATGACCACGATCCGGTCGCCCATCGTCATCGCCTCGATCTGATCATGCGTGACATAGATCGTCGTCACGCCGATTTTCTTATGTAAGCTGACGATTTCGGAGCGCATCAATACGCGGAGCTTCGCATCCAAGTTCGACAACGGCTCATCCATCAAGAAGGCTTGCGGGGTTCGAACGATCGCTCGCCCGAGCGCAACCCGTTGGCGTTGACCCCCGGATAATTCCTTCGGTCTACGATCGAGGAAATTCTCGATTTCGAGTACGCGTGCCGCCCGCTTCACTGCGAGGTCAATCTCATGCTTCGGAAGCTTCCGCATCCGTAGTCCGAAGGCAATATTCTCATATACGGACATGTTCGGATATAGCGCATAGTTCTGGAACACCATCGAAATATCCCGTTCCTTGGGAGGTATATCGTTCACAATCGTATCACCAATATAAATTTCACCTTCGGATACATCCTCAAGCCCTGCGAGCATACGCAAGGTTGTTGATTTCCCGCATCCCGAAGAACCTACGAAGACGAGAAACTCTTGATCCTTCACATCCAGATTGAAATCCTTCACCGCATATTCCTGATATTTTCCATAGCGCTTGTGTACATGATTAAACACGATTCTCGACATGATACCCCTCCTAGGCTATAGATGTGCATATCTATATAACTTGATACTAACAATTTTACTGTGAGCGTAGTGTGTGATTGTTGTGGATTTCGTGTGAAGATGGGACAACGAGCGGGATGAGAGTGGGAGCAAACCCGTTACATTGGAGCACGGGAGGGGGGATGGGCAGGGGGCTCCACCCGCTGTTAAAAAACGTGTGGATTGAACGATATGTAGCGGAGTTCACACGTTTTTTAAAGGCGGACGCTATTGCTTCTCCTCCCCCTGCCCATCCCCTTGCTTGCTACGCTGGTGCGGGGTTCGACCTCATTACACCCTCTCGTCGTTATGCCTGGGGGGTGAGAAGGGCTACAGTGGATTTTCGCAGCATAGAAGCTCGAATTGGCTGCAATACAACTTCTATACTGGATTTTTCACACTAACTTCTCGTGCTTGAGGGGAACAACGAGCCATTTCGGCCAGCTATCCTGCTATAATCCAACATAGCAGAGTAATGGAGTGGAAAAGGAGCTTCTATGTTGCATAGATCCACTGTAGACGTGAGGCGCTAGCTGGCCGAAACGAAGGGCAAGATACCTACCCAGAAGAACGACTTCATCACCCTGTAGCGCGATAAGCGTTCTTACAAAACCTTCTCAAAGACAACACAAAAGGCCGCCCCCGCGATATTCCATAGCTTACAGGGGGGACAACCTTTACATGCAATCCTATTCAGATTCCAATTGCGCTCGCACCTGACTCAACACCATCATCAATGCAAGCTGAATCACCGATACCACGTAAGCGCTGATCACGATGCCAGCTAGGATCGCATACGGGCTCCACAGCTGGTGAATGAGCGTACTTAACAGCCCCGATACGACGAATAAACAAAACACCAGCACCACCGTCTTCAGTCTGGATTGCTTGAAATATTGTCTGCTGCGGCGTAAAGCTGCATCCAGCTGGGATCGATCAACCACAATCGTAAATTCGAGATAGATAAATAGAATGCGAAGCACGATGAAGACCAATAACGATAGGAACAATCCAATCCCTTGGAACAACATCACGAGAAGTGTCGTGACTGCCGTCTTGGCGAACATGATCATCAGATAAAGGAAAATAAACCGGATCCAGTAGACCTTGCCCTCCCGTATAAATCCCCTGATCGATGCCGGCTCTCCGATCGATGCTTGCCGAAGTATGCCAATATATCCGCCCTGCGCAAAGGTCATCAAGAGCAGCATCAGCACCACAGCAGCCCAGCCGATGGTCGGTACGCCAGGAATGTTCATAAATTGTAGTTGATTCGGCAGCAATGGAATATTGATCAAATGGCTGACCGATGGCAATCCCATCTCAAGAATTAGTCGATACGATAGAGACGATGTACCGATAAAACCTACCAACGCCCCGCCGAGCAAATAAGCGATAAGATCCAAAATGATAGGACATAGAATCAACATCGGATATCGAAGGATCTGGACAAATGCACGTTGAAGCAGCATAATCTACCTCCATGACAAGATGATGTGTTAATGAATCGACTTCGCAAGCGGTAAATGCAGCCGGAACGTTGAACCTTCACCCAGCTCGCTCTCCGCATCAATCGTTCCCCCGTGGGCTTCGATCAACGCTTTGGCAATGCTTAAGCCGACGCCGATCCCTCCCGTACCGCGTGAACGGGCTTTGTCCGCACGATAGAATCGATTGAAAATAAGCGGAAGGTCTTGCTCCGAAATGCCGATCCCGCTGTCGGTACAGTACATCGTAACAGTATGCGCATCCTTTACCGAGAGGCCTACCGCTATCGTTCCGCCCGTCGGTGTATATTTAATCGCGTTCGATATGACATTGGTGATCACTTGGATGAGGCGGTCTGCATCTACGCGGACTGGACATGGAACATGCAAGTGATGCAGATGGAACGTAATGCCCTTATCTTTGACGAGAAAGATCATGTTCTCATAAACATCCTTCACGAGTTCGCGCAAATCGACCTGCTGCATGACCAGTTGGAATCTCGCGCCTTCGGCCTCCGATAGCTTCTCCACCTCATCCACCAACCGGCATAGACGGTCAATCTCTGCATAAATCCGATTCAAATTCTCTTCATTCACCGGATAAATGCCGTCGATCAACGCTTCCATACGTGAAAGCATTGAAGTGAGAGGCGTCCGCAATTCATGTGTCAGATCCTGCATCGACTGTTTGCGCCACGTCTCTTGCTTCGTGAAATCTGCGGATAACGTATTGATGGCATGCGTGAGCTGATCAAGCTCCTTCATACCCGCCGTAGGGATGACAATGTCGCGATCTCCGCTCGTAATGAGCTCCGCCATCTTCCCGCTTGTCCGTAAGGACCTCGATAACCATCGTGCCACACCATAACTAACAAGAATCGATATGAGGATCACGAAGAAAACGCTTCCCTTATTCTGATGAACAAGATTATTCGCCAGAAAAGCCAAATAAGGAATATGCTGTACATTGTTCAAATCAACGAACGTATCCAAATAACCCAGCAGTACCCCATTAACCGAAATCGGTACACTCACCGTGTACGGCACGTCCCATTTATGCGATTTGGGGACTGAATCAAAGAGAAGACTCTGATGGTCCGGTCCGTAGTAGCGCACATGCATGGCATAGATATTGACAGCCTTCCGCATCCATTCCGTCTGTTCCCTCGAGAGGATCCCTGGTTCGAGATTCGATCGGAGAGTGAAAGCCATTTTATGCGTCTGATCTCGAATCACTTGCTTCTTATACGCCGTTAACGATTCATTCCAGGTGAGGCTCAGGAATAGCCCCGCGATCACCATCAGCAGGATCGATGTCATCATCAGCGTGAAGAACAGCATGAATTGCGTTCTCCGTAAGATACCGTATTTCCCCATTAGAAACCCTCATCCGAGTGATAGGAGAACTTGTATCCCCCGCCAATTTTGGTCACGATATACACCGGATTTTTGTGATCCTCTTCAATCTTCTTGCGGATATTCTTAATATGCGTATCGGTCGTGCGTCCGTCTCCGATATCCCGATATCCTTGAACTTCATAAGATAGCTCTTGCCTCGTATAGAGCTTGTTTGGGTTCTTTACCAGCACACTGAGCAATTTGAACTCGGTAATCGTCAGATTGGCAGGCTTGGAATTCACATAGACTTCCTTCGATTCGAAGTTAATCACGAGATTGCCCCGATTGAACCGCATCACGGTCTGATTATTCACGGGGAACATATTCATTCGGCGCTGGATGGCACGGATTCGCGCGATCACTTCTTTCATTCGGAACGGCTTCGTAATGTAGTCGTCTGCCCCTAGGTTCAGACCGTTAATCGTATCCATTTCTTGCGCCTTGGATGTGATCATAATGATCGGAATATTCGAAAATTTGCGAATTTGCTTACAAATTTCCTCTCCCGATACACCTGGTATCATCAAATCCAGCAGCAGCAGATCAAACTTAAAATTGTAAATTTTCTGAAGCGCATCATTGCCATCTTCGGAAGTATGTACCGCCCAACCTTCGTTAATGAGATACGACTGTAATACATTGCGAATCGAATCATCATCCTCTACGATGAGAATATTCATGCTGTCACCCCTCAGAACTATAGTTGTTGTGAATCTATCTATAAGATCGTGTTCAAAAAGTCGGCATTTCAGCACCGAGAAGGTTGCGAGAACCTGAAGAAGGCTTCCGAAGTGAGTTTTTCTTCGAAAAACTTTAGGAGGAACGGAGTTTAGGCGAAACCTAAATGAGTACCTGAAATGTTTCCGGAGGAAACATACTTCGTAAGCATATGCTCTTCAAAGGTGAACGCAAGATTCGATGTCGGTTATGCTTCTTGAATGTCTTCGTGGGCAAATGATGACTTTTTGAACATCCTCTATAAGAGCGCATGGCTCATATTGGCTGCTGAAGATGTAGCCTAGAAAGGACTCTATTAATATAGCATCGAACCCTACTCGGCTCAAGGTTTTCCTCAAATACCAGATTTGCACAAAAACACCCGACCATTTCTACGCAAGAAATGATCGAGTGCTCTGTTTCACACTACTTAGTGCGCCTTCGCCATCGCCTCTTTAATTTTCGTCTCCGATTCTTCCTTCAGGACCCGCAGGAACTCTTGAATATTCATATCGGATTCTGCGAATTTGGACAGACTTCCGACGATATCCACATATTGATCCCACTTACTGACCGTCTTCGGCACAGTCGCTTCGCGTGAGAAGAAGGCTTTAATATTTTTGCCTTTATAGATATCCAGATCGGCACCGAACGCTTCATAGACTTTCGGATCGATAAGTACCGGCGGATCTCCTGCCTTCGCCAATTTCGTCTGCTTCTCTGCCGACACGTATTCGGCTAGAACCTGGAATGCGGCATCTTTATGTTCACTATATTTATTAATCACATACGGATGGGAACCAGATGGAGGCGCGATGTTAGGTAAATCCGACCATACTGGCACAGGGACTGAGTCCATATTTTTGGCGACTTCAGGATCACCAATTCCCCATTTGATGTACCCAGGCCACGATACGATCATCGCAACATTCTTTTTCCCGAAGGCATAATCTTTTCTCGCCTCAGGGTCGCGATCGTATATACCGGGGATACTGTAGAATTTCTTCATCAGCTCCAGATATTTCGTCACTTCAGGCTTCTTATCGATCAAGACTTCACCGGTCTTCGGATCCGTCAAGTTCGTATTCAATTCAAGCAGAGGCACGAGCGCTTCATAACCTGTGAACCCCGGCCCCATCTCCAGACCACGATATTGGATGCCATCGCGCTCACCCGTTAACTGCTTCGCAAGATCAACCATTTCCTCCCAAGTCATGTTCTCGGATGGATACGGCACGCCGAACAAATCGAACACTTCTTTATTGTAATACATCGTATAGTTATCGCTGCTCGAAGGCATGCCTGTTAGTTTGCCCTCAGGGTTAACAGCACGCCAGTAGGCTAGAATCGAAGGATCAATGGCGCTCTCATCGAAGTTATGCTTCGCCATCAGATCATCGAGCGGCTCAATCATGCCAAGCTCCTCTAACGGCTCAATTCCCCAGTTCGCAAAGATGATATCCGGAACGATCTGCTTCGCATTCAGCTCCTGCAGCGGCTCCAGCTTCGCTTGCGCATCGACTAATTCAATCTTAATATTGGGAAGCTTCTCATCAATATCTTTGAATAAGTTATCGAAAAAGCCTTGTCCCCATGGATACAAAATTTTTACCGTTACTTCTTCCCCTGTAGTCGCTGTATCCCCTTGCGCTCCGTCATCCGTTGATTCCGAAGCCGTCGTCTCGGCCGCTTCTTTCTGCTCGCTTGGAGCTGATGAACCGCACCCTGTAAACAATGTGATGACCATAGTTAAAACAAGCAACAGAACGAATGGATGTTTCATTTTCATACGACATTGGCCTCCCTAGGTAGTATTGTGAATCCATGTTAGCTAGCGATTCTCTCGATGATCTCTTGTCTGTTTCCCCTTAACAATTTGAATTTTATGGAACTGAATTCAGAGAAAATCATAACAAAACCGATGTGAAGATGGTGTGTGTTTTCGGTGGAAATTCTGCAAAGAGACCGCGTCATACCGGGCATGTCGTAATATTGAACATCCATTCATGTGCAATCAAAAAAGCCGCATTTCACCCTGAAATAGGAGTGAAATACGACCTTTGATCTACGAATATAATCCGTTATTTGCTTGTGATACCTACGGTAACAATCTCGCATGGACCTACAGCTAAGGACAATTGTCCTGCATCATTCTGCTCGATCCGAGCCCCGCGCTCTTCCAAGATGTTACTCTTGAACGCGTTGTCGAACGGCAAGTGGTACGCAAGATCAAGCGTTGTTGCTTCGCGGCTCATATTGAACCAACGCAGCATCAAGTTGCCCGAGCCTTCATGCAATTTCATCGAGGAGAACGCAAGCTCTGTGTTCTCGAATGAGTATGGTGCGAACGTCGCAGTCATCGCTCCGTCGTGAACACCGGTCTGTGCTACGGTCCAAGGCACTTGGAACTGGTATGCTTCTGCATATGCACCAGATTTGATGCCGTCGCCGTTATGAGGAATCACTTCCATACGCACGGTATGCTCACCAATACATTGCGCTTCTGGCGTCGGGAAGTAACCCCAATCGCCAAGCTCGCCAACCGAGCGAAGCAATGTTACCGCAATCGTGTTGCGACCATCACGCAATACTTCGTATTCGTTGAGTCCGAAGTTCGCAACCGTAAGGCCTGCTCCAGCCTCGGATACATCAACAAAAGCTTGCTGATGCTGCGTATTGCTTGGGTTGTCCCATTCTTCAGCCGGCTCATTGTCACGAACCGGAATTTCGAACATGGAATCCACATGATGGACATTCGTGCTCAAGTCGGTCGGGAACAATGCGCGTACGCGGTGATCCTTCGCTTGGTTGTTGAAGGAAGCTTCGATCTCTACGCCTTTACCGCTCTTGTTCAAGCTAATGACCGTGCGAATCATGAATGGAACCATCACATTAGAACGCTGTGACTTACGATTCGGATAATACACGCATGCATGCTGTTCAACATCGAGCAATTCATCCGCAGATGCCGGAATCTCCCAATGATGTGTTACTTCAACAGACGCGCGGAATGGTGTATCTTCAACAACGCGAATCTCTGCGGACAAGCCTTTCGTCGTTAGAGCCGTCTCGCCTGTTGGCTGCTTGAACATATATTCGTTACCGATATCGCCTGTATTCTCATACACACCCAGATCACGGTACGTACGACCCGATTTCTTATCCGTTAATGTGAACGAACCATCCTCAGCGATCTCGACCTTAAGTCCTTCATTCTCCATGGTCCGTTCGCCGCTTAATAACGATGCTGCTGGTACGACTGCCCCGGCTTGGCGAACCCAAGCATAGGTCGTTAAGCCCATCGCTGGCACCTTCGAAGCTTCGAATGTCAGCTTCACTTGGCGGCACATGTACGGCTGACGGAATGCATCATCCGGTAGATCATAGCCGAATTGAAGGCCAAGATCTTCAACCGTGCAAGGAATGACATTCCCTTCCGTATCCACGAGTACACGGCCTGTAATATCCAGATTGCGAATCCGATCTGTCGCTTCTTCCAAGGTATAGCCTTCGCGGAAGTAAAGACGCTCGGCATCCACCGTAATCGTCACAACGCCTGTGCGTTCCCAGCCCGTTGTATTGAATACGACGACTGGACGTGCTTCTTCGCCATACTTCACGAAGCTGGATGTATCGATGTTGTCGGCAATCGCTTGTTTCACATCGTCTACAATCGACTCTGCGACATGACGGCTCTTATCGAAGCGCGTCACCATCTCGCGGTGCACCTCATCCACACTACAGCCGCAAATGCTGTCATGCGGGTGATTCTGCATTAAAGTCTTCCAAGCATAAGTGAACAAGTGATGCGGATAGGCTTCACCCACGCCTGCCAAATGTGCCATCGATGCAAGCGGCTCTGCCACTTTCTCCAGCATCATTTGACCAAGCTGATTCATTTGCTTCAGATAGACTCGTGCAGACGCTGTATTAACAAGCGTACCCCAGCCGTCTGTACGTTGACTGCGAAGCTCGCCATGAACCTCGGAGAGATCACGGTCTACCGCACGCTCCAGCGCATTGAGATAATCGATGAAATTCGAGTGAATGAACGAAGTATCTGGGTATTGCTCGCGAGCGACGCGAATCGCTTCTGGCAGATCCAATTGGATCGGCTGATGATCGCATCCGTTCATATAGAGCAGCTCGTTCGTCGATGCATATTTCTCGGCATCTGCGAGCTTTCTATCCCAGTATTCTTTAGCTTTTTCCGGATCGGCAGGAACTTCGTTCCCGTTCGAATACCAGTTCGCGAACAAGATGCCGAGCACCTTCGAACCGTCCGGTCCAACCCATTGCAATTCCGAGAAGGACGATTCATAATTGCCGTCTGCAACCGTATTGTTGAAGCCCGTTGGTTTCACACCGCGCCCGAAGAACGCGTTCTGAATACCCGATTGCTGCATTAATTGCGGTGTCTGACCAACAAGGCCGAATGTATCTGGGAAGTAACCCACTTTGGATACATTTCCATAATGTAACGCGTCTTGATGTCCGACTTGCATGTTGCGTACGTTCGCCTCACCGCTCGTTAAGAACGCATCCTGCAGGATGTACCAAGGACCGATGAGAATACGTCCATCGCGAATGAACTTCGCAAGACGATCTCTCTGATCTGGTCGTACTTGCAGATAATCTTCAATAATAATCGTCTGTCCGTCCAAGAAGAAGCTGCGATATTCCGGATCTTGATCCAGTTTATCGAGCAATGTATCCATTAATTTAACAAGACGCACATGATGCTTCTCGTATGGCAAGTACCACTCCCGATCCCAGTGCGTATGCGATACGATATGGGCTGTTCTCTTCTTCGTCATGGCTGTTCCCCCTATTCTTCGCTTACCTGAATATCCACCTCATGCGGACGGTAAACCGATATGATCTGTCCTGCCGCATCCGTCGCGAACAGCACGGATCTTTCCTGTGCTAATGTAAATTGATAAGTCTTGCTCGTGTAGGTATCTTTCACTTGGATCGTCGTATCCAAGGCATATTCCGATACGAAAATATATAAGAAGCCGTCCTTGAACCGCAGCTTGCGTCCATAGACACCTGCGAGATCTCCGCCTTGCAGCCACACCATGTCTTGCTTGCAGCCCGCAGCTTCCACCGCGTATCGATAGAGCTCAGCAATGGAATCTGTACGTTCATTCAATTCAATCGGGAGTGGACTCCAGATCAAGCGGCCTTGACCAAGCTGTACATCGATAATGGCATCGTTGCCCGTTTCGCCGCGTACTTCCTTGCTTACTTCCGCAATGCGACGATGACCGAAGGATACCGGAATTGCCTTGCTACCGAGATGGAGCATCTCTTCGCGGCGAACATTACGCAACTCGCCCTTACCGAGCAAATCCGTCAAACGATCGGATTCTTGCCAGTAGGCATTAAGGCCAATCGGACCCGTAACAAGCAACGTTGCACCTGTGTTCTCCACCATGTCGATCAGCTTCGCCCATGCCGCATCCTCGAAGTTATGCGCACTTGGCAGGATAATTAATCTTGCCGGGTTCTGCTCTAGTGCCTCTAAATGGTATTCGGATACCGCACGGAATGGCAAATTCAATTGATAAGACAATACACGCGTTAACCGTGTCGTCGCATCGAACGCGAGTTTGCGATTCGAGAAGTCATTCGAATACGGGAATACCGCAACAATCTCCTCCAATGCGCGATCTTGGAACAAGTCCCGAATCTCGCCCATGAATTGTCCGAAATGATACGATACATCCGCTTCCGGTTTCTCTGTACCATCTGCACGGAGGGCACCAATATGGGATTCATTTGCATTATCCATGTAGAAGTTCGTATTCCAGATCCAGTGAATCGCACCTGCACCTCCTGTCGCGAATGCATAAGCATACTTGCGTTCCAGCAAACTACGCAGTTCTTGTTCACTGCGTTTCGCACGGCCATCTGGATTCTCGACATACATGATGCCTGTCTCCTGAATGACATTCGGCTTATTCGCGGTCTTCGCGAAGATACCGTCCCAGATGAGATAATCATTCAACCACCAGGAGTGAACCGTTGTATAATCCACGGCTTCTTCGTAGAAGAATGGAGATGGACGCTGCGCGCCGAGCGCTTCATCCTGACCTACCGTCACAAGATGATCCGGCACGATGTCCTTAATGGTATCGTATAACGCCTTCGCCCAACGATTATGCATCTCCATCGAGAACAAGCAATAATCGAGCCAACGCGTTCCTTTTTTGCCTTGATGCATATCTTGTACGTCGAAGTTAATCTCTTTCGGACCTGGAATGACCGCAGCCGCGAAGCTCGGAAGCTGCTCCGGCGTCATATTCCAGCGCTTCTGCAAATCTTCAATCCGCTCATGACGCTGTTCAAGCCACTGGGTGAAGGCTTCCTTCTCGAAGCGGTCTCCGCAAGAACGCGGTCCTTCGGAGAAAATCAATTCCGGTTCGAACATGGAAGGCTCGTTGATCAGGTCCCAATCCACATGCGTCGTCGCCTTATGACGCGATACGATCGAACGAATGAAGCGTTTCTGTGCTTCCACGCTCTGTGGATCGAGATAAGGGTTGGCCCCTTCCCACGTCTCCGGTGTGAACGAGAAGAAAGTAAATGTAACTTGTAAATTGTGTTTCTTCGCCGTTAAGAAGAAGGCGTCAATCGCACGCAGCACTTCCTCCGAAGCGTGTCCGTCCACTTGCATCACGTTTCGATATGCCGTCCAAATGCCCGTACGAATCCAGTTGATGCCGGCTTTCGCCATCTGTCCCATGTCCCGATCCCATACATCGGTATTCGGCAGGAACAAGAATTTTCGCGCCACATCGCTCGTCATGTATGTCATTCCGACGATAGGTAGCGGTCGCCCGTCCTTCTCAAAATAATCTCTTCCGCTCTTGATTGGACTGCCAGCTGTCAATAACGCTTCATCGTTACCCCAGAAGCCTTGACGAAGCACGCGTACTTCGCCGTCTTCCATTGTAATGGTACAAGTCACACGATAATGTCCGCTGCTGATTTCGAGCGGAACTGGAATGCGAAGATACTCAATTTCACGTGTTACTTCTAATATAAGCGAATTCTCCCAGCGATCACTTGCGTCTTCGCGTTCAACTACAAGATCAACCTTCATGGATTCAAAACGCTTGTCAAAATGAACGAAACGTTCAATACGTTGTGCTTGCAGGGTTAACACCGCGTGCTCACCTGGCTCATATGTCGCATAATTCGGTTTGATCCAAAATTCTGTAACATCCTTCGCACAGAATTGCGTCCACGTCGCGAGTGCTGCCAATCCACCTTCATCGAAGAAGCGTTCCGTTAATGGTGCATTCACGAATAACCAACGTGATCCACCGAACTCGCCGCGAACATTCTCCCATAGGACAACAGGTGCCGCAATCTCGCGTCCCTCTTGGCTAACCGCCTTCAGGAGCGGATAAATCTGCGTACTCATCGTACCAGCAGAGCCCATTTGCTGAGGCAAGTCGGCATTCTTCGTCGTATGCGGCACGAGATTCCAAGTCTGATCGATTTCGAATAAAGATTCCTGACCACCCAGCAATGGAATGGATTGAAGTGCCGTAAGCGTTGTCTGCTTGGCATCGACGCGCAGCATTTCATGAATGTATAACTGCTGATGATAAGCGGTCTGCTCGGCCTCGACGACCCAGCTGCCGGACTCTTTCCGTACCGGAAGCTTGAACGGCGCGCCTCCAATGCTAACAAGCCCGCCACCTTGACGTAAAAATTCAAGAATCGCAGGCCATGCCGCTTTCGGGAAATAAGGTGCGTGCATATTCACGAAGCACCCTGATGCAGATGAACGAAGGGCTTCAGCAAGCCCCTCGCTATCTACAACCGTTCCGACCTGACCGAGCTCCGCTGCGCTAATTTCCTCTAGCGCAGACGGACTTGGGAAAGTTGGATCATAAAATACGATGACTTGACGGCTCATAGAATGCCTTCTTTCATCGCCTTGTACACCAGTTGCGAGAACAAGCTGTTCGACCAAGCGAACCATTTACGTGTGAAGACGCTAGGATCATCCGCATGGAATCCTTCATGCATGTAGCCTGTATCTGCATCTGTGTTTTCTAACATCGCGATCATCTCGAGCTTCTCTTCCTTCGTCGTTGCCGTAATCCCTTGCATCGACAAAGCCATATGCCAGATGTAATCTTTAGGCGTATGCGGACTTCCGATCCCTTTCGCCGCTTTTCCTTCGAAGTAGAACGGGTTCTCTTTGGATAATGCAAATCTTCTTGTATTCTGGTAGATCGGATCATCTGCACCGACATATCCAAGGTAAGGGATTGACATCAAACCCGGCGTACCTGCATCATCCATCAGGCAATGGTTGCCAAAACCGTCTGTCTCATAAGCATAAATCGGTCCAAACTCTGGATGACGGTAGATACCGTACAGCTGAATCCCGTGGTCGATATCCTTTTCCAGGTCTTTCAGTTCTTTCAAGAAGTCCATATCGCGGAATACCCACTCCGCGAACTCTTGCATATGACGAAGGGCAACTACTGCGAACATGTTCCCTGGAATGTTGTAGTGGAAATCGCACGCATCATCGCTCGAACGGAAGCCCGACCATACCATACCTGTGTAGTTCACCGGCATGCCAAGCCCGTTATTACGCAAGGAATCCTCAGGAATCCCGTTATCCCGCGTGAAACGGTAAGGCGACAATTCGAAATGGCGTTGTTCCGTCTTGAACAAGTCGTAAATCTTACGCATCGCCGACTTGAAGCCTGCATCGAAGATGTCCGTCAGCTCTGTTTCTTTCCAGTACATATAAGCAAGACGCATCGAGAAGCAAAGGGAGTCAATCTCGAACTTGCGCTCCCACACCCAAGGGGACATATCTGTGATGTCTGCTTTGTTCCAATGCCAATCATTCGCTGATTCGTTGAATGCATTCGCATACGGATCGATGTGAATGTAGTTGATATGGCGCTTAATCAAGCCGCTCAAAATGCGTTGTAGATCCGCATCTTCCTTCGCGAACGGGACATAATGGATCACTTGCTCAACGGAATCCCGCAGCCATGAAGCTGGAATATCACCCGTAATAACGAATGTCGTTCCATCTTCCATTAATTTCGTTGTCGTCTCCAGTGTGTTCGGGAAGCAGTTCTTGAATAATTGCAAAAGCTTCGGACGATGCGCAAGCTTCTCTTCCGCTTCTTGAATCACTTCTTGAATCGCTTGCGGTAGCTTTAGCTCCGGCATCGGAATTTTAGGCAATCTGAATTGTTCCATGATCAATTTCCCCCAGTCTTTTTAGAGGTTGTTCAAAAGTCATCTTTTGATTACGAAGTGTTGCAAGTAGTAAATCGACATCGAATCTTGCGTTCACCCTTGAAGTCCGGTACTCATTTAGGTTTCGCCTAAACTCCGTTCCTCCTTCTTCGGGTTCTCGCAACCTTCTTGGTACTGAAAAGTTGACTTTTTGAACACACAATTTTACTCTTTTACCGCACCAATCGTTAGACCTTGAATGAAATAACGTTGGAAGAAAGGATAAGCGAAGATAATCGGCCCAGTCGCGAGTACGACCATCGCCATCCGTGATGTATCCGCTGGCAAGGATTGCATTATGCCCACACCCAAGGATGGATTATTCGTATTCTGTAGAAGGAACTGCATACTGTTCTCGATCCGCATAAGCATCGATTGCAGTGGTACAAGATCCGGATTATCAATATACAGCAACGCGTTGAACCAGTCATTCCAGTATCCTAATGTACTGAATAGTCCGATGGTTGCAAGACCCGGTAAGGACAACGGCAGAATAAGTCGGCAGAAAATTCCGAACTCGCCTGCACCGTCAATTTTCCCGGATTCAATAATGGCTTCCGGCACCGAGGTGACGAAGAAGGTTCGCATAATCATAATATAGAAGGCGTTCCCTGCCATCGGCAGGATTAGCGCAAGCAATGTATCCTTCATGCCAAGCAATTGCGTTACAACGATATACGTCGGAACAAGTCCACCGTTGAATAACATCGTAAAGAAGGCGAAGAAGCCGAAGAAATTACGATATTTGAAGCTTTTGCGGGAAATCGCATAAGCAAATGTTGCCGTTAGAATCAAGCTGACGAGTGTACCTATAATCGTAACGGCAATGGTAATCCCGTAAGAACGAAACAACTGATCTCCTGCTTTGAATAGATAACGGTAAGCGTCAAGGCTCCATTTCTCTGGGAAGATACTATACCCGTTCGCCGCAAGAGATTGCTCGTCCGTGAACGAGATGATGGTAACGAATAAGAACGGGAAGACGCAGGCAAAGGCGAACAACCCAGCTATAACATTAAACACGACATTTAACCCGGTGGGTAATTTATGGAAATCACGCGATTTAAGCGCTTTTGTCGACATAACCATTTCCTCCTTCCAAGGCGATCCTTAGAATAATGCGTTGTCCTTGTCCCATTTGCGAACGATCCAGTTCGAGACAATAACAAGCGTAAATCCGATCACTGATTGATATAATCCTGCTGCTGTACTCATGCCAATCTCACCTGTTGCTTTGAGACCACGGTATACGTACGTATCGATAACGTTCGTGACAGAGTAGAGTGCACCCGAATCTCTTGGTACTTGATAAAAGAGACCAAAGTCTGCATAGAAGATACGTCCAATTGCAAGCAATGTTAGAATGGTCATCAGCGGTTTAAGCATTGGGAGAGTAATGTTGCGAATTTGCTGCCATTTGCTAGCCCCGTCGATCATTGCCGCCTCATAGAGTGATTTATCAATCCCCATGATCGCCGCTAAATACACAACGCTGTTATACCCAACGGACTTCCATAGGAAGACTAGAATAATGATAAATGGCCAGTATGCTTTCTCGGTATACCATTGCGTTGGCTCTGCGCCGAACCAACTGCCGATTTGATTGATCATCCCTTTATCAAAGCTCAAGAAACTGAACACGAAATAACCAACAATAACCCAAGATAAGAAATAAGGCAGGAACATACCGGTCTGATAGACTTTAGCTAGCTTCTTATTCGTAATCTCAGCGAGGATAATCGCCATCGTTACCGCAAGCACTAGACCGACAATAATGAAAAAGATGTTATATAATAACGTGTTACGTGTAATGATATAGGCATCATTGGTACTAAATAAGAACTTAAAGTTATCCCATCCTACCCACTTGCTATCTATAATACTTGCCCAGAACCCATCACGGCTGTTACGGTATTCCTTAAATGCAATAACAACCCCGGCCATTGGCAAATAGGAGAAGAACAGGAACCATAAGGTCGCCGGCAAAGCCATCAGCAGAAGTACTTTATTCTTATTGATATCCTTGAAGAATCCGCCGATCCTTTTCATACGATCACCTCTCGAATCAAAGTTGAGAATGAATTAGGCGAATGATCAACATCCGCCCAATTCATTTATATCTTGTGACGTTTATTTCTTCGAAGCTTTCCAAGCATCCACTTGACTTTGTGCTTCAGCAATAATTTTATCTAAGCCAGCAGCTTTGAATTTCGCAGTTGCTTGTGGAATGAATTTATCTGGATCCACAGTTCCTGTCATAAGCGATGCCCAGAATTCTTCTTTAACGTTTTGTACTGCTGCGATTTCCGTTGTTACTTTGGATGGGTCGAAGTTGAATCCTAGAAGAGGTGCTTTTTCACCCGAATCGTTGAATTTTTTGAACTCATCCCATTTGTTCTCAGGGTCGTTCTTGTCACGGTATGTGAGCATTACGTTACCAAGGGAGAATGTCGGCATATCGTAGTTCTTGGATTCTGGCAAGTTTTCCATGGCATCGTCGCCTACTTTTTTGTAGTGAACGCCTTCGATACCAGAGTCAATCATGTTACGAAGTACAGGGTCTGTATTCAGTAAGTTCAAGAATTCCATTGCTTTCTCAGGGTATTTCGAGTTCGCAGAGATCGCTTGCATCGAACCCATAACGGACCAGTTGTAGATCAACGCTGGGCTAGCAGCTTTGGATACGACAGGGTAGCCAAGGCTTTGGGACCAAAGGTTATCTGCGAACGGTTGGTTCGTTGCTTTATCTGTTAACCATTTACCTGTAGCTTGTACATCAGACAAGGAAGTCAATGTTGCAGCTTCTGTTGGGATGTAACCTGCTTTGTAGTATTTATGCATGGTTTCAAGCGTTTGCTTCATCTCAGGTGTTTCAAGGATGTTAACGACTTTCAGATCTTTATCGCCAACTTTAACCGCCATCGGCATGTTCTCGATGATGTAATCGAAAGGAACGATCGGGTTAAATGTTTTGTCTACTGCAAGTGCATACGTACCTGGCTCGTTTTCTTTGATTGTTTTAAGCAAAGGCTCTAGGCTTTCAAGGGAACCTACGTTATCCAGGTTCAATTTGTATTTATCAACAAGGTTTTTGTTGAAGCGCCATACGGATTGTGCTGGAAGCTCTTTGTTCGCAGGAACACCGTAGTTGTGTCCGTCAACTTTGGAGCCTTCAAGGAATGCCGGATCAAGTGTGTCTACGATGCCTTTTCCTTGATTTTTCAGTAGGTCATCGATCGGCAGGAATGCGCCTTTACGTGCATTTTGTACATAGTCGAATGCCCATGATGACGTGAACATGAGGTCCATCGGTGTACCCGAAGCCGTCATAACTTGCATTTTCTGAGTGTAGTCACCCCAGTCGATCATGTTCATTTTTACAGTTGCGCCGATTTTCTCTTTTGTATATTTGCTAACCTCTTCCATCACACGATCCACATCTTTTTGTGGTGTACCGATCGTGTACCAGATCAGTTCTACGGGTTTCTCAGGTGTTCCAGTGCTCTCTTCTTTTTTGCCCCCGCATGCACTTAGGGATAATGATAGCGCTAACATCAGCACTAAAGTCGTTACAAAACTTTTTCTCACTTTACTCATTTTTTGTTTCCCTCCTGTTGTACTTCTCAATGACTGACCCCCGTTTGGGGATATATTTACAGTACCTCATGAAAGCATTTTCAAATAGGCGACAAAGTAAATGATCTATGTCCAAACTAAAGAAAAAAAAGACTACTCTAATTATTGATTAGAGCAGTCCTTTGTATTCCGTTGGGGAGATTCCCACATATTTCTTAAACTGTTTGTAGAAGTATCCTGTCTCCCAATAGCCCACATTCCGCGCAATTTCGTGGACTTTCAAGTGCGTTGTCTTGAGCATTTCCTTCGCTTTATCGATCCGGTATTTATTAATGTATTCGGTAAAAGTCTCGCCCGTCTCCTTGTGGAACAACTGCCCTAAATACACGGGATGGATGTTATATTGCTGACCCATTAGCTTGAGCGACAATTCTTCGGCGTACGATTTGTGAATGTAATTGAGCACCTGCTGCACAACGGGACTCTTCACATCGGAGATAAGAAATTCGACCGCCGTATCGCACACGCTATGAATGGCTTCACTCAAATCGTCAATCGTGCTTGCTGTCCGAACTTGATCGAATGCGTCATGGAACAGATCCGTCTCTTCAGTATGGCGTATCGCTTTCAGTTCCACCTTGAACCGAACGATCATTTCAAGCGCAATGTTCTGCACATCGTGCGGCATGATGCCGGGGAGACTCTGAATTCGACTGAAATCCTCTCGGATCAATTGGTGCAGTGCTTCGTGGTCCTTGGCAATAAGCAGCTTGGTATACTGTGCCCAATCCAGTGTAAAATCAACCCGTTCAAGCTCCTGTCGAATCGGAAGTTCACTATAATCCATCATATCTTGGTCCGGATAAATCCAGAAATAGGCCTGCGTCTTCTTCGCATTCAAGTAGCTTGTTCCTGCGTTCTGAGGAAGAGATTCCATACTGCCGATTGAGATCCGAAGCGGATGGTAGTTACTGAGTCGATCATGCAGCTCTTGCAACCACGCCTTCAGCTCTGCAAATCCTTGGTCAGGGTCCTGGATGCACGCAAGCAAAATTAGATCCCCGTCTATATCGCGGAAGCAGGTATACGTCTTGTGATGCTTCAATTGTCTTGCAACGAGTTCGAACACCTCAGGCTGCTTGCTCTCCGGACTGAATACGACGGCTGCAATATAAGGTGCATTGAACGTGATATCGAGCAGATCCATCCGTTCCTTGAATTCCACGGGACCAATCTGATTCGTGACCCAGCGATGGAGCGTATTGTCTTTCAGAATTTGCGTGCTGAATTCCGTGATCATTCGCTCTTCCCGGAACGTATTCAGCTTCTCAACGGTATTCAGCAGCGTTGCACGCAGCTCCTCGACATTGATCGGTTTGAGCAGATAGTTCTCAATCCCGAGACGCATACCTTCTTTCAAATACGTGAACTCATTAAACCCGCTAAGCACGATAACCTTAAGCTCATCGTGGAATTCTCTCGCTCCGCGAATGAGTTCAAGGCCATTCATCACGGGCATCGAAATGTCCGTAATCAGAATATCGACGAGCGTCTGCTTCATCGCATCCAGTGCCTTACGTCCGTTCTCGGCATGGCCGACAATCTCGAGACCCAGCCCGGACCAATCGATAATATCGTATAGGCCCTCGATAATAAAGGGCTCGTCATCGACAATAAATACTCTATACATCTTAACTCTCCTTCTCTTCGATGTCTGGTAGGAGCACCTTCACAATCGTGCCTTCCCCTTCCCGACTCTGAAGTTCAATCCCATAGGGACTGCCGTACAAAAGCTGAAGCCGATCATGTACGCTGCGAAGTCCGAACGATTGGCCTTCTGGCGCATCAGGGTGCAGCGAGGCACGAATTTGTTCTAATCGGTCCACGGTAATCCCATGACCGTTATCCTCAATCTGTACGAGAATCCCCTCGTCACAGCGCATCGCGCGGATATGAATAACATTATCCATCTGATCGCTGCGAAGCCCATGGACAATATAATTCTCAATAATCGGTTGAAGCGACATCTGCAATACTTTTTTGTTACTAAGCTCGAAGTCGCATTCAATCGTGTACGAGAATTTATCTTTGTAGCGGATTCGGAACAATTCCAAATATAATCGGCACGCTTCAAGCTCATCCTTCAGTAAATAAATCTCCTTCTGGTGCACGAAGCTGCGGAATAGCGCCGATAAACTGTAGATCATCTCACCAACATCTTGTGCTCCTTGCGAGATCGCCCGCATCCGAATGACTTCTAGGGTGTTATAGAGAAAATGTGGATTGATCCTCGCTTGCAAGGCCATAAGCTCTGTCTGCTTTTGCTTAATATCTGCCTTATAAACCCGATCGATGTATTGATTCAGATCCAATAGCATATCGTTGAAGCTATGCGCAATCTGTCCAAGTTGATCCTCCTTCGGATCATGAATACGGGCGGTCAAGTTCCCTTCCTTCACCTCTTGGGTGAAGCGAATAATCTCGTTCGTCCGTCTAGCGAACCGTATGATGAAGATCGATGGGAACAGGATTGCGACAAGGATACAAATGGCACTGACGCTTAGAATCGTATTGCGTACGCCGTTATAGGAGGCCTGCATCTCCTCCTGTGAGATCATGCCGAGGACCATATAGCCACCTTTATTCTGCGTCAGCTTGGTCATATACTGATTATTCACCAGCTCACTGCTCTCATAGAAAGAGTTAATCGCCGTCATATCCGGGTAGGTCTGCCCGTACATCTGTCCGAGTGAATCGAACAATACGCCGCCATCGGTCGTGAGCACGAGGATCCGGCCTTTGAGCGTATCCTTCAAATCGATGAGTGTCTTCCAAATGCTGTCCGAATTGTAGAACACGAGCAGTTGGCCGATATTCGTCAGGGACTGTTTATCATTGAGCTGCAACCGAAGCGAGAACAAATGCGTATTCCACTGATCGAGCGCCTTGCGCACCCATGGATTCGGGAGCGTGATGTTGCCGCCTTCCAGTGCCATCACGTTGGGGATATAGGTATGTACGACATCCGTCTTCCGTACCTTGAGCTGCTGGTACTGATTATATTCGTACATCGTCTGCTGTCCCGAGCTGTATAGGATGAGGTTGCTGATATCCTCGTCGTCTTCCATCTTGTTCTTGAAATATTGGAGCGTCTCCGACCATACACTGTTCGAATTTCGGTAATATTGATCCAGATTATACTGGATGTACTCTTGGAATGGATGCTCCAGGAAATACGTTACGCCAGCCGACAACACCGAATCTCGGTACACGCCTTCAACCATCATATGCACGGCATCGTATTTCGACGAAATATAGCTATTGACGCGCTGCATCGCTTGCTGTTGACTTTCCAGCTCCCGATTAATCACCGTCTCGGACATGGAGCGGAACATCAAATAAGAGAATGTAATAATGGTCACGATCGTGATGAAGGAGAACAGAAGAATCAGCTTCATGAACAAGTTGTTTTGAAAATGTGTGCGGTAGAGGCTGCCTAATTTCATCCTGTACATCCCTTCATACGTTAGTCAGTAGTTGATTATATCACGACTTGCATAGAAGTCGAAATAATACCACGGGTCGAACCCCGTTCTTTAGCGCATAGGTGGGGAATGGCTGGAGGTTCCGGTCGCTGACGCTTCTCCATCCTCTGATAATCCCCTTTCAGTTCTACATCGGTGCTGAGTTGAACTTTTTGAATAGCACACCGGACGATGCGTGTACACACGGCAGACCTACCCACATCGATCACCGACGCAGCACCAACACAAAAACGATCCAAGGGGTTTCTCCCTTGGATCGCACTTTTCACTTCACTACCTATAAACCATATGTCTTTCGAATTCGAAAGCTTAAGGCATATTCACGCCACGTGAACTAACATAGAGTGAATACCACTCTTCACGCGTCATCAGCTGTGCTTGGCGCTCAGCATCCTTGGTCGCCAAGATCCGCTCCACATTCGACGATCCAATCACCGGTTGAATCCCCGCAGGGTGACGCATCAGCCAACCCAGCACGATCGCTTCCGGCGTCGTACCTTTCTCCGCTGCCACCCGCTGAACCATCGCTGCTGTTGCTTGAATATTCGCAGGTTCGCCTTCCACGCTGCGACCTGTGAATCGACCTTGCGCAAGCGGTGCCCAAGCTTGAATCTGAACTTTCTCCATCTGGCAATATTCCATCAGCCCCTCGGAGAAGTTCACATTCACGCCCGCTTGTTGGTTCACATGAACCCCTTGATCGAGCCAATCGAGCTTCGCAAGACTCATTTCCAACTGATTCACGACAAGCGGCTCAGGTAATGCGCTCTGCAAGAAACGAATTTGCGCCGCACTCATATTCGATACGCCGAAATATCTCACTTTGCCCGATGCTTTCAATTTGCCGAACGCTTCTGCCACTTCCTCAGGCTCCATTAGAGGGTCTGGACGGTGCAGCAGCAGCACATCCAGATAATCAACGCTAAGACGACTAAGTGAAGCATCGACGGATTCTAGGATATGCTCTTTGGAGAAATCAAATCGTCCAGGAACGTCGCCTTCTCCGAATCGAATGCCGCATTTGGTCTGAATCACGAGCTGTTCACGCAGCTCAGGTCTGTTCTTCAGAATGCGGCCGAAGGCCTCTTCTGCTTTACCCATCGTATAGATATTCGCATGATCGATCATGGAGATGCCGATAGACATTGCTGCATCCAACGCCTTCTCCGCCTTCAATACATCTTCCGCCAAGAGTGGGTCACGGTTCCAACCGCCACCGAACGGCATGCATCCCATAATCACTCGGCTTGCAGCAATACCGCGTTGTTGTAAAGGTATGATCTTCATAAGTTGTATAGCCTCCTGTGCATGTGAGAAATATGACGATATTCACATCCATTATACACAGGTTGGATGCAATCATACGAATTTTTTACATGCTCGCGATATTTCGCTTAAACAGTCCGGACAAATTTTAACTCGAGAAAAACACCCTAGTACACTAAGGGCACTAGGGCATAAATTGGGGGATTCGAGGATTATTTATAACGTCTCGATGCTACTCTATCGTTATACGCAAAGATATATTTTTACCGCCATAGCTAAATGTGATGACGTCCTTGCCTTTGCTCACCGCGGTAATCGTGCCCTGATTGGCAGTCGCCTTACCATTCGACTTTGCCTTTGCGAGCGACGATACATCGGTGCTGTTCCCACTGCTGAACACGGCTAGTACTTGATAAGTTGTTGTCTGATTTAGAGCAAGCTTTGATGTCGATGCCGTGACCTTCAACTTCTGCAGCTTAGGCGTGACTTGGACCGGGATCTCGAATGTGCGATCACCGTACCTGCCGACGATCGTTGTCGTACCTTCTGCCAATCCTTTTACGTTTGATCCTGTGGCTTTGGCAATTTGCGCGTTTGCGGATGTCCATGCCACCTTGCTTGCAAGCGACACCTTTTTACCGCTGGAATAGGTGCCGATCACTTTGATGGGCTTAGAAGAGCCGGCTTCCATCACGAGAGAGGCAGGCTGCACTTCGATACTCACCAAGCTCTCCTGCAAGGTGACTGGAAGCGACACGCCTTTTCCTCCATAATACAGTTTGACGCTGGCCTGTCCCTGGGACTGACCGGTCGCCGATACTGTGCCGTTGCTCACTTGAATGCCTTTGCCGTCTGCTTTAGCCGTCACCTGGGAAGAGACATCCACCGTGCGTCCACCTTCATAAACCGCCTGAACGGAATACGTGGCCGATTTACCGGGCGTCAGAACCAGCTTCGCAGGGGTTACGGTTAGTTTGATAATCTTCGGCGTAATCTGCACGGGAATCTCGAACTTTTTCTCGCCCATAACGCCCGTCACGGTCGTGCTACCTTCCGCTATTCCCTTTATCGTCGTACCGCTAACCTTCGCAACTTGATCATTCCCAGAACTCCACTTGATTTTCGTTGTGATCGCTACTTTTTTCCCACTTGCGTAGTAGCCCGTTACTTTAATCGGCTTAGAGGAACCTGCACTTAATGTGACGGAAGATGGCTCCGTTTCATATTTCACGAAATCCTCTTGGATTTGAACGGGAACGGTAACCGTCTGATTGCCGTATGTACCTTTCAGCTTAGCTGTGGCTGCATATTTGCCGCTCACCTTGCCTCCGCTGATATTTAGCACATCCGAACTGGACTGCCACGTGATGGATCCCGTCACGTCCTCGATTTTGCCGTCCTTATACAAGGCGTTTACTTTTGGAAGATTGGCTTCCTGTCCAATGACGAGATTTAGCGACTGGGGCGCAGCTATCAATTTAAATGAAGCCGCCACAGCATTGCTCTTGGCTTGTGTGCTTGCCGGACATGATATGGCAAGGATCAGCATCAGCATAGAACATACAACTAACACTCCAATACGAAATTGGCCTTTTCCTACTTCAAATACTGACTTCATAAGTTTCTCCTCTCACAACTGCCTGGTTATATCATTTCGATGCCTTATTCGAATAGGCTCTACTTCATATAACGGCTGTTAATGAGAAAAATTGTTGCTTTTAAATAAAATTGGATGCCATCCGAGTACACCTGATGCGTTATCCATTCGCTTGTCTATAGAGAAAATCATTCACACTCGAAGAGGAAATGAGCAGAATCGAAGTCACGAGCTGGCAGACTAACGTTAATATGGAGACAATAAATAGACCTGTAGTGAACTGCCCGCTAATCGCGCCCAGCAACAGTCCACAGATGAATAAAAGAATGTTCAGGATAGAAAACACGATAAACACCCATTTCGCTTTTACACTACCGAGATAGATACCTATGCAAATGACAATCCACACAATGCTCCCGAGGAGATTCGAATATACGCCCTCTCTTAAGCTTAAGATCTCAACAATCAAGATTAATGCCAAATTTAATAGCGTTAACCCTCTTGCAAGCTGACGACCTCTACGATACTGCTGCGCTATGAAATCGTTCATTTATCGACTCCTTCATTCCTCACTTAATGCCTTTAGAATCTTATCTTTGGTTTGGCTTAATCGTTTTTCAGCACCATGCGGGTGTAATGGCTCACCCCAGGTAAATCCATCGCCTTCGTACCTTGGAATGAGATGCATATGGTAATGGGTAAGGTCGTTAAATTTCCCTCCATCTTGACAAATTCTTATACCGTCAGGTTTAAACAAGCTCTTCAAGGCAATTGAAAGTTTTTTCGAAGCATCCATGATAGCATAGGCAGTCTCTGAATCCATCTCTTCGACATCCCTATAATGCTTTTTGGGAAGGATTAGAGTATGTCCTTCATTAAACGGAGCAATATCAAGCACACAAGTAATAAGTCCGTTTTCATAAACAATATTCAAGTTGGGTTCAATACCGTTAGCAATTCTACATCCTAAACATTCCATGTACACCATCACTCCTTCCTAAAGGGTAATTTCTTATTCGATTTAGTATTTTCATATTCCTTGCTGTCTAAATAACATACTCGATGTACCTTTTCCACTATTATATGATCTATCTGCATAAATCCACCATCTTCCAAATGATGAATTATGATATAGTGACGTGGAGGTGATGTAACCCATGCAAATCCATCGGATGTTCGAGATCGTCTATCTCCTCATGCATAAGAAGACGGTCACCGCCAAGGAGCTTGCCGACCATTTTGAAGTGTCTCCGCGCACGGTATACCGGGACATCGATACCTTGTGCGAAGCCGGCATACCGGTCTATACGCTCAAAGGTAAAGGAGGCGGCATCCGGCTCCTCGATAACTTCGTCCTGAACAAGTCGATGTTATCCGAACAAGAGCAAGAGGAAATTCTCTCATCGCTATCCGGGCTGAATGCCGTCACGGGCGATATGGAGCAAGTGCTCGCGAAGCTCAGCGGCTTCTTCAATAAGACGATGCCCAGTTGGATCGAGGTCGATCTGTCCCATTGGGGTGAGGACAATTCAGACCATTACCAGCTGCTGCGTACCGCGATCCTACAACGCTTGGTCATTCGGTTCGTGTACTTCAACAGCAGCAGCGAGAACTCCATTCGAACCGTCGAGCCGCTTCAGCTATGGTTCAAACATAGAACCTGGTACATCAAAGGCTACTGCCGGCAAAAGCAAGCCATGAGACTGTTCAAGCTGACGCGCATGAAGCACATCGAGCTGCTCGAGGAGCATTTCGATCGCGAACTTCCTCCGTCGTTCCATGAGCAACAGGCAAGTCAAGCCGCAGCCGTGCGGCTAGTTCTACGCATCGATGCTTCGCAAGCCTATCGGCTCTACGATGAATATGACGAGCGTCAGCTCACGAGAGATGAGGACGGTAACTTCATCGTCATAGCCGAATACCCCGAGGATGAATGGGTGTATGGCCATGTGTTGTCCTTCGGCCATTATGCCGAGGTGTTAGAACCTGTACACCTTCGTACCCTCATTAGTGAACGGCTCCAACTCGCCGCGAAGCGATATTTATAATATGACATTCAGTTGTCACATTACATCTCGTACAATGAACCTAACAACGCGAAAGGGGAAGATATGAGATGGGATCAACAACATTTTGTCAGAGCTGTGGCATGCCAATGGGAGGGAACGAGCAGCTGCTCGGGACCAATGCGGATGGAAGCAAGAACGAAACATATTGTACGTATTGCTACCAAGAGGGCAATTTTACAGCGGAGATGTCGATGGAAGAAATGATTGAATCCTGTGTGCCACATATGGTCGATGGGAATCCGGGAATGACCGAAGAAGCCGCGAGGCACAGTATGAAGGATTTTTTCCCACAGCTGAAGCGCTGGGCAGCTCAATAAATTCAAACATAATAGGTGAGCGAGATGGAATGGGCACATACCAAAGGCCTGCTGATCAAAAATAAGCATTACGATTGGTTCGGACATGACTATACGATGAATTTGTACCGTGGTTGTCACCATGGCTGCATATACTGCGATTCCAGGAGCAGCTGTTACGGGATTGAGCATTTTGACATCGTGCGTGGTAAAGCCAACACGGAGGACATCCTCCGCAGAGAGCTCGCCAGCAAGCGCCATAAAGGTGTCATTGGCATGGGCTCGATGAGCGATCCCTACAATCATGATGAACCGGATCATCAGCTCACAAGAAATGCACTAAAGCTCATTCATCAGTATGGGTTCGGCGTGTCGGTTGCGACCAAAAGTAAGCTTGTTACGCGGGATATCGAACGTCTCGCCCTCACCCAGATGCAGGCGCCTGTGAATGTCAGTCTATCGATCACCGCAGCAGATGATACGCTCAGTCAGCGAATTGAACGGCGTGTCTCTCCGGCTTCGGATCGTTTCCAAGCCTTGAAGGAATTATCCGAAGCCGGAATCTATGCTGGGGTATTGCTCATGCCTATCCTACCGTTCATTACGGATCATGCATCCAATATTCGTGAGATTATAAGTCGTTCTTATGAGGCTGGGGCGAAATACATTTACCCGTCGTTTGGAATGACACTGAGGGAGAATCAACGAGATCATTATTTTCGTTGGCTGGACAAGCTGTATCCAGGACTCAAAGCGCAATATATTCGCACATACGGGATTCGCTACAGCTGCATGTCGAAGCGTCGGCAGCAGCTAGAATGGGTCTTCCAAGAGGAATGTGAGAAACGCGGAATAACTTATCGCATGCCGGAGATCATCGCTGCTTACAAGTGGGAGCGAGGACCCGAGCAGCTTGAATTATTCTAACAAAAATCAGTGTGGGCTTACCCAGCCTTCCACAGTTGATCGATCCATTTGCCTACAGGCGTAAAAACGGCATTCATCGGAGAAGCAATGGTCAGCTTAGTCCATGTGTAGATATCCGCTAGACTGAGATACATACACCATCCGACCACACAAACGTACAAGACAAGTTCTTTGGTATAGCCCTTACTTCGCATCGTACGGGTGCCGATGTAGAACAGCATGGCATAGAACAAAATCCATAAACCCGTTTTCATGGTAGAATCATCTCTATTCATCAGAATTTGTACTCTTAAATGTTTTGCTGGAGAGCCCGACGCGATCCATTGAAATCTTAATATGGGGCTCAATTTGGATTTTACTGAAAGTCTCTTCCCAATTCTTCTTTACTCCTCTCCATTCCCTCGGATATTTGCGATGAACGGCATCAGCGAACCCGAATACATCTACTTTCAGCCGCTTCGCCGCCTCCCAAGATCGGATCACCATCTGCTTCACTTCCTCTTGCAGCTGCTGTTCCAATTGTTTGACCGCTGCAGGTTGAGTGAGGTCCGTCACGCAGTTGCTCTCCAAGAGATACCCCGCGCCTTTAATATCGATCCCCATGGTCATCTTGCCGTTACGCAACGTGGGTTTCAACTTCGTGGCAGAAGTCTGGAGGCGAAAGGTCATATTATAGGTCTTGTCCCCTGGTTTGCATCGAAATGTCAGATTACTGGAACGCACTTTGTTCGCAATAAAAGAGACGCCAAGCCCTTCTTCCCGCGTCAACCAGCCTGCAAATTTATCCCCACGCATTACGGCAAGCCTTCCTATTCTTAACTTCGCCTGCTCATAGGTTTTTTTCAGGACATCCAGTGATCTACCGTCCTCGTCGTTACCCGCAAAGACAATTTCCGGTATCACAGCACCTTTCCCGTCACTCGTGATTGCCATCGCCAATTCGTACAACATGACACTTGGAACGATCGACGTATTACGTGATTCATTACTCAGGATCTCACGAATCCCTTGACCTGGTATTTTTTCCGTATGGATTAATCGTTCCAGAATCGATCTTGCATTGCCTTGCGTAATCAGGACATTGACGGTCTCTCTGGCATCAGTATTCCGGAAATGCAAATCGAGAATCTGATTAATCCCATGCCGAGCGACTTCTTCGCTAATAATTATGGCACTATTATGGGCAAAAAACATCTGCCGCGGCGTCTCCATACTGCTCTTGCCGACGGCTTCTCGAATTGTTCTCCCCTCTGAAGAGAATACCGTAACAGGGGATTGTGAGCCGCCGCCGCCTGCAAGACCTGTACCCGACGAAATCGCCGACGGAATGATGACCTGATAAGAATTCACCCATTTGTTGCCATTAAAATCGAAGGATGACGCCGAGACAATCGACAACTCGTTAAGCTCAATTCGATTCCAACAACCCGATATGAGACTGCATGCAAGGAGCAGCACGATAATTCCCGTTATTTTCTTCATGTTATTTCCCTGCTTTCATCGGATTTGGCTTAATAAAGCGAAGAAGAAGCCAAATGACAACAGGAATAAGGACATTAAACGTTATGGCATAAGGGATCAGTGCTGTTTTCGAGAAATAAGCTAAATCTACAGACTTCGGCCAAGTATACAAGGTCGTTAATATCGTAAAAAGTCCAAGACATAGCAGAAACGGCTTCTCATTGCGGATACGGAACGTATGAATGAAGCAATGGAAGGTCGCGAACATCACGATGGACATTTTGACATACATCATGCAAATCCAGATCGAAATGAACAGAAGATCAATGCGTTCTAGAAAGGTTCCGATTTGAATGATCCCAATCATATAGAACGTCGGATACGACATAATCGAGATAAGACGTGATCCGATAATCGTAATCGCCGCAACAACAATGATACCTAGTTCGATGCTCGTTAATACGATCCCCCACATACCAACTTTTCCTGCTTCTGCGGGTTTACTCATGAAGGGCGCTATCAACAAGAGGATAGACACTTGCAAGAGCCACGTGGTTGGCGTCATACTGCCTTGCGCGACTTTGCGCAGCGGATGGTCCCACAAGGGAAGCAGGTTCTCGATATGAATGTTCTTGAGTAGCAGAATCCCCGTCACGATAAATACGAGCAATGACACCGGAAGGACGATCAGATTGACACGAGCAATGTTGACGATCCCTTGGCTGACCCCATACATGACAACGGCTACCGTAATAATTAAGAGGAAATAGACAGGCGTTCTAGACAATACATTCTCGCCGATAAAATTAACAAATTCGCGCATTTCGATCACGACGGATATCAAATAATAGTACGTGAGTAGAATACCGATAGCCGTTCCTGCCTTACTGCCTAATCGAACTCTTAGCCAATCTAGGAACGTTGTCTGTGTATTCTGTCTACAGATGGACCCGATGAGAAGGGAGAACAAGACCCCCGCCACCATTGCAATGATGATGGATACCCAGGCATCCTGCTCAGACAACTGGACGACCACACTCGGAACCGACAAGATTGCTGTTGGGGCAATGGTGCTCATCATTAACAAGATCCCCTGCAGCTTCGTCATTTTGATGATCATGAGTCCCCCCCCTTCCTTTCTTCTATGAGTTTGATGGATGATCAGATGGATTCGATTGTCCTGCGTTCTCCTGCCTTGCGATATTGTCCGTAGCCGCTTCAGGCCGCGTATTCATTTTCCACCATGGCACACGAATGAAGATATCTTTGAGACTGTTATAACTCAGCGGCGCTAACGGTGCCATGTATGGAAAGCCGAAGGAGCGCAGACTCGCCATATGAATCAGTAAGAACATCAGACCCGATATGATACCGAATAGCCCTAACGTCGCACCAAGAAGCATAAGCAAGAACCGGGTTAGACGGGCTGCAATGGCCATATTGATCGCCGGGATAACGAAGTTTGCAATCGCAGTAAACGACACGACGATAACCATCGCTCCCGAGACGAGACCAGCTTGTACAGCAGCCTGACCCAAGACCAGCGCCCCTACGATGGATATCGCGGGACCAATGACGCGAGGCATTCGAACGCCGGCCTCACGGAGTACCTCGAAGGTCATCTCCATCAACAAGGCTTCGAGCAGCGCCGGGAACGGGACCCCATCCCGCTGTGCGGCTAGACCAATGAGCAACGTGGTTGGCAGCATTTCCTGATGAAACGTCGTGATGGCAATATACAGGGATGGCAGCAGCATCGATACGAGAAACGATACGTAACGAATCATCCGTAAGAACGTGGAGATATCGTAACGTTGATAATAATCTTCACTAGACTGGAAGAATTTAAAGAACGTGACGGGCATAAGCAGCACAAACGGTGATCCGTCCACGATAATGACCACTTGTCCTTCGAGAATCCCCGCGGATGCGGCATCTGGCCGTTCGGTATTGATCATCGTTGGAAACACGGTAATCTTCGCATCCTGAATAAATTCCTCGATATATGCGCCCTCGAGGACGCCATCGATCTGGATCGAATCGAGCCGGCGATGGATTTCCTGTACAATTTCTTCTTTCGCCACACCCTTTAGATAGACAACAGCGATATTGGTCTTTGTCTGCGTCCCTATGACCTTGGCATCGATGCGAAGATCGGGTGATTTGATCTTGCGCCGAATCAACGATGTGTTCGTTCGCAAGCTTTCCGTGAAGCCATCCTTCGGCCCACGGATAACCGTCTGCGAGCTTGGCTCTTCGACTGATCTTAAATTCCCGCCTGCCATATCCGCGAGGAGTGCTGTGGCGCAGCCATCGACTAGAACAACCACGTTTCCGTTGAAAATCGAGAGCAGCACTTTGTCCTCTTGATCGGTCTCCGTAACTCCCCCAGCCGCAAGCGCATGATTCTTCAAGAACTGATAGAACTTTTCACCGTTCTGCAGCTTGAACATGTCGCGTTCGGTTTGCTTCGATATTTCTGCAATCAGCTCATTGACGCTTGCACCATTGACTAACCCATCGACATACACAAGCGCAAATTGCTGGCTGTTCCTATTCATACCATCCGCCGGATCCCCTAGCCTCCGAATAACAATATCCGGACTATTCCCCAGTCGGGTATGAAGCATATCGAGATTGGATTGCAGATCCGACGAGATCAATTGAGCCTGTTTTTCCCCTGAAGTATTGCTTTGGCTTCCCTCTGTCTTGTTATTATTGACACCGTTAGCAGATTGGCCCTTCGATTCTTGGTTGTTGAGAATATCCATAATCCCCTCATATGAACAGATATAGTGTGCAAAAGTACCCTTATCGTTTCCAAATCCATCTATTTAATGCATAAATTTGGTGATAGTCCATGGTTAAGCTCACGAAAAAACCGCCCGGAGAACTTACCGAACGGTTCTAGTGCATAAGAAAGGGCCAACAATGGTTCAATTGATTTCATATCCATCCCGATCAATCAGGCTGATTCCCGATACTGCTCCAACGCGCTTCGTATACGCGCCAGTCTGATCGCAGACGAATTCTTGCATAAATGACACTATCAACTCACTCATCATTTGATGCTTGGCCTTGATACCAGGCTCATTGAAGTGGATTGGCACGTCGCTGAACGTAACATGATTCGCGTCATCGATTTTGATAAAGGATTTGTACCCTACTAGAGTTCGATCCAGACATGCTTGACCTTTCATCGTGTCACGAGCAAGTGCCTCATCCCATCCATTTTGGATCAGCATCTCGTAAGTCGAAGAATTTTGGCGCATCAGTAAGATAGGTGTAGTCAGCGGGGAAGTGTCTGTTCCAAGAAGATGAAGACTCGGGTCTAATAGAATCCCTGCTCTGATCGAAGCATTCTCCTTCAGAACCCGATATACTGCCGCACCGCCAAGGGAATGTCCCAGCAGGCCCATCCGCTCTAGATCAAGCTTATTTCGAAGTAACGCATCTGTGTCATTGAGCTCAGGAAGCCGGTCAAGCACGTAATATAGATCCTTCGTTCGGATCGTGACCAGCGCCTCCCACTCCTCGACATCCGAACTTTGAAGTTTAGACAATGCCTCCAATTGTGGAATATGTTCCCCATCCGGAAATACGGTGAACACCGCATCATAGGTAGCCCCAACGGTTATCACAATAAAACCCTTCACAACAAGATTGTAGATGTGGCACCAGTACATATCCCGTTCGATGCCAAAGGCAGGTGAGAGGACAATGACAGGATACACCCCTTCAATGATTGGAGCATTCTCATGCACATCTGTTCTTAATGCTGTTAAATAGTCGGTATCTGCACCGAAGCGCTTGAAAAAATCAATCGCAATCTCCTCACCCGGATGAAATAGCGCCAGATACCCTGGGTCAATGGGGCTGTCCAAGACTGCCGTAGGATAATACAAACTCACCATAAATCGTCGTTTACTTCCATCCTGCTCAAAAGGATTCTCCCGATCTCGATCTGTCATGATCCGCGTTGTTCGACCGATTTGCATTCTGAAAACACCCCCACCCGTCTAATCGAATTAATTCATCATCAAACCATATTCATGCTGTTGTCCGCTATTGGAGCCCTATATGAAATCATCCTTAATGAGCCTATTTATCCGTCTAAACAACCATGTTGATCAATGGAACATATTATAGTCATGTAAACTGTGAAGAGGTGATTACGAAATGGGCACGAAGAAACTCAAAGTCAGGATGGTGCTATTTCAGAAAGATTTCTTTAACACAAAAAAAAGGGTCTTTCAGGCAACTACACTCCTTAACAACAATTGTATCTACTATCTATCGTTAAATGATGTATTGGAGATCTTAGAATATGATCGTTACAGATCCAATCGCCTCCAATTAACTGTTACAGATGGTTCTGAGTTTGTTACAATTCCGCTTAAGGGTACCACAGCTATACGTGAAAGCGTTAAGTTTCGTATCGACCCTATTATTACATTCAACAAGCGGGAGTTCATAAGCCTTCGCTCAATCAACCGTTTGTTCAATGTGGATGTGACGCCAAATACAAATAAACAGCAGGTATACATGCGGCAACCAGGACGTTTTTTCATCGCACTGCAAGGTGATACTTTGCGCAGTATTGCAAAATTACTTAACACCTCTGTCAAGCAACTGTTGTCCAAAAATAAAAATTTACGCCAGCCCATTCCTCCCGGAACAAAGATCGTCATTCCAACCCTAGATTTTGATTCGCCTTCACAACGGACGGGAAAGCGATCCAGATCCGTTCGAATCAAGCAGAACGTCGAGCTTGCTCCCAAAATCATCGCACTCGGTCGGAAGCTGATCGGAACCCCTTATCAATTTGGTGCTGCACCGTATCCGCAGAGTAAGAAGTTCGACTGCTCCTCCTACACGCAATATCTTTTTAAACGAAATGGCATTTTCTTGCCTCGCACCGGTGAATTACAATCGCGCAAGGGTCGAGCACTTAAGATCCGCAACATTGAACCGGGCGATTTAATCTTCTTTCGGCGTGACCGTTACTCAGATAATCGAATTGGGCATGTAGGCATAGATATTGGCAACGGTAGAATGTTAAATACGTATCAATCTCCCCCGGGCGTCACGATTACGAAATGGAGAACGCCGTACTGGCTCCGCCGATATGTAACCGCTAGAGAAATTCTATAACAAAATCAGAACCGCAGATCCCCAGGACTCGTTAGTACGCGTCGTTCGACCAATTTGCATACCGAAACTCACTCCCAAGTCACTTTAAGTTGTCTGGATTTAACGCCTCTAACGATTCAAGAACGAACATCCCGTCCTTACGAATTAATACATCATCGAACCATATTTCCCCGCCGCCATACTCTGGTCTCTGGATTTGCACGATGTCCCAATGCAGCTCCGACAAGTTCTCGTTGCCCGGCGATCGTGCTGGAACACATCCCGGTGTGAAGTGGAAGCTGCCCCATATCTTTTCATCGAATAAGGTGTCTTTCATCGGCTTCTCGATATAAGGATTCACGCCAATGCCGAACTCTCCGAAATATCTTGCATTGAAATCTATGTCTAGCAGTTTATTGATTCGCTCGGAATCGTTCGCGGTGGCACGCACAATTCTACCGTCCTTGATTTCTAGGCGCACGTTCTCATAGACAAAACCTTCTTTGAGCGAAGGGGTGTTGTAGGTGATGACACCGTTTACGGAATCTCTCACCGGCATCGTATATACTTCACCATCAGGAAGATTCATTTGCCCCGAATCCTTGAACGATGGCATGCCTAGAATAGAGAAGGTTAAGTCCGTCCCTTCCCCTACAATTCGGACTTGATCCGTTCGATCCATGAGTTCAACCAAATGATCCATCGCACGGTCCATATTCGCGTAGTCCAAATTACAAACATTAAAGTATAGATCCTCCATATCTTCTAGCGACATGTTCGCTTGCTGCGCCATCGCATGATTCGGATAACGGACAATACACCATTTGGTATCGTTATACCGTTTACCGTTGATTTGCTGCGCATAATGTTTGCGGTAGATTGCCATTTTCTCTGCTGGAATCCCACTGTACTCGCTCATGTTCTCCCCTGCTCGAATGAGAATGTAAGCTTGCATATCGTTCACTCGATTTACATCATACGAAGCCATGGCGGCCATCTGTTCTTCGGTGCAATTCAGGATGATTTCTCGCCATAACTCATGATTGTGAATGATGAGAAATGGGACGCCGCCCACAGCATACGCTTGTTTAATCAATTCTTTCGCGAGTGGAACTTCAAGCCCATCCGCTTCGATTAATATTTTTTCTCCGGGCTCAAGCCTCACGGAATATTGGATCAGGTTTCTAGCAAGCTGCTCGATTCTTGGATCTTTCATGGTTGACATCCTCTTGATGAGTGCTTCATAACGTTATCCATATTCGCGAACGTTAAGCTCATTTCCTTTAATTGTTTTCGGAGTCCCTTCACTGCCTAACGGACATTGGTTCCGCTAAATTCACTTAACCTACTAGAATTTATGCAGACGCGGACCTAGGAGTCGCTATTTGCTAGAATTACATCCTTCTCTGCGTCCTATTAATCAATTAACGGATCTACTGTCCGCGGAACCCCCTGTGGATACCTCTTTTGATCCATTAGCGGAACGTGAGTCCGTTGCAACAGCTCAAATCAAAAAAAGGTCCCTGATTCATGCTCAGCACATGCTTCAGAGACACTTCTTATTAATTCGACTGTATGAATGCTTGCACTTCCGTAAGCGTCGGCATTGCTGGGATCCCACCCTTGCGGGTTGTCGCTAGTCCGCCCATTGCATTTGCGAACGTCAGCAGCGCGTCCAGCTCTGTCGAGGTCCACGCAGATATCGGCTGGTTCGCTAGCAGAATGCTGTACAGTGCACCGGCCATGAACGCATCGCCCGCGCCAGTCGTATCGATGGCTTGAACCGCGAATCCTGCTCGCCCACCCATCCGTAAGCCTGCGCGATAGAAGCTCCCCGCACCACCGCGCGTAACGAGCAGCAGAGAAATCGGGAATTGCTCGCACAGGATCTGTGAACCTGCCTCGAGATCCGCCGTACCCGTGAGGAACTCCAGCTCCTCCTCGGAAACCTTCACGACATCGGCTAGGCGAAGTCCGGCGAAGATTTGTTCCTTGGCTAGCTCTTCGTTTGCCCATAGTGCTGGTCTCAGATTAGGGTCAAAAGAAACCAAGACACCGTGCTTCTTCGCATGGTGTACTGCTGCTAACGTAGCCGAGCGAACGGGTTCATCCGTCATCGAAATCGAACCGAAATGGAATATCTGCGCTTCCGCAATGCTCTCATACGGCACCTCTTCCTCCGTCAGCAGCTGGTCCGCACCCGGGTTGCGGTAGAAAGAAAACGAACGGTCGCCGTCATCCGCAAGGTGCACGAACGCAAGCGTCGTATTCGCAGCGTCGGATAAGACGAGTCCCGCCGTATCGACCCCGCTGCTTACGAGCGCGTCGCGAAGGCCTTGTCCGAACGCATCGTTGCCTACTTTACCGATAAACCCTGATGCGCTTCCCAACCGCGCAATCGCTGCTACCACATTCGCAGGCGCACCGCCCGGATTGCGTTCAAATAACGGCTGACCGTTTTCGGATTTGCCATAAGGTGTAAAATCGATTAAAAGTTCTCCAAGTGTTATCACATCTGCCATAACAGCATCCACCTTCAATTCTTTCAATAATTGTCTAGTCCAATAACCATCTATGACGAAGACGCTACTCGTTTCCCGAAAGGAACTGTAATCAAATCCAGCTCGATCAGATCTCCTGCGCGAAGCAAGACAATTCGAAGAATCGTACCTGGATGCACAGATGTAATGAGAGACTCTGCATCGTCGTACTTTATCACGGATTTGTCCTGAATACGAACCAAAATATCACCGACGTGTAGGATCCCATCCGCAGGGGTATGAGGGATAACTTCCACTACGCTAGAACCGGAGGCTCCGTCTTCATAGAGAGTTCGATGATTCACGCCGATCCAACTATTCCAGAACGTATCCCGGATATCAGCTTCCCCTTCCAGCACACACTTCATATTTCGCATGAATTGGTAGGTGCCGAAAGCCATGTTATCCATCCTCATCAAGCCCTTATCTCCGGCCCAGAATCCAGTGTATTCAATTCCTACAACCGTTCCGCCACCTTGCGGCGTAAGCGTCCATCGGGTCAGATCTCGATTCTCATCTTCAATGACAAGCAGCTCATTGATCACGAGCTCGCGAATCGTTCCCGTGTACGATACACCCCAGCCATAATCCAGTTCAACCTGGCCTCCAATAACCAAATCAATCTTACACTGTCTTGTCTCCCAGCGATTCCGTTCCTCAGGAACCGTTAATGCCCTCCATGCTCGCGCTGGTGCAGCATGAATATAAATCTCTCGCTTAACGCTCGTGAATTCCAGACCCATCCCCATCTTCCTCCTCGATAAAATATTTCAATCGGCTCAACTTATTCTCCAAGATGAGACCCAGCTCACTCTGCAGTTGTTGATAGCCCTGTTGAAATACCGGAGTGTTCAAGCGATAGTAGCAGTACTTGCCTTCTCGGCGAACGAGCAGAAGATTCTCTTCTTGCAAAATGGCGAGATGCTTCTTGACTGCAGGCTGAGAAATAGGGAAGTCCCGCACAATCTCTTGCTGAGAACATTCATGCTGCGCAATCTTACGAAGGATATGCCTGCGGATCGGATCCGCAATCGCTCGATAGATGTCTGTCATATGTACCACCTCATCATATAACCTTTTGGTTATATGATGAGTATATGGCACCGTTTTTGCCATGTCAACAGCCCTTTTTTCTACATCTGAATCGAGTCGATCATCTCATGCACGGACGCCTGCCATTGCTCCTTCACATCTGCAGGACAGGTGAATGTGATTTCCAGAAAAGCGCCGGCGAGTTCCGCCCAAGCAACGAGATGATACGTGTCGCCTGCCTTGGATGGAACGATGACCTCATTAATCGCGATGTGCTTCCCATGGACTTGCTGCGTCTCATCCTTCAACCACTCTAACTTTACACCTTCATATTGTTGTTCGAAGATCCCTCTCATCTTCAACCGTCCCATATCGATATCCTCATCCGTCACCAGTTGCTCAGGATCATGCAGCATTTCGAGCTTCACTTGATTCGTTTTATCGGTATAGATCAATTTCGAATTTGTGGAGCCTGACGATTGTGCCTCAAGGCCCTGCGGAAGCTTCAATGCCATCAGATCCGAGAATACTTTTGTCATGCCCTGCCCATCCTTCTGGCTTTCTTCATTCTTTTGTTCCTTCTCAGCAGTCTCCTCATCCTTTTGTTCTTGCTTCTCCTGTTGATCTTGCGGAGTAGCCTCTATATTCACTTCTGCCTTTGTTTCTTGTGTACTTGGGAGCGAGCAAGCCGAGACACTAGCCACAACCCCGAATACGAATAACACCGTTATCCATTTTTTCATCCATCATCATCCTTTACTTATGATTTCATTACTCATTCAAATAGGTTGTGATCCGATTTGCGATCAGCTCCGCAACCGCTTGCTCCGACTTTTGCCCGCTAAAATAGGCTTTCGCTTCCTCTTCAATGATCGATTGGATCTTCATATCTTCTCTCACCGTTGTATTCGTATCGACAACCATCTGTTTAAGAACTTCGAGTTCTTCCTTACTAACCGGTACGGAAGATCCCGTCGGCGCTTCCACCGAGCCTTTGTTCTCAAGTTCCTTGAACATCTTCTCATTCACCGATTTGTTAATGGAGAAGCCTTGCAGTCCCGGCAGTGTCTGCCCCTCTTCAGACATCAGGAATTTCATGAAATCCCACGCCTCCGCCTGAACCTTCGAGTTCGCATTGATCCCTAGTGTCCTATTCATGATGAATGAACCTCCCGATTGCTCCTGCAAAGCCCGTGGCTTGTTATAGATCTTCCCTTTCTTGTAGAACATAGCCGGTCCGACAAAATAATCCTCAGGAGATATAATCATGGTAGGCAAAAAGTAGGATTCATCTGCAGCAATCTCGGCGTTCGTGACGACTTGATCATCGTACATCTTCTTCACTTGCTTCATGAGTGCTGTGAATGCGCTCGTGTCGAAACTCTTCTCATCCTTCACAATCCCTGCGTAGTTATCCGAGAACAAATAGTTCAACATCCGCTCCGGAGGCGTATTCCCCGTTGCATGCTTCCGACTCCCTGTAGCTGCCAAACTTTTACCAACCGTTGTAAAATCGTTCCACGTCCAGTTCGAATCGTCGAATGTCACGCCTGCATCCTCAATCGCCTTAGCATCTCCCATCAGCCTGTCCAAGAAGAACCGTAAAGGTAGCGTATAGAGGCCTCCAATCATCTTGGCACCGTCCAGAATATTCATCTCATATTGGCTTGCATCAAAAGACTGATCCTGCTTCATCAGATCGCTCAAGTTGACCAACACTTTTTTATCCACATATTTGACGACAGGTAATCCCGTCACATCAAAGGCAATGATGTCTGCCCCTTTACCGGATAAGAGTTCGGTGTTGGTTATGTTAATATATTTTTCCCCCTCCCCTTCATAACTGGCATTCGGGTCCTTCATATGTGCCTTAATTTGAATATCCACATTCGGGTGGCTCGCTTCATATTTCTTCTCCGCCTGTGTATAGACTGGATCAGCGCTGAAGACGGATAAGACGACGGTTTTCTTCCCCTCTTGCTTCTCGTCGCCGCTCTGCCCGCCAGAGCAAGCAGCCAAACTCATGGAACATGCAACCATCAAACATACTATTGAACTTTTTCTCATCTCATTCCCTCTCTCCACATACAAAATAATCTATAATAAGCGAACGCACTAGACTCTTACGCGATTACCTTCCGCTAGCGGCTCGTTGCTCTCCACAATGATGGCATCATTCAAATATACCCCTTGTACGAGGGACTCCTGACCATTCGTCCCTACTAATTGGACTGGGGCTTTACGAACGATAAATGTATTCCCCAGCGGACCTCTACGTTCTTCGATAACAAGCACGTAGCTGCTCTTGCCTTCGCGATGAATCGCTTGGTTCGGCACGAGCAAGGTCCCCTCGTCCTCTTCCGATTGCGTTATATCTACATTTACCAAGTCGTTGGCCTCAAAATCTCGATGCTCTACTTGTACAACGAATAGTTGATTCGATGTATCGGGAGTCGCATTCATCCCGGACTCCCCCTGCGACGGACTGCCATCACTCGTACTCGCTGTATTGCGAATTTCACGAATCGTCCCTTCAACGGGTACGTTCGCGTCCTGATGCTCTACTTGAACTTTGAGCTTATCTCCTGTACGATACTTCCGCCCCACGGCATTCGGTATAACAATCTCGAATTGATAGCCTTGCTGTATATTCGCTAAATTCACATCCGGCCCGTTGCTCCCTGAGGGCAGCTGCGAAGCCGCATTGACCTGCATTACGACACCGTCAAACGGTGCAACGATACGTCTGTGACCGCTCGCATCCGACTGCATCACCGCCACTTTTCGCTGCTGCACACCCATCATCAACCGGGCACGCTCTAGTTCCCTCTTCGTGCGACGCATCTGCATTTCATCATTGTTCTGCACCGCTTCAATATAAGCATCTTGCAAATCCTCTATCGACAACCGCTGCTGCGCAAGACTCGCATTAGCATCCTGAATTTCCTGCTCAGCAGCAGGATTGTCATACGTAATAAGCGTCTGTCCTTTTGTAACGCGGTCTCCCGACTTCACGAGCACTTCCTTCGTCGTCCATTCCGCAGGATTGGATAATGTCATGAATTGTCTGGGCATCAGCCGCGCTGTGCCATTCCACTGGGTGGTCAGCGACCCTTGTCTCCCTATCTCTGTTCGAACCTTAGGCAGACTCATCGTCAGCAATGTATTGCTCGATAGGGTAAGAAGAAGGAGCGCGCCGATGAACAGACCAGAGATCCACACTATTTTTCGTTTTTTTCTCGCATCCATCGCTTCTGCCATCCCTGTATTCATCTTATTCCTCCTCTCGATCACCCTTTAATGCCCGACATTTGTACACCCTCGATAAAATATGATTCCGCATACATGAACAACAGCACCATCGGCGTCATGTAGATCATCGAAGCAGCGAAGCCGATGCCCTGCGCTTCCTTGTTAATTCTGGATAGATAGAGCGATAATGGCTGCTTAAAGGCATCCTCCAAGAAAATCAAGGGCTGCTCGACCATATTCCAATAGTCTACGAACAGCAAGACGACGAGCGCCGCGATCCCCGGCTTCATCAAGGGCAGCATAACACGGTAGAAAATACGATAATGTCCGGCGCCATCCATCTGTGCCGCTTCAATGAGCGCATAGGGAATCGACAGCATAAATTGTCTGAGCATGAACACCCCGAATGCCGCGAAAATCCCAGGCAATATGATCGCGCTCGCTGTATTCATTAAACCTAACTGATTAGCAATGATATAATTCGGAACCAGGGTCACTTGGAAAGGCATCAGCATGGTCATTAAGTAGACTCGGAACCAACCCTCTCTTCCCTTAAAACGGAGTTTGGCAAATGCGTACGCAGCCAGTGCACTCACAACCGTCTGCCCCGCAATGATCACAACGACCATGGCAACCGAATTCCACAGCATGAACAGGTAATTCGGCGTCTCTAGCAACACTTTTCCATATTGCTCAAAAGACAGCCAATCCGGTATGAGCTTCAAATTCACAAATGAAGGCGACTCCCCTGGCGCAAGGGTCGGCATGGTGCCCACGAGACCATAATTGCCGTGAATCTCTTTCTCTGTCATCAGAGAATTTGTGAAAGTAATCACAACAGGAAAGAGCATCATTAACCCAATGCACGCCATCACCAGCGTTCCCATGAGGCTCCGAATGAACCCCTTTTTCTCCATACTTCCTCCAAGTTCAATCCATAAATTGTGTATATCGCTTCTCGATTTGAAGCAGGATCGCGACGATCATGAAGATGCAGATCACCATGAGTGTCGCGGCCGCAGACAGCTTCTGTACATCCATCGTTAGGAACATATTGTTCATATAATGCTGAAGTGTATAGATGCTATCATGCGGGTAGTCCCCTGCGATCAAGTATGTTTCTCGGAATATTTTGAATGTATTCATGATCGACATCAGCACAACGAAGACCATTGTCGGCGTCAAATAGACGAGCGTAATGTTGTAGAATTGGCGCCACTTGCCTGCCCCTTCGATATTCGCTGTCTCATAATAGTCTCGCGGAATACCTTGCAGCCCTGCTAGGAATAGGATGATATTGTAGCCGACATGCTTCCAGAGATAGAAGACCGATACGACGCCTCTAGCCCATGTCGATTTCATCCAATCGATTTGATCCAGTCCGAAGCCATGCAGCCAAGCATTCAGCGATCCATTCCAATCGAAGATCACTTGCCATACCATCACGACAGAAGCGACCGGCACAACCAACGGCAGAACATAGGCCATCCGAAGGAAGTTCCGCAGATAGAGATTACGATTCAATAGGATGGCGATAACCAGCGATACGATAAGCATCAGCGGAACGTTAACCGCCGTGAACCAGAAGGTATTCGATGCCGCTTTGCGAAATGAACCGCTGCTCAGCAGCTCCTGATAATTCGCCAACCCTACAAACGATCCTCCGACGGTTCGATCCAACATCGAATAGACAAGCCCCATCACGAACGGAATGATATAGAATAACGCGAATCCGATGGCACTTGGCAGCAAGAATGTCAACGCCACCATACTTTCACGACGGATGAGTCGATGACCCCTCAAGACTTCTCCTGACTGATGTTCGCGACACTCGTACTACCTTGTCGAAGGTTAACTTGGAACATCTTTTTCTCATCTTGAGGACGCTTGTAGATCACGATCGATTGATCCGTTTCTTGCGTGTTATTCGAACTTGTCCGAATAACCTCAGGTTGATATCCCTCGATATTCATTTGCAATAGCTCCAAGAAGGCATTCGCAATCTCAATCGCTTCCGTCTCCCGCAAATTCGAAGTATGTGCCGAAGGATCTAATTCGATCGCTTGAAAGAATTGAATCGCTCCAGTCTTCATATCGACCATCGTTGTAATTTCCTTATGTGGATCAGCGAAAGTCTTCCCTTTCTCCATAAGAACCAAGTTCAATTCATGGATAGGCTCCCCGCCACGCGTCCCTTCTGTAATTTGTGCGTTAGCAATTTCGAAAGAGCGCGCCTCGGGATAACCGCGATAAATGCGGGCAAGTACATCTTGTGCGGCTTTATTCTCGGCAACCTCATCTTCATATAAATTGGTCGTGATATAATCCGAATCCTCATCTTTCGTGACGAAGCTGCGCGTGTCTTCCGTCCCTGATAAATTCAATAGAGCTCGTATCTGTGCGGCGACGACAGGGGCGGTATGGATGACAACAGGCGTGAGCAGGACAACCGCAAGCGCCCCTGCAATCAGGCGAAATTTCAAAGCTGATTTAGACTTATGCTTTTCATTCCGATAGCGCTCGTAGGAAGCTCGCTCCACACGCTTTTGCATTTCTGACGGAACTTCCATTGCTTCCGCACAATCTTGTAGCTTATCGCGCAGTTGTTGTTCAATGGACATAAAGTTTCTGCTCCTTTTCTTGTTCAAAATGCGGGCTAAGCTCACGAAGCTTACCCAGTGCTGAATGATGCCTGGATTTGACCGTACCAAGCGGAATATCCAGCAGTTCAGCGATTTCATCTAATGCATAATCGTGATAATAACGAAGAATGATCACGATGCGAAGTTTGTACGACAGCTGATGAACGATCGATAACAACTCCTGATGTGTCTCTGCCGCAAGAACAGGCCGATCCGAGAATAGGTGCTCTTCCACTTCTAAGAGCCTCTTCTTCTCAAAGATCCGGAACCTTTTCCAGCGCTGCGTCCTCCACTTCTGAATTTGCTTCAGCACAATGCCGTGCAGCCAGAATCGGAAAGGTCGGCTCGAATCATAGCTCGGTATCGACCTCCATAGCTGAAAATATATTTCATTCATCAAATCCTCGATCTCTTGTTTGTCAGGTATTAAGAACACGACCGAACGATAAATTTCGGGAAAGGTCCATTCATAGATGACCTGGAATGCAGATTGATCACCTTCCCGCAAACGTTCGATCCATCGCTGTAATTCGATTTCTTGCATGAACAAGGGCCCTCCTCGGTAAGCTTACACCTCTATATTGCTTCGATCGTTCGAAAAGGTTCAGTTTTATCATAAGGATAATCATGGGAAATTATCAATGATCGTAAAAAAAAGCGAGACCCCCGTCACTGTCTACGAAGAGTCTCGCTCTAATTCTTTTCCTAAATAGATTTCGGCTCATTGTGCCAAATGATTGCCAAGGTCCCTTCACCCGCATGAACTGCAATCGCAGAACTAATCTCTCCGATGACAATATCCAAGCTTGGAAAATGCTTCTTAATATCTTGCTTGAATGCCTCCGCCTTATCCCGGACATTCCCATGCATAATTTGCAATTGTTGAATGTGATATTTATCAAAAGCTTGCTTCAGGAGTTCTGTCATACGGCCATATGCCTTCTTCTCTGAACGGACTCTCTCAAATAGCTCGAACACCCCTTCGGAATTGACCCGAATGATGGGTTTAATCCGCAGAAGCGATCCTAATAAATATTGTGTTCCCGTCATCCGACCACCCTTATAGAACTGATCTAAACAACCTAGAACAATATAATTTTGCGATTTCGATGTCTCCAGCCGTAACTGATTCGCAATATCCTTGCTGTCTAGCCCTTGCCGTGCAAGCGCTATGCCTTTGTAGATCAACGTTGTAATCGCATAAGACATCGATTTCGAGTCAACAACTTCGACCTCGAATGGAACAAGCTGCGAGGCCGATTGGCAGCCAGCGAGTGTTCCACTTATCTTATCCGATACATGAATAGCAATTGCGCAGTCATAATCTGTACTAAGCTTCTCGAAAAGCTCCGTAAACCTACCGACCGGAGGCTGGGATGACTTGGGGATCTCTTTCTCTTCCCGGATCCGTCGATACAGGTCCTCCGTAGTTAGCTCCACGCCATCTTCGAACACGTGGTTACCGAATACAATCCCTATCGGAATTACATATACGTCCGGATTATTCTTCAAATCCTCTGGAATATAGGCAGTACTGTCTGTAATCCAAGCAATTTTCTTTTTCATGAAGGTCTCATTTCTTGTTATTTAAATTTGTTGTAATTGCTCATTATATATCAAAAGTTCGAATATAACATTGCGCAATATCACGCTTATTCATAATTTACGCCAATTTCCAACTAGTAAAGTATCTTTATCTGGACGTGGACAGCAAAAAAATAACAACAGGTGCTCAAACTACCCGCCGCTTCACGAAAATTAACTGCTTCTGCGCAGTTATGTACTCCTTAATCAACCGTTTCACGAAAATTAACTGCTTTTGCGCAGTTATTTACCCCTTAATCAGCCGCTTCGAGCAAATTAACTGCTTCTGTGCAGTTATTTACCCCATAATCAGTTGCTTCGAGTAAATTAACTGCATTTTCGCAGTTATTTACTCCTTAATACGCTGCTTCGAGCAAATTAACTGCTTTTGCGCAGTTATTTACTCCTTAATCAGCAGCTTCACGCAAATTAACTGCTTTTGCGCAGTTATTTACTCCTTAATCAGCTGCTTCACACAAATTAACTGCTTTTGCGCAGTTAATTACCCCTTAATCAACCGCTTCGAGCAAATTAACTGCATTTGCGCAGTTAATTTCAACAATAAAAAAAGACGGGGTTCTATCCCCATCTCATACCGCTGACTACACAACAAAATTAAATGAAACAGATTGGCTGCCGTCGACGTTCTCCCTGATATTCATGATGAGTTTATCATTGAAGATCCTGTCCTCGTCGTTTCTGAATTCGTTCGGAAAATAGAGCTGCGTGGTGAGAATCGAATCATGGGGCGCTTGAACCCAGGAACTGCCGTCTAGTGAACGATTTCGGTCTGGACTTATGATGATCATTCATATGTACCCCTCCCACTGTTCGAATGTGATATGCCGTCATTCTATCTTCTGAACCTTAAATCGAACCGAAATTTCCGGCTTAGAGGAACATACGAACAACCCCAGTGGATCTCCACTGGGGTCACAACATTTTACACGGTTCACTAATCCCTTAGAGGCACTGTAATCCGCTGCTTCTCATGCACATAGATCACTTCGGTGTACCCTGCTGCTTCGAGCAGATCCATCGCTTCATCGAGCAAAGTTCCGATATCATCCGGGAAATGCGAATCCGAGCTCATCGTGATCGGCACCCCGTGTTTATTCAGAATTTGCAGGAAGGATGGACTTGGACAAGCCTCTTTGACAGGATATCGATAGGCTAAGCCTGTGTTGATCTCCGTCGCTACGTTCGCTTCCTTCAGCGTCTTCGCCACGTCTTCATAGAGCGGCAATAACTGACTTTCATCCGGTCTATAGTTGAATACTTTGAGGTTATCCAGATGCGCAATAATGTCGAACAATCCGCTTCGCGCGGCCATTTTCACGTATTCAAAGCCTTTGGCATACAATTCGACCAAATCCCAATTCTCGAACAACTCTTGCGCCTCGGGGTTGTCGAACCCCCAACCATCCACGAAGTGAACCGAACCAATCACGTAGTCCAGCTCATATTGTGACAGCAATACACCAAGCTCCTCTTCTCCGCCAGGGAAGAAGTCCGCTTCAACGCCGAGCGATACCGGATACCCCGCGGCCTTCGCACGCCGTACAGCATCCAAATACCGTTCAATAGACGTCACGCAAACCCGGTCCAACCAATACTGCTGCATCCGTCCGAGCGGCGAATCGTCCAGTACCATATGCTTCTCGTAATACGAACGGAACTCGGTGAACCGATACAGATGATCCACCATACCGAACCGTTCAATCCCGCGTTTTTTGCCCTCTTCAAAATAATAGGCCAGCCACGTATCACTGAAGCAGCCCGTCTTCATCCGTTCCCGCAGCAGCTCCGTTAATTCGTTCACCCATGCCAGAGAATGCGATGGCGCTTGCAGTGTCCCTCGATCTTGATGCACGTTCTCAAGTGCCCGTGCTGTCCGCCCGATCCATCCTGTGCTGTATGGCCCTTCTTCCAAATGAAAGTGAAAATCGACCTTCATTGTCCGTCTCCCCCTCTATTCTGCGATAAATATTTCGTTCCCCGTCTCTCTCCACTGCTTCGCCCAATCGGCTGAACAGCCGCGGTCCGTAACCAGCATCGACACCTGCTTGATATCTGCAATTTTGGCAAAAGCACTCTGACCCAGCTTCGTATGATCCGCCACGACGATCGATTCCTCCGCCCGCGCCATCATGCACCGGGAAATACTCGCCTCGTTCACGTTGTAATCGCTAATGCCGTCCTTGAGCGATACGCCGCCGACGGAGATGAATGCCTTCTGTACCTTAAATTGCTGCAGACTGTTCTCCGTCATCGCCCCTGTCGCTGCTTGTGCCTGCACATCCATTTGCCCTCCGACAAAAATCAGCTGTCCCTTGAACATCTCCATGGCGTAGAGCAGCACCGGAACAGAGTGCGTCACGACCGTCACATCAGCACGATCCCTAAGCGCCTTGAGCACTTCAAGCGTCGTCGTCCCGTTGTCGATCATGACCGTCTCTCCCTCTTGAACGAGCGAAGCTGCGAAGGCACCAATCGCCGCTTTCTCGTCCGGCTGCATTAGTGAACGCTTCATGAACGGCGGTTCGATCACATTTTCCCGCGTCCTAACGGCGCCCCCATAGACCTTCTTCAAGCGACCTTCCTTCTCCAGGCGGTCGAGGTCCCGGCGAATCGTCTCCGTCGTTACACTAAGCTGTTCAGCGAGCGGCAGCACCTGCACCTTCTCATCCTTATCCAACCAATCTAGAATCGTTTTCTTCCGTTCTTCAAAAGTCAGTGACATGATCGTTCCATCCTTATCGTTATCAATATGTTGTTTTTGGTTGTTTGTACTGTTTTTATGTGGTATTACTATGATTTATTCTAGGTTTTAAAGGGGGCTAGTGTCAATGCTTGGGGGAGAATCTTAAAAAACTTTTACCAAATTTACCAAAATGGTATAATTTATGTATAGGGTATCGGACCCTAAGTGCGCTATTCTTGCCAAATGGCCACTTTCTACCATCTAACGGACACATGAGCACTTATCCAATAGATTTTGACATGATAACAGGAGTAAAAGAACGAATAACGGCATCTGTGTCCAAAACAAGTTCCAATTGGGTAATTAACCGCTGGATAGCGGCTGTACGGTCCGGTTCACTGTGATATCCCGTTACTGTACGTAAACAATTTGCGTCAATACATCTCAAAAAAGGAGCACACACCATCATGCCGAGCTCAACCAGCAGTACCATCGAAACGAAAGAATGGCTTCAACAATTACTTAACGAGGACATTCCGATGCCTGAAGGCGACGAACTGCTCAATGCATCAAAGCGCGTTCTTCAATGTTTTCACGCTACCGATGCCGAACTTCGGGACAATCTCGCTTATTCACTCATCGCAAAATGGATTACGTCGTCCAAATTCACGTCTGATCAGCTCCTGACCCTGCTCGATCATGCCCTCTCTTCTGAGATGCTGCTCTATCGCATCGGCGAGTCGAATACGTCAAGCGTGCTGATGCGAAGCTTCTCATCGCTCGTCATCGCATCAATCCTCTATCAAGACCAGCAAGAGAAATTCCTATCCGAAGACACCTATACCCGCGTATTAAACACCCTCATCACTTATACGGAGCAAGAACAGGATTTAAGAGGTTATATCGCAGAATATGGCTGGGCGCACAGCGTGTCCCATGTGTCGGATGCATTCGATGAGCTGGCCTATCACCGATTCTCTTCCTACGATGTCTGTGAGCGAATCTGGCAAGCGTTCTACCAATTCATCCTGCGTGCTGATGGTGTATTCGGCTATGAAGAAGATGAACGTATGGCGGTCGCACTTCGTTCGATGATTACGCACGAACACGTCTCCGTCGCCCAGTTCTGTGCATGGGTGGAGGCCGCTTCGGAGCAGCTTGCTCAAGAAGATTACATAGTACGCTACGTCAAGGGCATTAATCTGAAGCATGTCGTTCGGAGCGTGTATTTGGGTTTCAAATTGAAAGGGCAGCTGCGTGAGGAAGATGAGGGGCTTTTCACTGCCTTAAAGGCACTTCGCCAGAAATAACAGATCATTCACGAGATAAATGATTCATTCAATTAATAATCTTCTCACACCAATCTATCCCGCAAAAAAAGGGACGCGAGCATTCTCTCGCTTCCCTTCTCTTCCCTATCTATTTTACTTTTATCACCTTTTACGCTTCGACTCCAACCAATCGACGACGCTTCACCCACCGCATGAGCAGTCCATGGCTTGGCGAGAAAATTAGTGCAATCACGAACAGCAGCCCTGCTACCGTAACCATCATCCCCGCAATCGATGCATCCAGCCAAGCGGCAGCATAGTAGCCGAGTACTGCACAGGTGATGCCGATGAGCACACTATAGAGAATCATCATCGATAGACGCTCTGTCAACAGATAAGCCGTCGCTGCGGGAACGATCAGCATACCGACGACGAGGATCGCCCCGACACTCTCGAAGCTTGCGACCGTTGTCATCGATACCAGTCCCATCAGCAAGTAGTGGAACAATGCAACCGGAATGCCACAAGCGAGCGCCATTGCGGGGTCGAATGCGCACAACTTGAACTGCTTGTAGAATAGTCCGATCACGACGAAGATCGCGAGCAGCGTAATGCCGAGGATCCACACAGCCTTCGGAACCCCATCAATCCCGAACACGCTCATCGTATTCCAATGCACATAAGCAATCTCACCGAACAAGACACAATCCAAATCCAGATCGACCTGTCTCGCGTTCAGACTGACGAGCACTACACCAACGGCGAACAAGGCAGTGAACACAACACCGATTGAAGCATCGGCCTGCACGCCGCTCTGCTGGAACAGCTGAATCAAGAACACGGTGACCAGTCCAAGAACCGAAGCCCCTAGCAGCATCGCGAGCGAGTCGCGTGACCCGCTCATCATAAAAGCAATCACAATCCCCGGCAATACGGAGTGGCTAATGGCATCCCCGATCAAGGACATTCGCCGAAGGACGAGGAAGCAGCCTAATATTCCGCATGCCGTCGCTACCAAGGCACCGGTCACGCTAATCCAAAATTCCATTATAGGGACTCCTCCTTCCGCAGGCGAACGTCCTGCCGCTGCATTTCTCGCATCCGTTCCGAAGCCCGAATCGCTTCATTGCCACGGATACGGCGAATCACCTTCGCACATACGCCGCGTCTTGGGGCGAATAAAATCGAGAAGCCGAATACCGTTGTCGCAGCAAGCACACTAAGAGGACCTGTCGGCAAGTTGCTCGTCGTCGTACTAATCAGCGTACCGATCACGCCGCTAATCGCGCCGAACACACCGCTGAGCACGACCATGACGCCTAATCGATCCGTCCAATATCTCGCTGCAACCGCCGGTGTAATGAGCAGCGCTGCAACCAAGACGACGCCAACCGCTTGAATGCCTACAACGACCGTCATGACGAGGAAGAACATTAACAGCTGCTCGAGCAGCCCTACCGGAAAGCCCAGTCCTCGTGCGAAGCCTGGATCGAAGCTTAACAGCTTAAATTCCTTGAACAACAAGGTACACGCAATTACGATCACCGCAGATACCCCCATCATCAGATAGACGTCGCTGTGAATCATCGAAGCGGCCTGACCGAACAAGAATTTATCCAACCCGCTCTGATTCCCATTCGGTGAATGTTGAATTTGCGTGAGCAGCACAATGCCAATCCCGAAGAACACAGAGAGCACGATACCCATTGCGGCATCCGCCTTAATCCGCGTATACCGGGTAATTACCGTAATGGAATACGTCGCAATCAGCCCCGATACGAACGCGCCGATGAAGAACAGTGGCAGCGATTTAACCCCCGTTAGCATAAAAGCAATACAAATGCCAGGCAGCGCCGCATGTGCGAGCGTATCACCTATTAAGCTCTGCTTCCGCAAATACGCGAAGCTTCCGATCATGCCGCTCATCAGTCCAAGCAGCATACATCCCATGAGAATCCATTGTGTGTTCGGGTCCGCAAGAACGGACCAAGAAAATTCCATCATTAGACTCACCTCGACTCGACGAGGATCGCCTCGTCTTCATGATCAAATACAGCCAGCCGCCCACCATACGTCTGGTGCAGCAGCGATTTCGTAAATACATCTTCTGTCGGACCGTAAGCGACCATTTCTACATTCAGCAGCATAACCCAGTCAAAATATTCTTTGACCGTCGCGAGGTCATGATGGACGACCAATACGGTCTTCCCTTGTGCCTTCAGCTCATTCAATAATGTGATAATCGCACGCTCCGTCATCGCATCTACACCGACGAACGGTTCATCCATGAAATATAAATCCGCATTCTGTGCAAGCGCCCTGGCTAAGAACACCCGCTGCTGCTGCCCACCAGAGAGCTGGGAGATTTGACGGTGCGCATAGTCAGCCATCCCAACCTTGCGAAGGCAATCCATCGCGATCTCACGCTCCTTCGCGCCGGGCCGCTTAAACCACCCCAAATGTCCATAACGTCCCATCATCACGACATCTAGCGCATTCGTCGGGAAATCCCAATCCACCGATTCACGCTGCGGGACGTAGCCCACCTTGCGCCGCATCTCCTTGTACGGTCTACCGTAGATCTGCGTCTCTCCGCTAACACGTGGAAGTAATCCTAAGATGGCCTTGATCATCGTCGACTTCCCCGCACCATTCGGACCGATAATGCCGATCAACTTGCCTTCCGGCACCTCGAACGACACATTCCGAAGCACGGGTTTCTTCTGGTAGGCCACCGTCAACCCCTCTACCGTCAAGGGTGATACTTCGCTTCCTCGATTCCTCTGATTCATCATCCTTCCTCCTCCGCTCACCATTCCTGATTGCTATTTCAACGCCTTAACAATGATATCTACATTATGTCTTACCATACCGATGTACGTGCCTTCCTTCGTGCCGGGCTGTCCCATCGCATCCGAGAAAAGCTCGCCGCCAATCTCGACGGTATGCCCTTTCTTCTTGGCACCTTCGATCACCGCTTCAATGGCTTTGGTCGACACACTCGATTCGACGAACACGGCTTTAATGTGATGCTCCACCAAATAATCGCGCAGATCGCTTACATCTTTACTGCCATACTCCGATGCAGTACTAATTCCTTGCAGGCCCATGACCTGAATGTTATAGGCTTTTCCAAAATAGTGGAACGCATCATGCGCTGTCACCAAGATTCTGCGTTCCTCTGGAATCTGCCCAATCTGCTCTCGTGCGTAATCATCCGTCTCTTTCAGCTGCGTCAGATACGCTTCTGCATTCTTGCGATAATCCTCTGCATGTACGCTATCTGCCTCAATCAACGTATCGCGAATGACCTCCGTTGCCTTCATCCAGTTCTGTACGTTGAACCAAATATGAGGATCGTGTGAATCAGGTGCTATCGGATCCGATAAAAGCTCTGCTTCCGGTATCGTCTTCGAGACAGCCACCGTTGTCTTATGCGAGCTCATCTTCTCAAGTATGTCTACCATTTTCCCTTCTAGATGCAGTCCGTTATAAAACACGATATCTGCGCCGTCCAGCTTCTTCATATCCCCTTGCGAGGCTTTGTACAGATGCGGGTCAACGCCTGGACCCATCAGCGAGGTCACCGTAACATGGTCTCCTCCGACTTGCTCCGCCACATCGCCGATCATGCCAATCGTTGCCACAATGTTCAGCTTTCCTTCTGTGCCTTTCTTGGCTTCATTACTGCCGCATGCGGATAGCGCAATCGCTGCGCCGAGCACCAAGACCATCATGATCAGCCGCCTAAGCGGCGCCTTTTTCACCGAAAATTTCGTTTGCATGGAAAACCCACTCCTTCAAAATGTTTTAGTATATAAATATTTGTTTGTCTAACACAAATAAGTTTACCTTATACTCATTTTTTAATTATATTCAAAAAAGTTTCCTTGATGCAACATTTATTTTAAAAAAATATCTTTAGAAACAAAAAAAGCAGGGCGCACCCTGCTTTCTCAAGTTTCTTTATGGTTTATTTCATGCTGTTCCAATGTGTTACTTCATCTACAGACAAACGAACTGTCGGGTGTCCTGGCTTCGCTGCTTTACCTAGAGCAATCAGCATAATGTTCTCGTAAAGCGCAGGAACCTGGAACATTTCGTTGAATTTCGCAGCATCATATCCGCCCATAGGCACCGTATCGTACCCCTTCGCGCGAGCGACCAACATCAATTGCATGCTGATAAGACCGCCATCGATATGGACAATTTTCTTCTTGCGCGCTTCATCCATGTGGTGATATCCATTTTCCACTGTGGACATCATTTGCTTCTTCACATCTTCGCTCATGTAACCTGCTTCCACAGATTTGGAGTAGATTTTCTCCCCTTCTTGGTACCAATTCATGTCTCCCAAGACAGCAATGACGGCCGATGCATCAACGACTTGTTGTTGATTATAGGCGATAGGCAGCAGTTTCTCCTTCAGGTCCTGATCATCGATAACGAGAAAACGCCACGGCTGAAGATTGCTTGAAGAAGGTGCAAGCGTAGCTTCCTGCAAGAGTTCTTCTAACTCCTGCTTCGAAATTTTCACTGCAGGATCATAATAACGTACGGAATGGCGTTCATGGACAACCTTGAAAAAATCCTGTTGCTGTTCGACTTGCGTTGACATGGTTAACTCCTCCTAAATATTCATCTGTGTTATATTTTGCACAGTTATGCGTCTGGTTTATCTGTGCTCTTATTTGCACAGTATATACCTGCGATTCGATGATGTCAATCGGGCTCGCATGTTCGCTCGACCAAATCCGCAATCGTGTAGTTGCTCAATACCGTTAGCACGCTCTGATCAATCTCGGACGTAATATCAAACATCACCGATTTCATTTTCATACCGAATGAATTCTCTCCGGTTGCTTCCGTCATCCCGGTGCAACGGGCTTCATCAATCTGAAGTGCCTTGTAGACTTCAGCGAGCGTAATTTGCTCCGGACATTTGCTTAGGCGATATCCGCCCTCGCGTCCCTCACGCGTCTCAATAATATGCTCACGAGCCAGGACGGCAAGGATACGTCTCAACAACGTGGCTTCGGATTGCATAGAAGTGGCAATATCGCTGCTTGGACATGTACTGGAATGCTTCGCAAGAATGACTAACGCTTGTAATGACAAGCTGAACGTTTTGTAGGTCGATGGGCAGGCTTTCGGCTGTTTCTTCGATGGCTGCTGTGCTTCCATGTTCCTTCCCCCTCCGCTGATTGTCACTGCTTCCCTGCATTGTATCGTAATCGCAAGTTTCCGGCAAGCGTGGCAGACCGTATCGACAGATGAAAACAGCCCTCGCCAGGGCGAGAGCCGTCTTCCCTATCTATGAATTAATCGATCAATTTCAGTTCAATAACAGTATTGCGCGGATCCGGCAGCGGATAGGTCGAATGCTCCGGTCTGTGGAAATTCATGAACGCATCTGTCGAATATTGGGAAGCATTCCAAGGCAGTGACAAGAAGACTTCAGAACCGTCAGCGAGCACGCGTGCTTGTTTAATTTTCCCCGCCAAGCCTGGTAAATGAATCGGTCCGATGTTCTCCTCATAGATGTGCGCATACACGGTATTGCCCTTCTGCGTGTAACGACCCCAGTCTGGTTTCGGGAGGTCGGCTTTTCCGGAGCCATAAATACTCTCCCCGTTCGATTGCATCCATTCGCCGACTTCCTCCAAGATACGAAGCGATTCCATCGGAATCTCTCCATTCGCATTCGGGCCGACATTCAGCAGCATGTTCCCGTTCTTACTAACACATTCCACGAGCTTGCGAATGACTGTCTGCGGTGTTTTGTACGTATGGTCATGTGCAGCATAACCCCAGTTGTTATTCAGCGTAATACATGCTTCCCATGGGAGGGAACGACCTTCGTTATCTGTTAAGCCTTCCGTCGGAATGATCTGTTCTGGTGAGCAGAAATCCCCGGAATAGACCGATGGGTTATTCGTCATGATCGATGCCTGCCCATCGTTCACCTCCAGACGGTTATCGATAATTAGATGCGGCTGAATACTGCGGATCATCTCCATTAGCTCTGTCGCACGCCATTTCTCGCCACTCATCTCCCCATAGGAGAAATCGAACCACATGATGTCAAGCTTGCCGTAATTTGTGAGCAGCTCGCGAACTTGACCGTGCATATATTCGAGATACCGCGGGAACGTCTGCGGATCACGTTGATAGTCTTTGTTATCGCGCATTGGGTGATGTAGATCGCCGTAGGCCGGGTAATCCTCATGATGCCAATCGATAATCGAATAATAGAGCCCCACCTTGATGCCTTCTGCGCGAAAAGCATCCAAGAACTCACGCACCAAATCGCGTCCGCACAGCGTGTTCGTCGATTTATAATCCGTCAACTGACTGTCGAATAAGCAGAATCCGTCATGATGTTTCGCCGTAAGTACAGCATATTTCATCCCAGCTTGTTTCGCTGCGCGAGCCCATTCCGCTGGATTGTAACGCTGTGGATTGAACGCGTCAAAATACGGCTGATACTGCTCTACCGTCAATCGCTCCCCATTGCGCACCCATTCGCCGCGCGCCGGAATAGCGTACAGCCCCCAGTGAATGAACATGCCGAACCGATCTTGCAGGAACCATTTCGTACGTTCTGTACGCTCTTGAATCACCTTATTTTGCGTCGTAATCATCTGTTCTCGCCCACCTTTTCTTATTCGTCGTTGCAATCAGCTTAACAGAGCTATGGTATAATGGACAGGTGTGAAAATAACCTCCTTTCGTATAAAACTAACTTCGAGGTGGGACGGTGATGAACCGCATGGGAACGATGAATAACGTCTTCGAGGAACTGCTACAGAATTTGCAGATTCACCTGCTCGAAGCACGATTGACGAAGTGTCCGCCCGACTGGCAGGATATGCATTATACGCCGAATTACAACAAGTTGTATTTCATTTGTGAAGGAGAAGGCTGGCTGCAGATCGGGGAACAAGAGCTCTACCCGAAGCCGGGACAGCTCTGTCTGATGCCTGCACATATTGAGCAATCTTACGCGGCGATTAATGCGAATACGTATTTCAAATATTGGATTCATTTTACGGCCAAGGTCGGTCCGTTCGATCTGTTCCAGTGGCTGGATGTTCCGTTTATTTTAAGCGTACAAGATTACGATCAAGTCGAGTCATGGTTCAAGCAGTTGACGATATTGGTCAGGCAGCAGTCTTTGCCCGCAAGGCTTCAGGAGAAAGCAATCCTACTGCAGCTCATCGCCTATTTCCTCGAGTCAGTACCTGTTGAGATTCTACATACCCATTTGGAAGAAATCGATCGGCTCAGCCAAATTCAGCAGTACATCGAGCGCCATCTGCATACGCAAATTACGGTGGACCAGATCGCGAAGTCTTTCCATCTGCACCCGAACTATTTCATCAAATATTTCAAGAAGCACTTCGGCATGCCGCCGCTCAAATATATGCGCCAGAAGCGAATTCAGCACGCCAAACGGCTGCTAACCACCACCATGCTGCCGATCGGGGAGATCGCTATGGCTACGGGCTGGGATGACTCGAATCATCTCGGTAAAATTTTTCGCAAAGAGACGGGTTACAGTCCTTCGGCTTATCGGGCGCAGTATCGAACGAATGCATGAACGAGGGCAGAGGGCGCGCTGCGAGCTAGCGTGCACGGGCTAGTCGCCCAGATTCGGTGGGGCGGCTAACGAACCCTGCGATGCTTATTCGCACGTAAAGTCGCGATTCGGCAGCGTAACGAATCCTGGGAGCGCTATTCCGCCGAAATTGAGGTTTTCAAGCCCTTTTTCGGCCCAATAGTGTGCCCTCGATTCGTTAGAGCGACAAATCCGCGATTTTCGCCGCAATAAGCATCCTACGGTTCGTTAGCGACCGGCATGCACCGCGAACTGCATCCAACGCTCGCTGTTATAAGCGTCGTCTATGAAATAACTGCTTTTTAGCAGTTATTTACTCAACTTTCACCAGCAATGTGTACAATAACTGCTTTTTAACACTTATCTGCCCACCCTTCACCATAGAACCGCTAAATAACTGCCTTTTAGCAGTTATTTGATCGCCTTATACGGTTACGACACCTCTTGATAACAAAAGGAGCCGCCCCTCGGCCGCCCCTCCTTCTAAAATCCGATCTATTGTCGATCCAATTTGCGTTCCTATAATCTCAACTATGACTAATCCAGCCAACCTTTCTCATGCGCGATACTGATCGCCTCGATCCGCGTGCTGGCACCAATCTTGCCCATCGCTTCCGACATATAGTTACGAACCGTCCCATGAGAGAGGAATAGCGTAGCGCCGATGTCCTGCATCGTCATCCCCTGTGCCGCATATTTCAATACTTCACGTTCCCGCGGCGATAATGGACATGGGTCCTCCCAGACGGCGAGCGATAATTCCGGACTAATGACCCGCTTCCCTTGATGAATCTGACGGATCGCATTCGCGAGCTCATGACTTGGCGTGTCTTTGAGCAGGTAGCCAGAGATACCTGCTGCGATGCCGCGCTGTAGATACCCCGGTCTAGCAAATGTCGTCAAAATCATGACGCGACCCGGGATGTTATCCCGCTTCATAATCTCCGCCACGTCGAGTCCTGTTTTGAGCGGCATCTCAATATCGAGAATGACCACATCCGGCTTCAGCTCATGAATCAATTGAAGCGCAACTTCCCCATTCTCGGCTTGTCCGACCACTTCAATATCGTCTTCGAGCGACAACAGCGTCGCGAGCGCCCCGCGCAATAACCCTTGATCTTCTCCTAATATCAGTCGAATCATGTTCGATCAACCTCCTTGATGACTGCGAATCGTTCTCGGAATATGTAGTCCAATCTGCATCCCGGCATGCGGAGCAGATTGGATCGTAAGATGTCCGTCGACCAGCATCAGTCGCTGTCTAAGGCCCGCAATACCGCTGCCGCTCGCCGATTTGATTTCTTTCTCATCCATGCCTTGTCCATTATCGATCACGTGCAGAATGACGCTGCCCTCTTGAATTTCCAGCTCTGCCTTACATGCTGTCGCACGGCTATGCCTTACGACGTTCGTGAGCACCTCGCGGAAGCTCATGGCCAAGATTGTCTCTTGCAAAGGAGACAACGGCGTTCGAGCCGTTTGCAAATTAAGCTCAGCTCCAGCCTCCTTCTTGTCCACTTTCACGTCATATACACGGTCATCGATCGTAAGCGCAATCCCCGCCGCGGCGCACAGAGCCCGGGCATGGGCATATTCCTCTGCCAGACGTACCACACGCATCTCGGTCACAAGCTCCCGCATCTGCTTCAGCGCTGATCTTGCCGTTTCCGTTAGTTCACGCGCTTCAGCCATCGCTTTCTCCGGCGCACGGGGAATGAGCTTCTCTGTCAGCTCTCCCTTCAGAGAGATCAGCGACAGCGTATGTCCTAGCGTATCATGCAGCTCACGGGCAATCCGCTGCCGCTCCTCCTGCTGCGCCATCCGTTCCAACTGCTCGGTTGCCGCTTTGAGCCGCTCCGCCATCGTCTTGAACTTCTCCGCATTCCGTATAATGAAGGGCAAATTACAAACCCCGAATATCGGCGGGATCAGAATGAACAACATGAACGATCCTATTTTCTCAAAATACGGAATGGAAGCCCACGCCGTTACGGCAGCGAACACAATCGCAACCATCATAATAAACTTCGGCCTCCGTGACGATCGTCTGTACATGGAACGAAATCGTGCGCAGCGCTGTTTGAGCTTTCAAGGCTGCCGGCGTTCCTTCCGCTACGACTCGTCCTTTGGCAATCATCGTGATGTAGTCGGCCACCGCATCCGCTTCTTCCAGGTCATGTGTCGTTAAGATAATCGTGCGTCCTCGTGCAGCCATCGCCCGAATCGTATCCCAGAAGCGGCCTCGCGCTTCAATGTCCATCCCGACGGTCGGTTCATCCAGCAAGATCATCTCCGGGTCTCCAGCCAGACATTGCGCAAAAGCTAGTCGGCGGCGCTGTCCGCCGGATAGGGACGAAGCACGGCGCTTCGCTTCACCGTGAAGCCCTGAAATATCGAGCAGCTGCGTGAGGGAGAGCGGCTTCTTGTAGTAGCTGCGGAACAACTGGAGCACTTCGTCGACGCGAAGCCCATCCGGCGCTTTCACGTCTTGCATCATTGCGCCTACCCGCTCTCGCAGCGCTTTCGTACCCACCGGTTGTCCTAAGACTTGAATCGTTCCGGAGGTCGGCTTCAGTAGTCCGAGAATCATCGAGATCGTCGTTGTCTTACCTGCTCCGTTCGGTCCGAGCAGCGCTGTAATCTTGCCTGTTTCGAATTTCATATCGATATGGTCAACGGCTTGAAAATCACCGAATTGCTTCACTAAGTCTTTAACTTCGATTGCATATGTCATTGTTCATCATCCTTTATCGTAAGTGTTGTTCTTGCGTGTTCCTTATGACTTTATTCTAGTGGATTGCGAAGCATGCTCGTTAGTGGACGATGTCAGAGATTCCATATGACAAATGTCAGAAAGTCATGACATGAGAAATATCCCCACAAAGTAAAAGCAGCCTCGAACCAGGAAAAATCCTGATTGAGGCTGTTTTCAATATGGTTATTAGTCTACAAACTTCATTTTGGTTAGCAATTGATGAAGCGCAGCGGCAACCGTCTCACGCGTCGTTGCCGTTGTCGGAAGGAACTGTCCTTTCTGCGAATCGTCTCCGCCAATAATGCCTGCCGAGGACAACGCCTTCACGCTTTCCTTCGCATAATCGGAGATTTGATCATCGTCCGAATAGCCTTGGAATGACGGATTAGATGCTTTTAATTCAACGCCCGTTAACTTCAACGCACGAGCTAAAATTACCGTTAACTCTTGACGAGTTACATTCGCATTCGGGGCAAATTGTCCATTGCCTAGCCCTTGAATCAATCCGGCTTGCGATGCAGCCGCGATATCGCCGGCATACCACTCAGATCCCTTCACATCGGAGAAGGTCGGAGCAGCAGAGTTCGTCCGCAAGCCAAGCGAGCGAACCAACAATGCCGTGAACTCAGCGCGAGTTAAGTTGTTCTTCGGCGCGAAGGTCGTCTCCGAAGTTCCATCGATAATCAACTTGTTTGCGAGCGCTGTAATATCGGATGCAGCCCATGAGGAAGCAATATCATCGAATTTCACCGTGCGGCTAAGCGTAGCAAATAACGAGAAGCCTGGACGTGCTACGGTGACAATCGTCGTGCCATCTTTTTGCGGTGTGAACACCGATGCAACCGGTGTGATTAGGCCGTTCTCTTCGAATAATACTCCTGCCGTATTCGGTTCCACTGTGCCTGGAATAGAGAACGAACGCTTGATAAATGTTGCATGCGGCACTTGAACCACTGTCCGCGTCGAATCTTTTACCCAAGATGCTTCGAATGCAACCGGCGTACCCAGTACCTTCGCGCCAGGCAGCTTCGCCGCGAACTTCGCTTTTGCATCTTCAACCTGCTTCACGACCAACTCAAATCCTTGGCCTGCTGGCGCTTTGGCAAACACGGAGACAGGGATCGAAATCGCCGATCCTGCTGCACTGACGACAATGACGCTCTTCGATGGCATCGATTGAAGCTGCTTGATCTGTTCCGCCGTCAACATCACCTTCGTCGCTGTGCCTGCATTCGCCGATCCGGTGAGAATGAATGCTGCGGATGAACTGCCCGCCGATTCAACGACCTTTTTCAGATCGCTGTCCGCAACCGTCACTGTCGTTACGCCATCGGCCGTCGTCGATTTCGAGCTCACCGCAACCTGCTTCAAGCCTTGATCAATGATGGCACCCGCAGCCGCTGTTACGGTTGTTGCAGGAGCAGGAGTAGGTGTACTTGAGCCATGACTTGGGCCAGAATCAGGCGTCGTTACGCCTCCCGTCGAATTATCGACCCGGAAGGACGTAACACCAATGTACTCGATTCGATTACTATCCTCGTCCTCAATCACATCTCCTTTTGCGTCGACTTGCTGTCCAACCGCAGCAATTTTATATATGCCGTCTTTCAAGTAAGCTTTGGTCGGTTTACCCGCAGCATCTAGGACAAATTTTCCTTTGCTATCGACGGGGTAATATTCATTTGTAAGATTAAACGAGTAAATACCCTTTGCGAACCGATCATTCAAATTATCTTTCACACTCCGATCAAACACTCCGATCGTCACGTCATTCAAATCAACTACTTCAGCTTCCAACAGATTCACATCAGTAGTCGTTAATCTAAATGAGAGCTGCGCAGATTTCTGGCTGCGGTTCGGATAAATGGTCGCGTTCGATACAGCAACCTCTTGGACACCGAATCCCGTCTCAGGCGTGGAATCGCCAACGCGTACAACGAATGGCAAATGCAAGTCAGGGGCTCCAGAGCTCGTAAGTCGAACTTGCCCCCCATACCATTTCTCTTTTGGTACGTCTTTACCAACTGTTAGTTTTAGTTGGAACGGCGATGCACGATTAGCAGAGACTTGAATGACATCCTGACTCAATTTAACATCTATGCCAGGGGTATTCCATACTAATGAAGCTGTATACGTCATCTCTTCTGAACTCATATTTTTTAATTGCAGAGTCTTTACTGATGGCTGTGATCCCGGAGACACCACGCCAAAGCTCGCCGATGGGTTATAATTAATCACGTTCTGCGGTTTGTAGTTTTTGTCCAAAATCGTAATCGGTTCAAGCGCTTGCAGAAGTGCAGGCGTCACCAACGCTCGGTCTACATCAGCACGACCCGGGCCTTGCTGATAAACATCGTATCCTGGCAGCACCTCTGCTGTATTGGCAAGTGCAGCCCGAATATCAAAAGGCGACCAGGTTGGATGAGCTTGCTTCAATAGTAAAGCTAAGCCCGCCACGTGAGGCGTTGCCATACTTGTCCCGCTGATCCGATTGTATGCCTTCTCATAAGACACTTCCGGCTTGCCCTTGCCATATGCAGGCCATGTCGACAGAACATTCACACCAGGCCCCATAATATCAGGCTTGATGCTCATATTCGTATCCCCATTTGGTCCCCATGAAGTGAAATCTGCTAGTTTATCACCAGAAATCGCACCAGTCGTAATCTTTTTATCGATTGCAAAACGAAGCGAAGCTCCAGGGTTCTCAAGAATCGTTCTAGCAAGTGCCCGTCCTTGTTCACCTTTCATATCAAACGTCGGAATAAATTCGTAACTGTCTCCGAAGTTCCCCCCATAATAAGTATCAAGGGTAGGCGAGATCTTCTCACTTAAGTCGGCCTGGGTAGGAGCACTAGCTAGCGCCCTGCCATTAAAGATCGCAATTGCTTTTGCTCCCTGTGCTTTTGCTTCCTTGATTTTATCAACGAAGGCATATGATCCTCGAGATACGAGTACGATTTTACCTGCGACATCCTTACCGGCATAATCAGCCTTTGCTCCAAGCCCCGCATAGACAACCTCCTGAGGAGACGTTCCAAGAATATTCACGAAATCTTCTCGCCCTGTCTCCCAAGCCATCACGTTATAACCATATGTCATATATGTAACGCTTGTAACCGAAGTATCCGGATAATGCATGCTTGGTGTAACTTCACCCGCGAATGTTTTCGTGCCGCTTGTCACAGCGCCTACCGCTATCGCAAGCTGCGATGTTGCTGGGGCTCCCATCGTGAAGTAGTCCGGCCCGGCATTCCCGTTCGCTATAACCGCTACGACCCCCGTCAGCACAGCATTGTTGATCGCAATTGCATCTGGCGAATTAACATCCTTCTCGGCGTCGGAGCCAAGCGATAAGTTAATGACGTCCATCCCGTCCTTGACGGCACGTTCAATCCCGTCAATAACTTGTGCCGAGGAGCCGGATGCTCTTGTCGGTTGTTCCAGATTACGTCCAAGTACTTTGTATACGTATAACTCGGCGCCATAGGCGACGCCTTTTTGCGCGACATCTCCCGACGTGTTGGCAAATTGACCTACAATTGTCCCCGATACATGTGTACCATGGGACGTACCTGGGAAACCTTTATGATATTCCACATCTTCTTCAATCGTTAATGGAACTTCTTCATATGGATCATTATCATTATAGAATGAGTCATAGCCACCTTTATAAGCTTGTTTGATATCAGGGTGTGTGTAGTCCACCCCCGTATCGATAACGCCCACTTTGAGGCCTGCACCCGTCAGACCTTTAGCCCATGCTTTATTGGCTCCGATCTGTTCTAGCGGAAAGGAATCATAGACAGGGTCCGCAGCGTTAGTATCGGATGTCTCGATTGGCATCGCATACCACGTCCGATTCTCTTGAATCGATTTCACGCCAGGGATCTGTGCAAGTGTTGGAATCTCATTGGCCGGTATCGTCACTTCAAATCCATTCAGAACCGTATTGTACGTATAATTCACTTGCAAGTTGATTCCTTGATCTGATGCTCCATCCAGCACATCGGCTTGTTGAGACTTCACCGCTGACTCTGTCGCCGTCGAAGCGAGAGAACTAATCCCTTGCTTTGCCGCATATTTTCCCACCGCTGCAGGTTGCCCGGTAAGCTGAACAATCACTCGAACTTTATCCGTCGACCTCGTATTGATTTGCGGCGAAACATACGTCGGCTGGAGTGCGTCTGCCAACTTATTGGTTACTTGATGACTCGGTAATTGAGAATTCGCCGTGTTCTCGGCTGATGCAAGTCCAGGAAGGGTACCGATTGTCAGTCCTAGAGCTAGTGTAAGCATCGGTAGTTTACGAGATAATCGTTTTCTCTTCATTACAAACTCTCCATTCGTAATAGAATCGGTTGATCACACTACCAAAAACACAAATAAACTCCTTTCCGCCTTTATACCAATTTATCTCAAAAATTAGTAGATAAATGGTATGTAGATTCTACCACTGGTTTAATATAAATTCTATAATTATTTGTAAATTTTTACATTAATTAACCAGGTTAAATGATAGAGTAGAAGTTAAAATAAAATACCTCCCTGCTCTATATCTAAGCAAAGAGGTACATTATAACAATAAAATGAAGTTACATATATTCACATCACCTGGACGAATACCAATTCCACCCGTACTTATGGGGTCTGCAAGAGTCTGCGTATTGCACTTTGAGGGGATTCGCGCTGCCGTTTGTTGGTGTGAGGCTCATCTTCTTGAACAAGCAAAAAAATGCCTCCCCGCACTTAGAATAGCGAGAAGGCATGTCGTTATATTTCATAGTTTATGAATTCGCATGTTGCTGGCGAGGAATAGCAACCGTACGCTCCTTCTTCCGCAACCGCCCCTCACCCGGAGGTGTAATGAACATCGCGATGAGCAAGGATACCGCGCTCAATACAGCGATCACCAGGAATGTCACATGGAACCCGCCAAGTAATGCCGATAGGAAGGAACCTGTTAGTGCCCCAAGCCCGAAGCCTTGGTAGATGATGCCGTAGTTTTTGCTCTGATTCTTCAGACCGAAGAAATCGGCCACGATCGCTGGAAATACTGTAATATTACCGCCAAAACAGAAAGCAATGGCAGACACACAAGCGAAGAAAATAAGTTCGTTTAATTGAACGTAGTTTAATACAAGAACGGATACCGCTGTTGCAGAGATCGCCCCCGCGACCACTTTCATCCGTCCGACACGATCTGACAGAGCCCCAAGGATAATACGACCCAACGTATTGAAAATTGCGACCATCGCGACCGCATTCGCAGCTGTGGCTACGTCGAGCCCTGCGAGCTTCACGCCGATATCTTTGACAATCCCGATCAAATACAATCCACTCATACAAGCGGTGAAGAAAATAATGAACAACAGATACGCTTCTTTGGTACGCAGCATTTCGCGAACCGTGTAGTCGCGCTTTATTGACTTCTTCGCATTCTGCGATACTGCATCCGTCGTGACAACTGCCTCACGAAGCAAGAAGGAACCTGCCGCAATCATCACCATCGCAATGATACCCCAATACAAGAACGTCTGTGACACACCGACCGATTGAATTAAGCTGGCGTTTACATATTTGAAGATCAAACTGCCTGATCCGAACGCCCCTACCGAAATCCCGGATACGAGCCCCTTATGATTCGGGAACCACTTGATCAAGTTCGATAATGAAGTAATATAAGCCGTACCGTCTGCGAACCCAACAACAACACCCATGAAGAGGTAGATCATCCAGAGCGATGAAGCCATCGAGCTCATCATAAGTCCAAATCCCAAGACAATCCCTGAGATAAGAATTAACCGCCGTATACCGATACGTTCTTGAATTTTACCCGCGAACAGGGTGGCAAAAGCAAGTGCAAAGCTTGTAATCGAGAAGGTAATCGATATCGAGCTTAACCCCCAGCCAAACTGTTCTTCTAACGGTTGATTGAATAAACTCCATGTATAGATTGTCCCAAGCCCCATCTGAACGATAATTGTACCTAATACGATCAGCCATCGATTTGCTTTTGGTGATTGCATCACGATTCCCCCGCTTTCATGCTGTTCTTGTGTTCTCGTTGTAGCCTCATCTTACAAGAGAAACCGCGACAACAGCGGATATCAGCATGAAATGACGGAAAATCGGAATGAACTGCATTTAAAGGTGCATGAGCTGCCTGAATTCTTTCACTTTACTGCGACTAACCGGAATTTCCTTGTCACAATCACGCAAACGGAGCAAGTACGTATTGTTGAACCACGGGACAATCTCATGAATTTGCTTCAGATTGACAGTAAAAGACCGATGGCTGCGGTAGAACTGATCCTGGGGCAGCATGGCATGAAACTCCGAGATGCTCATCGGCATCGTGTATTGCCCGCTCTTCGTATAGACTTGTGTTACTTTCTCCTGCGCTTCGGCGTAATAAATCTCCCCTGAATCCGTCACGATGATGTTATCATTCTTGAGCAGATTGATCCGTTTGCTGGGCGTCGCCGCCGGTCGTCGATCGGATGGTTTTTCGTTCCTCGTGTAAGCTGCCTCGAGCTTATGGAGCATCGCCGCAATGCGGCGTTCATCGTAAGGCTTCAGAATGTAATCGAATGCTTCGAGTTCGAATGCCTGCGCAGCATGTTCTTTGTATGCGGTCGTGAAGATAATGAACGGCTTGCGTGCGAATTTGCTAATATTGTTCGCGAGCAGCATCCCATCCAAGGAAGGAATATTAATGTCCAGAAATATCGCATCCACCTCATGCTCCTGTAGATACTTCAAGACATCGAGTCCATCCTCGAACCGTTCCACAATGTCGATCTGGCTATGCTCTGTGATCAGATACTCCAGTTCCTCTCTTGCTAGCACTTCATCTTCTACGATTATCGCTCTCATGATGTCTCCTTTGGTATATCAAAAAAAATATCGGTTCCCTTCTCCAGACGACGAATCTCCAGTCCATGGCCGTAGAGCAGCTGAACCCGTTTATGCACGTTAAAAAGGCCAATATGATGCGCGGCAATACGTTCATTCAGCACATTTTCGATGACCGCTTCATCAATGCCAATCCCTGTATCCATGACCCCGATCCGTATCGCATTTCCGCGATCTTTTACGGATATCTTCACCGTACCTGGCCCCTTCTCCTTCAGAATACCATGAATAATCGCATTCTCAACGAGCGGTTGGATAACAAGACTTGGGATCTGAACAACGACTTCATCAACGTCATATTCCACCGTGAGACGATTGCCGAATCTTGCTTTCTCTATCTCGACGTAATTACGGACCTGTTCCAATTCCTTATGAATGTCAATCTGCTCGTCCGTCAGCTCCAGATTATATCGCATGTAGCCGGATAGATTGACGATTAATTCCCTTGCCCGATCCGGCTTGGTTCGAATAGAGGAGCCAATCGCGTTCAGCGCATTGAACAGAAAATGTGGCTGGATCGTTGTCTGGAGCGCCTTCAGCTCTGCTTTATTGGCCATCTCCTTCATTTCTCCTACGCGCGAAACCTCCATCAAAGTAGAGATAATCTGCGAGAGACCGACCGCCATCGTCTGCAGCGAATAGGTAATTTTAGATGCTTTGCGATAATAGATCTTGAGCGTGCCCGTCACCTCGTCCCGTTCCTTCAGTGGAATGATAAGGAGCGATTGAATGCCCGGCATTGTCTCATGGATGGCATGGTTGCTCATCTTAAATTCGCCGGTTCGAATCACTTCCTTCGTCAGATCGGTAATAATCTCATGATGTATAGAATAGCGGTCTTCGCCGAACCCTACATAGGCGAGTACATTCCGTAAATCCGTTATCGCCACAGCGTCCGCTTGAATATCTTCTCGAATAATACCGCAGATGGTATGCAGCGATTCGGGATTAACCGAGCGGAAATACGGCAGCGTCTTGTTCGCAATATCCAGCGCAAGCTTCGCTTGACGGGCGGCGATATTCTCTTTCTCGGACTCCACGCTCTGAATTAAGAGGATAATAAGCCCCACATTAAGCTGCCCAACGATCATCGGCACAGCGATCTTCGAGACGATATCCATACCCAGCTCGGGCGGATTCGCATAGAGAATAATAAGCAGCATCGTTAATGCTTCACAGAACATCCCTGCGATAATCCCCGCAAGCCAGCGCCAAGACTTGGCCATCCGCAAATGAATATAACTCGCGACGAACCCTGCGATGATACTCGTAATGAGACAAGGGACCGAGGTAACCCCGCCGATATCAATGAGATAACGATGGATACCCGACACGAAACCGACAATAATCCCTACCCAAGGGCCGAATAGAATCCCTCCGGACATAATCACAATAATGCGGACATTGACGAGCGAGCCTTCCACATCAATCCCGGAATAGGTCCCGAAAATCGCAAACAAACAGAAGATCAACGTAATTACGGCGTTCTCTCTCGGGGATTGCGTGTCTTTCTGTAGCACATGTCTGACACTCGAAATTCGGATCATGAAAAATAATATAATAAGCAATAAGGCAGCACGTTCGAATAATTGCAACAGCATCGTCCTTATTCACCTCACTTCCTGCGAAGTCTTGTTGTAGATTCTTGATGCACATCTGTATAGTGTACCACATCAGCCAATTTTCATTTATTGAACCCACTCCGATGAATGACAAAAAAAGCCAACCCGACATCACAGGTTGACCTTCTCTTATTTCATATTGTCCGTGCACGTTCTGCTTGCGTAGCGCAATGCCCGACTAATCAGAACCGGGAGCACCGACGTATGATTCTCCTCCGCGAAAACCCGGAATTGCACCTCGAGTCCTTGTCCCTCCAAGGAAGATAAGCGTACAGCCATCGTCTCCGCAAGTTCGAACATACGGCTCGGATGCCGTTCTTCGAGCTCCCCCATAGCAATCATTAGTCCCGCATCGACTTGCTGCTGATCCAAGCGCTGCATGAACACCGCTTCTTCATCCCGCAGCAGCTGACGACCGAAATGAATGGATGGACTGCCTGCAATATACGTCTGAAATGCTGTCGGCTTCGTGAACAGCGTATGCAATACGAATAACCCGCCAAGCGAGTGTCCGAATAAGCTCTGTCTCGCCCGATCAATCGTCACTTGCTGCTCAATCGACGGCCTCACTTCCTCCTCCAAGAATCGGAGGAATGTATCTGCACCACCGTGTTCGGACCATTCTTCTCTTCCTGGTAATGTCGGCAATTCATCACGCGGTATCGGGAGCGAGTAGTCAACCATCCGTGCCGGGTCGAAGGGCTCCTCCGTCCGGTACCCGATTCCGACGACGACATGCGGCAGAACCCCTGTCTTCTCCGGCCTACGACTCTGCAACCGCACCGCTTCCACCATCGTTCCGAATACGGAATTGCCATCGAGCACATAGATGATTGGATAACCCGTGGAAGGTGGTGGATCATGGGGAACAGCGATCATAATCTGGTATTCTCGATCCCCTTGCTTCGAGCGTATATATTGCTGCCATGTACGCGGCAGCGTCACTTCCTGCCCCAGAATAGGTAAGGTCATTACTGTTGTACGATCTTCAGAATTATGCAGAATGGATACGCCTCCTTCATCCTTCTATTCACGATAAAGCCATGTAAGCGCAGATGGGAATCTTCGAGCAAAAGCCCCTGCCTCATGACTCGCTCCCTCATCCATAATTAGCGCGAGCTGCTCGGAACCCAGTCCGACAGCCTGCAGATGGGCATACACTTGTTGTGTTCGGGTCACCATTTCCCGTTGTACCGTCTGCTTACCTTTACCCTCTCGGCTCCCAACATCCATATAAATCCTCTGATTCCCACATCGCTCCACCGTTTGCGAGACGATGAATTCCACGAACCCCTCGTACCAATATGATCCGGAAATCGAGCCGATTCTTCCGAATGTTTCAGGGTGTCGATTGGCCCCGTACATCGAGATCAATCCGCCGAGCGACTTACCGAGAAGCCCTGTGACTTCGGCTCTTGCATCCGTGCGAAAGGTTTTATCGATATAAGGCTTACACTGCTCCACGATGAAGCAGAGGTACTTATCGCCTTGACCGCCGAAGTCTGAAACGGATCGTTGGTCGGATAACCGAGATGCAGTCCAAGGCGTATAGTCATCCATTCGCGCATGAGACGCTATACCCACGAAGATCATCTCGGGAAGCGTACCCTTCGCGAACAGCGCTTCGATCTCAGGCAGCGTATGATGAATAGCCGGATCGAACAGATCCCCTCGATCATGCATGTACACAACAGGATAGATCCTTGTCGCCATCAGGTCATAGCTGGGCGGTAAATAAATGAGCAGCTCACGCTGCTCCAATCGATGTACACTGATCTGTCCATTCATGGCTTCGCCTCCTATTTCCGTGCTCGACGAAGTAGATAGATGAAGTAAGGCACACCAATAATCGAGATGACAATGCCGACCGGCAGCTCCACCGGCTGAAATACCGTCTTCGAGATGAAATCGGAGGCGACAACGAGCAGCATACCCATCACGCCGCTAATCGGCAGCACATAACGATGGCGTATGCCGACCAGCCTTCTCGTAATGTGCGGCGCAATCAGTCCGACGAAGCTAATGTTGCCGGATACCGATACACAAGCGCTGACCACCCCGATACAGCAGAGCAATAGGATGCTTTTCTCTTTCTCTGTAGCAACCCCAAGACTCTTCACGCTGTTCTCCTCGAGCTGGAACAGGTCGAGCAGATGAGCCTTCCACATCATAATCGGAAGAAGAATAATCAGCCATGGCAGCATGGCGGCAATATAGGTCCAATTGGCATCCCAGATGCTCCCTGTTAACCAGACGGTCGCCATCTCAAAGTCATTCGGCTTCATCTTCAGTGATAAATACAGCGAAACTGCACCAAAACCAGATCCGATCGCAATCCCGACCAGAATGAGCCGCTGGGAATCCAGCTTCCCGCGATTCCAAGCGAACAGGTAGATAAGGACGGCTGCCCCTAGTCCGCCTGCAAGGCCGAATAACGGCTTCGCCATGATCGCGAACCACCCCGTGCCTTGAATACTGCCTTGGAAGAAGAACATAAAGACAACAATAGCTGCCCCCGCGCCCGCATTGATCCCCAGAATCCCGGGATCTGCCAGTCCGTTACGCATTAATCCTTGCACCACCGCACCGACAACCCCGAGTCCGAAGCCGACCAGCATCGCGATCACGATTCGTGGCAATCGGAATTCGAAGATGACCAGATCATGCGATGGATCCGGGTTAATCCGCAACAGCGTCTTCACCACTTCCGCAAGCGTCATGTCGAATGCACCGTTGGTCAGGCTGACATATACGGCAGCCAACGTCAGAAGATATCCGATCAACAGTACGAATCCGAATCGCGTCGTTCCGGAATGATTATGCATGCTTGCCGCCCCCTCGTTTACGTATTAAATAGAGGAAGAACGGTACGCCGATCAGTGAAGTAACGACGCCGATCGGCGTCTCGAACGGATAATTCAAGAACCGGCTGAGCACATCGGATAGACCAAGGAATATCGCTCCAAGGACGCCTGCGATCGGAACAATCCGTCGATAATCGATGCCGACAAGGAATCGCGTAATATGTGGGACGATGAGCCCTACGAACGCAATCTTCCCTGCAAGCGCGACCGAAATGCCGGTCAGCATGACGACGGCTAGCGTCGCAATCACTTTGACCAGCACCGTGCGCTGGCCAAGCCCCTTCGAGATATCTTCACCGAGCGATAACACCGTCACCGATTTCGAGATCGCCACCGCTAGAATCAAGCCGACAATACCGAATGGGATCGCGACCTTCACGAGCTCCGGCGTCATGAGATGCATCCGGGCATTATACCAGAAGCTCACATCCTGCGAGATCTGAAAATAGGAGGCAAGCCCCGCCGATACACCGCTCAGGAACGTCCCGGTTATCAACCCAATCACGGCCATATTCACAGGCGACATGCCGCCAGGCACCAGTGTTGCGAGGCTGAAGACAACCGCCACTCCGATCAATGAGCCGATCATCGAGAAGAGGATCATCTCCATCGCCGAGTTGCTCTCCGGCATGAACACCATGCAGATCGTAATGGCAAAGGCCGAACCGTCCGAGACCCCCATGATCGATGGTGAAGCAAGATAATTCCGTGTCATCCCTTGCATCAATGCCCCGGACACAGCCAAGAACGCTCCGATCAGGAGCGCTCCGATGGCTCTTGGCAATCGTGAGTGGATCACGATCTGATGATCGACGTTCTCGGGGTCAAAATGAAAGAGTGCATCCCACACCGTGCTCATGGGCAAGTTCTTCGCGCCAAATAGAATCGATGCGATCACAATGCCGACCATGATGAGGGGGGAGCCCCATAGGAGCAGGCTCCCTATTCCTTTAACTCGTCGCATACATACCACTCACTTCATTGTCATTAGTTCAGCTTCTCAGCCAGCGCCTTCAAGAAGTTGATCTTGCTCCATGCTGTTCCACCTTGTGCATCCGGGTCGATGAGGTTAACAAAGACCTGGTTGTCCTTCACAGCTTTCAAGTTCTTCCAGATTGGGTTGCCCTCGATATCCTTCATCACTGTAGGCGTTGCCTTGTTCTCAGATTCAGAATATTGAAGGATGATATAATCCGGGTTCATCTCACTCAATTTCTCAAGGGAGAGCGTCTCTTGCCCTTTCGCTGCTTTCACTTCCTCCGGTGCTGTAAATCCAAGATCCGTATACAGCAATGGGTTGAAGAATACTTTGTCGGAGTAGAGCATCAGGCTGCCTGCGCGAACGCGAACAGCAATGACTTTTTTATCTTTGAGGGTAGCTTGGATTTTACCCTTCGTCACTTCCAGCTCATCTTGGTATTGCTTCAGAATTTGCTCCGCTTGATCCTGCTTGCCAGTCAAATCAGCCAGCAGGCGAAGGTTCGCGTCCCAGTTCTCCGACAAGTGGGATACCGGGAAGGTTGGTGCGATTTTGTTCAGTTTCTCGCCCACTTCCGGCTTGAACTTCGTGGAACTCAGAATGACGTCCGGCTTCATCATAAGAATGCTCTCGAAGTTCAGTTGAATTTTCTCGCCTGTCGATTCGCTCTTGCTCGTAATCGGCTTGAACATCTCCGCGAATTTCCCGCCCGACGTCATCGCCCCAACCGGTTCAACATTCAACACCAATGCATCTTCCATGGACTCCACGGTGCCGGTGATAGCAATCCGCTCGACTTTGGCAGGTACAGTGTACTCTTGGCCTAAATATTGAATAGCGCGCGTTGCGCCGTCTGTCTTATTCTCTGCCGGCTCCGCAGCCGTTGATGTCGTCGTTGTCTCTGCCTTTGGCGTTGCTGTATCTGCCTTTGAACCGCATGCAGCAAGGGCTGCTGCGAGAATCGCAATCATACTGATCATTAATAACTTCTTCATGTTCTTTCTCCATCTCCCTATTCCATTTCATCTAGAAATCGTTTCATCCTGATTGATAACGATTCTCATTCTTAATTATAAGGACAGGGTTAACCATGGACAATGGACATTATCCGGCAATTCTCATGGACGATTTCCTGATAGCAGCTGTAACGTCTCCTGCACGACTCGCTCCATCGCATCCGCGGTATAATGTCGCCAAGGGTCAGAATTCAGCCGATATAGATGGTGCAGCCGGACGGCCTTCATTTCTTGCCAACTCGGTGCATGCTGCACTGCCTCCCAATGCTGCAGCGTCTCTTCTTCTTGCTGAACAAGCACAAGCAAATAATCCACATCGAGCTTGACCAAAGCCTCCATTGACAATCGTTCCTCATAGATCGCCTCACGGTACACCACTGCAGGCTTCATCTGCAAATCGCCATAGAAGATCTCAGCCATTGTTCGATTGCTGTAGGCATAAATCGCATTTCTCGTAATGCGAATGATAAGACAGGTTCCCCCTTGTACCACAGCATGCAGCTTCTCTCTCGCACGGTTCACCCGTTGCTCATATTTGCCCAGCCATGTCTCAGCTTCTTCTGTCTCTCCTAACAGCTCCGCCGTAAGCTTCAGCTGCTCTCGCCAAGATAGGCCTTGTACGGGAATATAGTAGACCGGCGCAATCTGCTCCAGCTGTTCCTTCTCCTCGCTTGATGCCTCTGCTGGACATAGAATGAGCTCTGGGCTATGCTCCGTCAGCTCCTGAATCTTCGAGGAAGAGGCATCATGCTGCCGATACGCACGGAGATGCACCGGGATATCCGCATGGTAGGTTCGATAATAATAGGCCGTCCACTTGGGATGCAGCGGGGCCGCGTAAGGAATGATTCTAAGCGGCAGCAAGAGCCCGATCATGTTCAGACTATAGGCAGCGATTCTTCTGCGCTTGCGCTTCATATAGACGGTTGGTGCTACGCCAATCTCCTTCTTGAACTTGCGGCTGAAATAGAACTCATCCTGATAGCCAACCTGATGCGCGATATCGCGCAGTTTCAGATTAGGCCTCGCCATCAGCAGCTTGGCGCGGTTCATGCGCAGCTCCGTCAAATAATCCATAGGACTCGTCCCATAATGTTTCTTGAATACATCGCCAAAATATTTCGGACTTAAATCCATCATGCGAGCAAGCTGCTCGATGGTCATACCTTGATCCAGGTGCCGCTCCATATGCAACCTCACTTGTTCCAAGGTGGAGCTGGAGGGCTGCTGCTTGAGTCGGTAGAATTGCATAACATGATAGATGAATTGCTCGAATGTATATTGGCTTCGGAATCGCTCCAATCGATCATGGCTCTCGCGATAGTGCAGCACAGACTCGCACAGCGGAACGAAGGTATCTGTTGGCAGGACTGCAACCTCGCCGCGGCAAGGCAATAGTTCACCCTGCACAGGATGCAGGCACCTCTTGAATCCGCCCCGCTCTTGATAGATATCGATACGGAATAGATATAGCTCGACAAAGGACGCTGGATTCGATTCCACACTGAATGTATTATCTGCAGGGCAGAAATAAACCGCATGCGGCTGCATCCGGTGCGACGTCTCATCAATCGTCACGCTGCCCTGTCCCTGACGGACATAGATCAGCACATGCGACTGCGTCAATTGCGGGTGAATATTCAGCGCTTCCCCTTGCAGACAGGCTGCGTCACGAAGACGGAACATGAGGCCTTCCATCATGTTGTCATCATTCAAGTTCATTGTTCCAGATTGTTGCTCTCCTCGGGTCATTGAATCACTTCCTTTGTCAGTTAAAAAAAGCTATCAACCCCGCACATGGGGGCGATAGCTTCATTCGTTTATCGCTATGCTATGGATGACACGCCGCTCTTCGAGGATGCCACATCGTACGTGGCATGCGATCGGCTAACCATATATTCGGGCTGCGGCTTCCCTCTGGATTGACGATGTCCTTCAATATGCGCTTCGCTCGTCTCCCATTTCTTCCATGCTTCTTCCGATTCCCAGCGAATCAGCACGATTACTTCTTCATCGCTGCCGCGACGCGTACGCTTCACGAGCACGCTCAAATCGATGAACCCCTCCGATTTCTCGATAATCCCTTCACCGGTAAAGCGCTGAACGATTTGATCCGAGAATCCTTCCTTCACGACAATCGTCTTCGTCTCAATGAACATTTCGGTACCCTCCCATGGTCTTCTATGAACGTGTATGTATACTCACATTCTATTGATAATGATTATCAATGTCAAATAAAAATGAACGGCAAAGAAATTACGATCTTGGAACAAAACAAAACGGGTACCCATCCTCTGGTCAGAGGATCGAATACCCGCTTGCTTATGAACTTGATTTCAGAAGAAATCGATTATTTTTTGTTTGCTTTCCAAGCATCCAGCTGTGTTTGCATTTCTGCTTGAACTTTATCAAGTCCCGCAGCTTTGAATTTCTCGATCGCTTTTGGCACATAGACTTTCGGATCTACAGATCCTGTGAACAGGGAAGGATAGAATTCTTCCTTTACGTTCTGAAGTGCTGCGATCTCTGTCTTCACTTTGTCTGGGTTGAAGGAGAATCCAAGCAATGGTGCATTTTTAGCCGAGTTGTTGAATTCAGCGAATTTCTCCCATTTGTCTTTTGGATCCGTTGACAGCTTATCAAGAATGAAGAAGTTACCAAGCGTGAATGTAGGCATGTCATAACGCTCTTGTTTCGCTGGCAAATATTCAACGGTCTGGTCATCAATACGTTTGTAGTGCTCGCCTTCGATCCCGTTGTTCACAAGGTTACGAAGGTACTTATCTGTATTAAGCAAGTTCAAGAATTGCATCGCTTTCTCAGGATATTTCGACGACGCGGAAATCGCATGCATCGAACCTAGAACGGACCAGTTATAGACATAAGCTTCTGTGTAAGGCACCGATACAACCGGATAACCAAACGATTGGCTCCATAGGTTGTCCGCGAACGGTTGTGTATCCGGCATATCAACGAACCATTTGCCCGTCTTCATCTCATCGCCATTCGCTGCCGAAGCAACGTCTTGTTTTAAGTAACCTTTTTGGTAGTACTCGTGCATCGTTGTGAAATCTCTCATCGTCTCTGGTTGCTCCAGAATGTTCACGATTTTGAGGTCGCCGGCATCATTAAGCGATACGCCTAGCGGCAAGTTCTCATTGACTAGATCGTAGTACAGACCGAACTTGAAGTTCTTGTCCCCGGAAAGTGGATACAATCCTTTCTCTCCTGCTTTCACCTTAGCAAGCAACGGCTCAAGGTCTTGAAGCGTCTTCACACTATTAATGTCTAGCTTGTATTTGTCAACAAACTGCTTGTTGAAGCGGAATACCTTCTGCGCCGGCAGCTCTTTGTTCACCGGAATCGCGAAAGTCTGACCGTCGATTTTGGCACCTGCAAGGAAAGACGGATGAATCGCCTTCTTCATGTCTTGTCCATATTTCTCAATGAGCTCGTCCATTGGATAGAACAAGCCTTTCTTCGCGTTGGTCACATAATCGAATGCCCAGGAAGAAGTGAATGCAATATCGTAAGGTTCGCCTGTCGCTGCGATAACGCCCATCTTCTGGTTATAATCACCGAAATCGAACATTTTCATTTTGATCGTGACGCCGATTTTCTCTTTGGTATATTCGCTCACTTTCTCCATGACTTTATTCAAGTCCTTCTGTGGCGCACCAATCGTGTACCAGAGAAGCTCTACCGGCTGTTCTGCCGCACCCTTGTCAGCGCTTTCAACTTGGTCCTTATTCTTACTTCCACACCCAGCCAAGACGATAGATGTCAGCATCAACAGACAAAATGTCGTGAGCAGCATTTTCTTTGCTTTGGTCATGTTGTTTCAATCCCCTTCTGTATGAAATTCAAGCGGTTACTGGTAAATCTTGATTGCTATTTAAGAGTAAACAAAATAATACGCTTACAAAAGTCGACAAACTATAGATTTTGTGTACAAACTAAAGAAAGGTGTCTGGAACATCCATCCAATCGGATTTTCATTCCGTCAACCTTCCCTATTTCCCTTTATAAATCCAAGGCTATTCCTTTATTCTTCCGATAGGCCGTTGGCGACATGTGCATGCGCGTCTGGAATACCCGCACGAAGGTAGAGTACGATTTAAAGCCAGCTTCATAAGCAATGTCTGTGATCTTCAAATTCGTACTGATCAATAAATTGCATGCGTGTGCGATTCGAATCTGCTCAAGAACCGCATAATAATTCTCGCCGGCCAATTGTTTGAATGAAGCGCTAATATAAGAGACACTATAGTTAAACTTCTTCGCGAGCGTCTCAAGCGTAATATCTTCCTTGAAATGATGGTACACATAAGAGATAATCTCTCGCATCCCTCGCATGGACTGGACCTCTCGATGTTGGGAAGGACTTGGTTCGAGATGACGCTGTCGATAACGGTCGAAGAGAACGAACACCTGAATGAGCTTCGCTACGAACATGACGCGGCTCCAAGGATGCCCTTCTTGTATTTCCACATGCATCTGTTCGAGCAGCGTCAAAATCTCGGCTGCTGTCTCGTCATCGAGCCGGTAGGTGGTATTCGGATCAGACTCTGCTCCTTGCAGTAAGCGGTGCAGATCAAAGAACGTGTCCCCGCCGAAGAATGCTTTAAGTCCAATCGCCCCGACGTAGAGATATAGCTCTTCACCCGGCTCAATTTTGATCTCATGCACTTGGTGCGGGAATAGGAAGGTGAGCGTACCGGGAACTAACTCCTTACTAACGCCATTAATTAATTCCGTGCCTCGTCCTTTAAAAGCATAGGTATATTCAATAAAATGGTGAACATGTGCAGGGATATGCGTCTCAAGATGATGAATTTTCAGTGTAAAAGGAAACTCGCCATGAACCTCGTCATCGCCTTGCAAATAATACGGAAACATCATTTTTTGCCTCTTTCTAGCATTCACAGCCATCATGACATTACATCCTGATCTATTTTATCATGAAAAGTGATAGATATTCTAAAATATTGATAGGCGAGCCGGACACCTATTTCACTACAATGAAGGTAACGTGACCTGAAGACAGATCCGTTAAAGAGGTTGTTCAAAAAGGAGTGTAGACATGAACAAAATTCAATACGTGAATCCCCTGCAAGGGACCGATTCCATTTATCCATATTCGAATGGCAATACACTGCCGTTAACTTCATTGCCCTTCGCGATGAACGCTTGGGCGCTGCAAACCTCCGAAGCCGGCGGCGGCTGGTGGTTCAGTCCGAACCATAACCGTATGGAAGGCTTCCGTCTGACGCATCAACCAAGCCCATGGATTGGCGACTACGGCCATATGACTTTCATCCCACAGACAGGTGCGCTGAAGACCTCTGCCCATGACCGCTCATCCTCCTTCCGCAAGAAAGACTTGGTCGTGCGTCCAGACTACTTGAAGGTTCATCTACTTCGCTACCAGACGACGATGGAACTCGCGCCAACAGCACGCTGTGCGAGCATTCGTCTGACCTATAAACGCCGGGATGAGGCCCGCTTCATTCTAGCGCCATTCCCAGGCGAGACAACCATGCAGATTGACACGGTGAACAACACCTTAAGAGGCTACACAACAGCCAAAGCGGGCGGCACGCCGGAGAACTACCGGATGTATTTCGCAATTCGATTCAATTGCTCCATCGTTGGGGAGCTCAGCGGGTTATTCGATGCGAAGCATAACACGAACTCAGATCTTAACGGAACGGGCGAGCGTCTCGGTGCTTACGTCGGCTTAGAATTACCGGCAGACGGTATGGTCGAAGCGAGCTTCAGTACATCTTTCATTAGTCAAGAACAAGCCTTCACGAATCTCGATCGCGAGATCGGTCAGCAGTCCTTCGATGACATCCTTCAGGCTGCAACGGCCATTTGGGAGAAGCAGCTTGGCGTCATCGAGGTTGAGAGCGACGACCAAGAGAAGCTGAAGACATTCTATACTAGCCTTTACCGTACCTCCCTCTTCCCGCACGCGATTCATGAATATACCGCAGATGGTGAGCAGGTTCACTTCAGTCCATACAATGGCAAGATCGAGAAAGGTCCGCTCTATGCCGATATCGGCTTCTGGGATACCTACCGGACATCCTTCCCGCTCTACAACTTGCTCTATCCATCCTTCGTGAATGAAATGATGCAAGGTTGGGTCAATGCTTACAAGGAGACCGGCTGGATGCCGAAATGGGCATCGCCTGGCGAACGCAGTATGATGCCGGGTACCCTTATCGATGTATCCTTTGCTGATGCGATTGTCAAAGGGAACACAGGATTCGATGTCGAAACGGCCTACGAAGGACTACACAAACATGCGACGACCGTATCACCGGACAAACGTTACGGACGGAAAGGCATGGGCGAGTATTTGAAATTCGAATACATGCCTGCCGATATTCACACACATGAGAGCGTATGTAACACGCTCGACTATGTATATGGCGACTTCTGTATAGCACAGATTGCGAAGCATTTGGGCCGCGATGAGGAATACACGCAGCTCATGAAACGTGCGGAGCAATATAAACACCTGTACGATCCTGCTGTTGGCTTCATGCGCGGCAAACTGCAGGATGGAAGCTGGCTTGAGCCATTCGATCCGACCGTTTGGGGTGGACCGTATACAGAGGGCGGCGCTTACCAGAGCAGCTGGGCGGTTCAGCACGACCTGCTCGGACTTGCAGATTGCATGGGAGGACGCGAGGCAGCGAAGGAGCGCCTAGATGCGCTATTCGCAGCAGAACCTGAATTCAAAGTCGGATCATACGGCTTCGAAATTCACGAAATGTCAGAGATGGCCAATGTCGATTTTGGGCAGTTCGCGATCAGCAACCAACCGAGCTTCCACTTCCCATACATCTACACGGCACTAGGTTATCCAGCATTAACACAGCACTGGGTTCGTCGGACCATGGATGATTTATTCAGCTCCCGCCCTGACGGCTTGCCAGGCGATGAAGATAACGGCAGCCTATGCGCGTGGTACGTATTCGGTGCGATGGGCTTCTATCCACTCAGCCCTGGGGTACCTGAATATGTGCTTGGAACGCCTTATTTCAAGAAGATGACGGTCCATCTGGAGAACGGCAAACAAATCGTGATTGAAGCTGCGGATAACACGGTTGAGCATAAATATGTATCGGGTGTCCAGTTGAACGGAGAAGCCGTATCGAGGCTCTATCTAACCCATGAAGAGCTTGCCAATGGAGGCGTACTGGCCTTCGAGATGAGCACTCAAGCACCTGCTGAGGTAAGCGATCTGGAGAAGCTTCCTTATGCGATGGCGAAAAATAAATAACATCAGCGTCCATCTATAGGATGATCACACAGAATAAGCCCTACGTTCCATCCATCATGGAACGAGGGCTTATTTCGATTCAATCGTCTGACGACGATGCATGAACCTTCGAAAATAGAATTAAACAAAGTGGGTGGAATTGGTAGAAGATAACGCTTGCATAATTAATAATTAAGGGTATACTTGTATACAAGTATACTTGGTTGCAAAAGAGGTGAAGTTATGGCGGATTCAAAGGAATTTATTTATCCCGAAAAATGGCTTTCAAAAGCTTCGACTGGCGATCGTGTTGCAAGTGAACTTCGAATGCGCATTATTTCTGGCAGGATCGAAAGCGGTTCCATTTTGTCTGAAAATAAATTGGCTGCCGATTTTTCAGTAAGCCGATCCCCCGTTCGCGATGCATTGAAAGTACTGGCATCTGAAAATATCATTCGCTTGGAAAGAATGGGCGCCGTTGTCATTGGTTTAACCGAAAAAGAAATCAACGAAATATATGATGTCCGTCTACTCATAGAAACGTTTGTCTTTGAGCGTCTGGCGAATATGGATACGAATGAGTTGGTCAAAGAATTGAATAAAATTATGGAAATGATGAAAATCGCCATTAAATATGAAGATGCGGATGAGTTTTCTTACCAAGATGTCTTATTCCATGAGACAATTATCCGTTCCATTCAACATTCCTACGTCCTGATGATTTGGAGTAATTTAAAACCCGTTATGGAAAGCTTTATTCTATTATCGATGCGTACTCGCTTTAAGGAAACGTACGAAGACTTAGCGCGGATTATCAATAATCATGAACTTTATATACAAGCCATCGAGACGAAAGATCGAGCACTCATGGTTAAGTCCTTGCATCAAAACTTTGATGATGTTCAAAGGAAAGTCGATGACCTCTGGATGTCGCAGCAAATGTTATCAAAAGGAGTAGAACAAGAACATGAGTAGCTATATGTTAGGCGTAGATATCGGCACAACAAGTACCAAAGCGGTATTGTTCACCGACAATGGCGAAGTCATTCAAACCGAGAATATCGGTTACCCACTTCATACACCGGATATGTCCACGGCGGAACAAGATCCGGATCAGATTTTTCAAGCCGTACTGCAAACGATTTCAAATATTAGAAAACAGCATTCGGATAAACAACCAGCGTTTATTTCATTTAGCAGCGCCATGCATAGTGTCATTGCCATGGATGAAAATGACCAGCCGCTGACACCATGCATCACCTGGGCGGATAACCGTAGTGAAGCATGGGCACATAAAATTAAAAATGAACTGAATGGCCATGACGTGTATAGACGGACAGGAACACCTATTCACCCCATGTCGCCGTTATGCAAAATTACATGGATTGTGAATGACCGTCCTGAGATCGCTGCCAAAGCCAGAAAGTATATCGGAATCAAAGAATATATCTTTAAGAAATTGTTTGATCAGTATGTCGTCGATCATTCCCTCGCTTCATCGATGGGGATGATGAATCTTAATACGTTAGATTGGGATGAAGAAGCACTTCAAATCGCCGGCATAACACCTGCTCAATTATCTGAGCTCGTGCCAACCACCAACATATATAACCATTGCAATTCGGACTTAGCCCAAAGGATGGGCATTGATCCACAGACTCCTTTTGTCATTGGCGCGAGTGACGGCGTGCTCTCTAATCTAGGCGTTAATGCCATCGGAAAAGGCGAGATTGCAGTCACCATTGGGACAAGCGGAGCCATTCGAACCGTCATTGACAAGCCGCAAACCGATAAAAAAGGAAGAATATTCTGTTATGCCTTGACGGAAAAGCATTGGGTCATTGGCGGACCGGTTAACAATGGAGGGATGGTCCTTCGCTGGATTCGCGATGAACTTGCCTCCTCAGAAGTAGAGACGGCGAAAAGACTAGGGATTGATCCCTACGATGTATTAACGAAAATCGCTGAACGTGTGAGACCAGGGGCAGACGGTTTGCTATTCCACCCCTATCTCGCAGGAGAACGTGCGCCACTATGGAATCCGAACGTACGCGGCTCCTTCTTCGGCTTAACGTTGTCACATAAAAAGGAGCATATGATTCGGGCTGCCTTGGAAGGCGTTATTTATAATCTATATACCGTGTTCCTAGCATTAACGGAATGCATGGACGGTCCTGTGACCCGGATTCAAGCAACGGGAGGCTTCGCAAGATCTGATGTGTGGCGGCAAATGATGTCCGATATTTTCGAATCTGAAGTCGTTGTTCCCAAAAGTTACGAAAGCTCTTGTCTGGGTGCATGTATACTAGGTCTCTATGCCACAGGAAAAATTGACTCTTTTGAAATCATTAATAACATGATTGGCAGTACCTACCAACACACACCAAAAGAAGAAGCAGCAAAAGAGTATAGACAATTACTGCCGATCTTTATCAGTCTATCAAGAGTATTAGAAGAAGATTATACGCGAATCACCAATTATCAAAGAAGCTTAATCAAAGACAACAAAGAATAAACAATAAGGGGAAATTACGATGCCATTAGTCATTGTAGCAATTGGGATTCTAGCATTACTTGGATTAATCATGGTCTTGAAATTAAATACCTTCATTTCATTAATCATTGTATCGTTCGGCGTCGCCCTAGCCCTTGGCATGCCGATGGGAGATATCGTTAAAACCATTGAGGCCGGCTTAGGCGGTACACTGGGCCATCTAGCTCTCATATTCGGTCTCGGTGCCATGTTAGGCAAGCTGCTCTCGGATTCCGGGGGCGCACAACGTATCGCCATGACCCTTGTGGACAAATTCGGTGAGAAGAACATTCAGTGGGCTGTCGTGACTGCTTCGTTTATTATCGGCGTTGCCTTATTTTTTGAAGTTGGATTAGTATTATTAATCCCTATTATTTTCGCCATTTCAAGAGAATTGAAAGTTTCGATCTTGTATCTCGGGATTCCAATGGCCGCAGCTTTATCCGTAACGCACGGATTTTTGCCGCCCCATCCGGGACCGACCGCGATTGCAGGTGAACTTGGCGCAAACCTTGGTCACGTACTGCTGTATGGTTTTATTATTGCCATCCCAACAGTCATTTTGGCCGGACCTGTATTTACGAAGATCTCCAGAAAGCTCATGCCGAATGCATTCACTAAAACCGGGAATATTAGCTCGCTAGGCGAACAGAAGGTATTTAAACTTGAGGACACGCCTGGTTTTGGCATCAGTGTATTTACCGCCTTACTGCCTGTTATCTTAATGTCAATCGCAACGATCATTACTTTGCTGCAAAAAACAATAGGATTAAACGATAACGGATTACTCGCAGCGATCCGGTTCATCGGGGATGCGGATGTGGCCATGCTGATTTCGTTATTAGTGGCCATTTATACGATGGGATTGGCAAGAAAGATTCCAATCAAAACCGTCATGGAGTCATGTACAACAGCGATTTCTCATATTGGTATGATGCTCTTAATCATCGGCGGAGGCGGAGCCTTCAAACAAGTATTGATTAATGGCGGCGTTGGCGACTATGTAGCCCAAATCTTCCAAGGTACTTCCTTATCGCCGATTTTGCTGGCCTGGATCATCGCTGCCATCTTACGTATTTCCTTAGGTTCTGCTACAGTTGCTGCGTTAACAACGACTGGTTTAGTGCTTCCAATGTTAGGTGCATCTGACGTTAATCTAGCTCTCGTCGTCCTTGCAACCGGAGCTGGCAGTCTCATTGCTTCACACGTAAATGATGCTGGTTTCTGGATGTTCAAAGAATATTTCGGTTTAAGCATGAAAGAAACCTTTGCGACGTGGACTTTGCTTGAGACGATTATTTCCGTATCCGGACTAGGATTTATTTTATTACTAAGCTTGTTCGTATAGTTCTTTCCAGGCAGTAAAGGCTCAGCTTAAGTGGGGGTTTTTACTGCCTATTAATCTTAGAAAAAAGGTGCAAACATATGTTGAATACCATTGGCGTTATTGGTTTGGGAGTCATGGGCAGTAATATCGCTTTGAACATGGCGAGTAAAGGGGAACACGTTGCTGTCTATAATTACACAAGAGATTTAACCGATAAACTGGTCGAAAAAATGGATGCGTTAACGGTCCATCCCTATTACGAAATGCAAGATTTTGTGCAGTCCTTAGAAAAGCCAAGAAAAATCTTTCTTATGGTGACGGCGGGCAAGCCGATCGATTCCGTTATTGCTTCATTATTGCCTTTTCTTGCGTCCGGCGATATCATCATGGACGGCGGCAATTCCCATTATCAAGATACGGAACGCAGATACGATGAATTACGTCCCAAGGGAATCGGTTATTTGGGGATCGGCATCTCCGGTGGAGAAGTTGGTGCTCTGCTAGGTCCTTCGATCATGCCAGGCGGGGATCGAGAGGTATATGATAAAGTCGCGCCCATTCTTACCAAAATAGCGGCTCAAGTGAATGGCGAGCCTTGCTGCGTTTATATTGGTCCGAGAGGCGCAGGGCATTTCGTAAAAATGGTCCATAATGGGATCGAGTACGCAGACATGCAATTAATCGCCGAAGCCTATACCTTTTTAAGAGAAAGATTAGGCCTATCGGTGAATGAAGTCGCTGACATTTTTGAAACATGGAATCAAGGCGAACTGAAAAGCTATTTAATCGAAATTACAGCAGAAATTCTAAGAAAGCAGGATCCCTTAACCGGCATGCCGCTAATCGATGTGATTCTGGATAAAGCAGGGCAAAAAGGCACGGGCAAATGGACGAGCATCCAAGCGATTGATAACGGGATCCCGACTTCCATTATTACGGAGTCTTTGTATGCCCGGTATATCTCATCATTGAAAGAAGAACGTGTGATTGCGGAGAGCATCTTGGCAAGTCCCAACATGGATCAGGAGCATTTACATTTAGATAAAACCTTGTGGATTAACTACGTTAAACAAGCATTATATATGGGTAAGGTTTGTGCGTACGCGCAAGGATTTACGCAATATAAAATGACTTCTGAACTTTACGGCTGGGATTTGCCTTTGAAGGATATTGCGCTCATTTTCCGCGGCGGTTGTATCATCCGTGCAGAATTTTTAAACGTAATCAGCGAAGCCTATGAGGCACAAACAGATCTTGCCAATTTATTAATTTCTCTATACTTCGCGGAGAAGGTATCGGCATACCAAGACGCGTTGCGGGAGATCGTCTGTGAAGGGATGCGTTCCGGCGTTGCGCTGCCATGTTTAAGCGCATCGCTAACTTATTTCGATAGTTATCGGACCGGCATGTCGAATGCGAACCTTTTGCAAGCGCAACGTGATTATTTCGGTGCTCATACGTATGAACGAAGTGATCTGCCTGGAGTCTATCACACGGACTGGCAGTAATTCTCTCATCGCAAACGATGCGGCCTCCGTCCTGTGAAATTCAGGACGAAGGCCGCATTTTTTCTCTTTATTCGTTAACCCAACGTATTCTGAGCTTCGGATGTCGCCTCCTGCGCAATGACCGATCCGTCTTCAAGCCGCATCCATGTCTTGAACGCACGGCTGCCCTCATCAAGCTGGATCACACGCGCACCTTTCAAGAACCCTTCCCGGCTGTAGCTGTTGTATCCTGTCTTGCGACCGTAACAGAGCTGGATTCGGTGCAATTCACCGATATAATCATTCGTATGGTCATGGCCGACGAAGGTTCCCATCACATCCCCCATCTCAACCATCGCGGCGAAGAACCCGGTATTAATACGAGGGCAGCAGACTGGTTCGAACCGATCGCCTACCGTGTTGCCTTGCTCCCATGCAGTGACATATTCTTGGAGCGGAATGTGGAAGAACGCCAGCGCTGGCAATGGTGTGCCCCCGTTCTTGGCCGTATAGGCCCTTGATTCCTGCTCATACCACGCGATCTGGCTGCGATCAATCCAGCCATAGCCATCCACGTGAGAGACCGTCGATACGCTTCCGGAATCCAGATGATAGAGCAGCGCTGCCGGTACGCCTTGCGCATTCACGACTTCCAGACAATAGTTGCCGACGCCCGCGATGGATGCTGGACCCGGAACGGCGAGACAATGCGGGTTCTTCATTGCTTGTTCCATCAGCTGTTCCCGCGTAATATTGACTTCAGTGTCATGGTTGCCGAATACGACCGTCCAAGGCACTTGACGCTCCTCAACGACCTCAGCAACCAACTGAAATGAATCCAATTGTCCATCCACGCAATGATGTGCCTCAATGACATCGCCTGTGAATACAACAAGATCCGGCTGCTCCGCATCGACGATTTGGCCAATTAATGCACAGGTCTGCTCATCCTTTGCATCACCTTGGTGAATATGAATATCCGTAAATTGAACAATTTTGAACGTACGATCCTCACGAAATTGTAGTGTCGTCATTTCCCCATAACTCCTCTATATTCATATTGTGATTGAGCGCTTAAGCGCTTGTCCATTCGTCATCGGACTTGTCTGCCGTATTAGAGCGAATCTCCTACGGTCTCAAGTCCATAGATACCTTCCATTTCGGCTAAAGTCACGACCACCTCCTCATATCGATTCACTCGCTTCAGCTTCAGATGTAGTCTTACAATCAATAATCCATCCGAATCGACAACTTCACCTTCTTCTTTCTCGACGACCAGCTTATTCATCTGAATGCCCTTATCACTCAAGTAATCCACAACTTGGTTCAGACTTGAGGACCCCCGGGCCATCTTCAGGACCAACTGCCTTGTTGCCTTAGTCCGTGAGAACCGCTTCTCCATCTTATTCAAGAAGAACAAGCTGACGACGACGAGCAGGGTTAGAATGCCCGCTCCGTAGTAGAACCCCGCGCCAGCTGATAACCCGATTGCTGCCACCACCCATAGCGAAGCCGCTGTCGTAAGTCCCGAGATCGTCAGCCCCGTCCGTAGTATTGTCCCTGCGCCAAGAAAACCGATCCCGCTGATCACTTGGGCAGCAAGCCGTGCGGGATCGAGACGCACATTCGGGTCAGCCGCGAATGCTGCGAAGCCATACATTGATAATAACGCGATCGCAGCAGAACCCAGACAGACGAGAATATGCGTTCGAAACCCCGCAGAATGGCCGCCAAGCTCGCGTTCCAGTCCGATCAAACCGCCCAGCAGAAGGGCAAGCAACAAACGAATGGTCATCTCTAGATTGCTAATGTGCCAAATCATTGGATCATATGTCGTGTTCACCTGGCATCTCCCTTTTACCCATCATCATGCTAACGCATTCAAAACACGGCAATCCTCCACTGGGAGGAACAGCCGTACATTCGTACCTTCCCCAACCCGCCTTGTATCCTGATCATGCAATCGATCGACGATCACCTGCATGGCCTGCACGCGAATGAAATACCGCATAACATTGCCAAGAATCATGCTGCGCTCCACCCTTCCTTCGCCGAGGCGCATCCATGCCGCATCGAACAAGCCGTCTTCTTCCTCCGTAGGAACAATCCGAATCGATTCCGGCCGCACGGCGTACAGCTCCCCAGGCGGCATCTGTGCCAGCTGACTCTTCGAGAGTTCCTCCTTGCGCCAGACATTATAGCTGCCGATGAACTTCGCGACGAATTCGGTTGCCGGCGCCGTATAGATCTCTGCCGGCGTTCCTTGCTGTTCCATGATGCCGTTATTCATCACCACGATCCGATCCGAGATCGTAAGCGCCTCTTCCTGATCGTGGGTCACGAAGATGGTCGTCATCTTCAGCTTCCGCTGAATGTCGCGTATCTGATGCCGCAGATGCCGGCGGATCTTGGCATCAAGCGCACTTAGAGGTTCATCCAGCAGCAATACTTTCGGGCGTTTCACAAGCGCGCGAGCGAGTGCGACCCGCTGCTGCTGACCGCCAGATAATTGCGCAGGGTATTGATTTTCTTTGCCGCGCAAATCGATTAATGCAATCATCTCTTCCACGAGAGGAGTATAGTCACGCTTCGTCATCTTCTCCATCTTGAGCCCAAAGGCAATGTTCTCGAAGACGGACATATTCGGGAATAACGCATACGATTGGAACACCATCCCGACCTGCCGCTCCTTCGGCGACAAATGCGTGATGTTGCGTCCGCCGACCATGATCGAACCCGAGTCGATCGAGATCAGACCCGCGATGGCGCGAAGCAGCGTGCTTTTCCCACAGCCCGATGGACCCAGCATCGTGAGGAACTCGCCCTCTTCGATCGTAAAATCGATATCCCTCAGCACGGTCTGTCCTTCATACGTCTTAAGCACCGCATCAATATGAATGTAGCTCATTGATCCTCTCCCCCCGGTTTCGGATGTGCGAGATAGCCTTTTGGCTTCCGCTTGCCCAGCTTCAGCACGATGCCTGAGATCAAGAAAATAAATAAAAAGTACGTCACAACAACCGCACTCGCCGATGGGCCGGACACTTTCATCGCATTATACAAATACTGCTGGACCGTCTCGAACTCCCCGCCAACAAGCATCCGACCCATGACGAACTCGCCGAATACCATCGAGAAGGATAATAGGCAAGCGACCAGCGTCCCCGACCATATATTCGGGAGAATAATCCGGAGAAACGCGTTCATTTTTCCCGACCCGAGCACTTCTGCCGCTTCCATCAAATCCTGTGCATGGATCGTCCGCAGACTGCTCCGTACGCTCTGATAGATAAACGGCTGGATGAGAATGAAGTAGACCGCGATCAGAATCCAGATCGTACCTGTTAATGGGACTGGACCGCCGGAATAAAGCTTAATCAGACCAATCGCTGCCACAACAGGCGGAAAGGCGAACGGCAGCAGCACAGAAATCTGAAGCAGCTTCTCCCACTTGGGAAAGTACACGGCGAGGACGAAAATCACCGGCACCATTACCGCTAGCCCCAAAGATACGGTCAATACGCCAACGAGCAGCGTACGCAGCACAGCGAACAAAAATCTCGGATCGCTGAAAATATGCCCATACCACGATAGCGTATAGCTCGTAGGCAAAATGCTAGATTGCCAATCCTTCGCGATGGAGAAGAGCAGCGTCGCAACGATCGGCAGAAATAGATAGAGTAAGAGTACAGAAATGATGATCGTAGGCCCTGCTCCCTTTCTGCGAGCAGCCTCCGGCTGCGAAGATCCCCTCATAAGCCTCTCCTCCCCGAATACCGTGTCATCCACTCATTGAGGAACATCGCGAGCAGCATGATGATCGCGAGAATCACCGCAAGTGCGCTACCAAGCTGGAAGTTCGGGAAGATATCCCCCGATACAAGAGCGGCGATTCGAATCGACAGGAGGTTGAAATTGCTGCCGGTCAAGGCGTAAGCCGTCGCGTAGGCGCCGAGTGCATTCGCAATAAGAATACTGAATGTCCCTAGAATGCTAGGGAGCATCATCGGGATCCCAATATGCCGCCAGAACCGCCATGCGGATGCGCCGAGCAGTGCCGATGCTTCCTTCCACTCCTCACGAATCCCGTGAAAGATCGGATAGACGAGCAGTATCGCGAGCGGAATCTGGTAGTAGATGTATAGCAAGAGAAGCCCGTTCTCGGTATAGAGATCGAACTTTGCAAGTGTGTCTAGACCGAGCCGCTGGAACAGCAGGGTAAACGCTCCGTTGTTGCCGAGCATGATCATATAAGCAAAGGCAAGCGGCACCCCAACGAAATTCGTAATCATGTTGGATACCATCAGCATCCGATCGCGAAACCCTTCGGAGAGACGGGTAATGGCATACCCGCACACCAAGGCAATGATGATCCCGACAATGCTCGAGATGAGCGCCACCTTCAAACTATTCCATATGGCCTGCAGATAGATATCGCTCGTGAAGGCTCTTATGTATTGGCCAAGGGAAAACCCTTGGCCGCTATCATCTTGGAAACTCATCACGAGCATGCCAGCAATCGGCAGCAATTCAAACGCGGCAATCCAAATCAATAACGGAAGACAGACGAGCAGCATTATTTTATTTTGGATTGGACCTGTTCTAGCCATAATTGCGGCAGCTCCTTAATCGATTTCTCCCAAGCCTTGAAGTCGCTGATCGGTTTGGCGTTCGCATATTCATCACTGCTAATCAATTTGGAGGCGACATCATCCGGGAGCTTCACGCTGGAACGGATCGGACGCGCATACCCTTTGGCTAGGTTAATCTGACCCTCATCGCTAAAAATATAAGCCCGTGCCAGCATCGCCGCATTCGGATTCTTCGCATTTTTGTTAATGACGGAAGCATAACCGCTCGTTACGCTGCCCTCTTTGGGGATATGAATCTCAAATTTTGCCGGATCGATCTGATCCCGATACCCCAAGGAGTTGAAATCCCATAGCGTAACCACTTGGATCTCGCCTTTCTGAATATTCGGCACGGTCGCATCCACCTTGGAGATCCGATCCTTCGACGCCAGATCCGCGAAGTAATCGAGTCCAGGCTTCAGGTTGGTCACATCCCCGCCGAACGCCAGCGCCGCGGCGAGCACGACATGCTGCGCTTGCGCTGCTTTGCCCACATCACCGAGGGCAACCTTGTAATTCCCTTCCTTCAAATCGGCCCAGCTCGTCGGGCACTTATCGACCAATGTCTTGTTGCAGAGGAAGGAGATGGTCCCGGTATACCCCACCATCCAGTCTCCGTCATCATCCTTCGCCCATGCCGGGACTTCATCCCAGAATTCCGTCTTATACTTGAGCGTTAACCCTTTCTCTTCTGCGACCGGACCAAAGGCAATGCCAACGTCGCCAATATCGGGCGGGTTGCCTTTCTCCGTCTCGAATTTGGCTAGCTCTTCCGCGCTGGACATGTCGGTATCCGTATGCTCAATTTTGTATTTGCTGAGCAAGTCATCCCATGTCCCTTTCCAGTTCGCCCAAGAGTCCGGCATCCCTACGCTGGCTAACTTCCCTTCCTTCTGCGCGAGCGGTACCAGCTCTTGCAGCGTTAGCGTCTTGCCTCCGTTTCCGTTCGAACCCGAATCATCCCCCGTCTTCGTACCTGATGAACAAGCTGCAAGTAAAGTCATGCTCGTTAGCGCCGCCGTAAGTGCAAGAATTGTGAAGAATCTCATACCTCTCCAAGACTTCATACTTCCACCTCTCCCCATATCGCTAGAATTAAATCTATACAACCCAACTCCGTGAATCCCGGAATCAGAGCGGTAACTGGATCGGGTGCTGCGACTCTCGTATGCAGAGACTTATTTCACTATAAGCGTGCTTGTTCTTCAATATTCATGAATTTCTGATTAAAACAGGTGATACAATTTATTTATGTTGTTTCTTGTTGTTTATGTTTGTTTCTTTTTTGATGTTATCGCAAAATTGCGGTAGGTTCAACAATAATTCTATCTATAGGGGCAAAAAAAAGTGAAGGATCACCTTCACTGCATGATCACGCAAATGGAAATGGGTTATGCTCGCACGTCAAATAAAAAGAGCATCGACCTCTCGGTCGATGCTCTATGCCTTACTTCGATATAATGTTCTTCACGCGTCCAACTTGTCCGTTCGTTAGTCGCACCTTAATCCCATGCGGATGCTGCGGGGAATTCGTTAGAATATCCTTCACGGTCCCTGCTGTCAGGGCACCTGTCCGCTGATCTTGCTTCAGCACGATCTCCACTTCGAGACCCGGGCGAATATTCGCGCGTAACTGTCCACTCATCGCTGTCACTTCCTTCTTAGGCTCTTGGCTTAATGATCGCAATCACTTGCTTGCCGCTGACTTGAATCCCCCGCTCTAACTGGCCGGATTCAGACAAGTCGCGGACCATATCTTCAGCAACCCGCTTCGCAGGGTCCGTCTGCTTGCGGTCAACGAGTACCGTCAACTGAACACTGTTCCCGGTGCTGAGAATGCGCTCCGCCTGACGCTTCTTCGTGTCGTAGTCATGCTCCTCGATCGCCGACGTCACGCGAATTTCTTTAACTTTGGCAGGTGCTGAAGCTTTCTTCTCTTGCTGTTTCTGTTGATTTTTCTCTTGCTTATGTACGTTCTTCGCTACGAGCTTACACGGCGGCGGGCTCGACATTAACGAGAGACAGACAAGATCAACCTTCAGCTCTCTCGCCATCCGAAGCGCTTCGACCGTCGCCACGACTCCAAGATCCTCGCCATTCACACCGGTCAGCTTCACTTCCGACGCTTTGATTTGTTCATTTGTAATCATTATTCAACCTCCTGACTCCTCACTCAGTTATAGCATACCCTTAGGTAACAAATATACGAACGGGATGACAATGACGACAACCAGTAAGATCATACAGAATACACTTTCGCCAAAAGACCCTGTATCGATCGCCATAAACCTCGGCAGAATACGGAATTTCTTCTTCCATGGCCAGAATAATGCTACACCCTGTTCATTCAACAAGTCAATGAGGGGATGGGATGCATACGCTAAGAGACAGGTCCAATAGAAAAAGTCCGGTAAGGGCGATAAAAGAAAACCGAGTGCAATGAGTGCAACAATCGAGTGCGTTAAGGTTCGATGCTTCACGCCGAGGAATTGCAGCAAATAAGATAGAGGCAAGAAAACCTTGGCCATCGTCGACCCTTTCTTATCGATATCCGCTAACGGCCCGGCGAGACATCCGATCAGCAGCGCTGCACCAGATTCCCAAGAGATGAGCGGCTGCTGAAAATAAATCATAACACCTTCGGCGGCAAGCACGCCGGCTAGGCTGTGTGTTTTCTGAAGCATAATTCCATCCTCCGCGTTTCTGCTATGGTGTATTGTATTCTCCTAACGGAGTACTTCATTATAGCAAACATACGATCGCATGGCGAGAGAAGATTGGTAAGCGCGATCAAAGTCAAACAATAAATAGAAAACATAGATTAAAAATGGTAAAATATGACGGAGAGAGGTGGGGATATGCGGTACATATCATGTGTTCTAATCATTATGTTTATATTAACAGGCTGTGCATCAGACTCTGGCAAGAACGGGCCTACCACCATCACATTAACGCCTGTCGACATGTTCAGCGGTAACGCTGCGAAATTGAAACCATTTCTTGGCACCATGTCCGGCGCATTCAAACTACGTTATGAGGGGAAAAGGCCTAATGCTAATCTAGATATCGATCTATGGAAAGACGGAAAAAAAACAGCCTCCTCCGGCTCTATTGGGGATTTGTTCTTTAGCCCGAACGAAGAAGATAACGAAATGGAAGTCATGATATCAATGGATACGGATTACTACGCATCCGAAGGACAAGAAAAGAAGATCAAGGTGAAAGTCGGAATCACCCATGCAACTGGATCCAGCCTAATGACCTTTACCATCCCATGGGATAAAAAATACACTTCACTGGGACTGCTCAGCGAGTATGAACCACGTACCTTCCACAAAGATGACGCGGTGCCTGTATGGGGCATGCAAGCAACGAGCACGAATACCATTCGGACGGCTGACTTGTCGCCTGAATCCTTAAGAAGACTGGAAGCGGCGATCCTCTTCACGCTGCGCATCGAGGACCAATAACAGCAAGGGGAACATCAACGGACTTGATCCGTGATGTTCCCCTTGATTCGTATTCCGGTCATGAAGCCGTCATTCGACGCTATCATTTTATCAAGTATCAGCAGAAAAGCCGGCTTTCATGTCGTTTCTACTCTTTTCCTATATACTTATCCATAAAGCGATCTACTTTTTGGAAATATTCAGTGGGGTAATGATTGATGGCATCGATATGCTCCGTATTATGCGGGTACCATACTTCTGCATACGGGTCGTCTTTTAATGACTCCCAAATTGCTTCTGTATTTTTATAACTAATTTGCTGATCTCCAGTTCCATGAATCAGCATAACTGGCTTGTCTTTCATCTTCTTTACTGCATCCATAGGAGATACGGAATCAAGATCAACTTTTAAGACCCATTTACCCACCCATGTCGATGTATAACTAAATGGAAAAGAAGGTAAACCTGAGAAGAAGGGCAAACCCTCTCTCAGAAATAGACCTGCATTACGAAAAGGACTATCTGCAACTACAGCTTTGATGTCATCACTCTCACTTGCGGCTAGCAAAGTAGTAGCAGCACCCATTGAAAAGCCAATAACTCCAATGTTATCACCAGCATGGTCTCTGGATTTCAAATAGCTTACAGCTCCAAGCAAATCATATTTTTCATTGAGGCCAAGTGTAATCATATTACCATCGGATTTACCTTGCGAACTGAGGTCAAATGCCAATACATTATAGCCTTTCGGAACGAAATGCTCTACTAACTTTTTGGTCCGCCCTTTGACTAATCGATTGCTTGTATATCCATGGACGACAATAATCGTCTGATCACTTGCCTTATTGGAAAGACCATTTGCATGAAAGAAGGAACCTCTAATCGTATTATCATTTTTCAAGCTCTTGAACTCAACCTCTTCGTAGGGAGTTTTATCGATATTCAAGTCGTAGCTGACATTCGTGTCTCTAGGATGGTGCATCAAGGTATCCATTACTTTATAGGATATAAAAAATACTAAACCCACTACAAGCAATAGCACGATCCCTAGGATCAATAAAATATTCCTCCGTTTTTTCGAACGAACGTTTAATGTCAAATTTGGTTGTAATGATGTTTCACTCATTCAGATTCCCTCGCATTTTTTTAGGTTGTGTAGGTGCGAACAAATATAAGGCGTGCTCCTTCAAATTTCCCCACTCGGGGTGATGAATAATACTTTCTCCAAGAGTTAAGCCTATCCCATTTAAGAAAGAGATATAGGCACGAGAGATCATAGCTGGTGAAAAATTTTTGTTGAATTCTCCCATTAACTGTCCCTTGGCATAGATGCATTCGATAGTATCTGTCATTACTTTTGTACTTTCAAGGACCTTCTGTGTAAGTTCAGGAAATCTTATCCGTTGTCCTAAGACATATTGAACAAGCCGCAATTCATTTGTATAGCAATAGATATGATTGAATTGTTCTTCTACCATGTTCTTAATTAATACGCCCGGCGTCCCCTCTTGTTTTAGACAAGCAAGCGACTTCTCCTGAATATCAGCAAGCGGCTCAAGGACAGCGGCGTAGAATAAGGCTTCTTTGCTTGGGAAATATTGAAAAATGGTTCCAGCAGTCACTCCCACACGCTGCGCAATAAGAGCTGTTGTGGTATTAGAATATCCATTTTCTGCAAACAGGACAACGGCTTCTTTTAGGATACAACTACGCCGCTCCTGTCTTTTTTCTTCATTGATTGGTCTTGCCAAATTCATTCCCACTCTCTGTAGATTTATTTGTAATTAATTAAATAATCAATCATTTAATTAATAATATATCTTTAATTACGAATTATTGCAAGCGTGAATTCATCCTACTGATGAGAAGAATGAAATTTCACAAATAAAAACAAGCCAGAGCGCTGCCCAACATGCGCTCTGGCTTGTTTTTTTATATTACTTTGTAAGAGTACACGCTCCGACTTCCTCGAACCGCAAGTCGATCAATTGGCGCAAATCTAGATCCAATAGCACCTTCCAACTCGATATATCGCACATGCTCTGACACATCAAAAAAAGCGACTCATTCTCGAAGTTACCTCCGGAATGGCCGCTTATTTTTGCAAATATAAAATAATTAATTATTGCGCATTGAATGTATCTGTCAATACAGGTACGATCTGCGACTTACGAGATACAACGCCTTTTAGAACTGCTTTGTTGTCCGACAACGTTACGTTGTAAGCTTTCTCCACGATGTGTGCCGATGCGCCTAGGGCTAGACCAACGGAATCATTGTTCAAGATGTCTGTTACCACAAGCAGGAACAAGTCTAATCCTTTGTCCGCGATGATTGTGTTCAGCGCCGCTTCCAGCTCGACTTGACGACTAAGAACATCGTTCACATCAACCGCATTCACTTGCGCGATTTCGACTTTTGCATTACCCATTTGGAATTCTTTCGCATCCAGAGAGATCAGTTGCGCAATTGTCTTGTCGCTTAGGTCTGCACCAGCTTTCAACATTTCAAGACCGTATTCATCTGCATCCACGCCTGCGATTTCAGCAAGCTCACGCGCTGCAGCTACGTCTTGCGTTGTGCAAGTCGGGGACTTGAACAACAAGGAGTCCGAGATAATCGCGGACAACATCAACCCTGCGATTTTCTTGTCGATGGCAATGCCGTTCTCTTTGTACATTTTATTCAAGATCGTCGCTGTGCAACCTACTGGCTCAGCACGGTAGTAGATCGGACCGCTTGTCTCGAAGTTCGCGATACGGTGGTGGTCGATAACTTCGATAACACGCACCTTCTCAATGTCGTTCGCACTTTGTTGACGCTCATTATGGTCGACGAGAATAACTTCCTTCGCTTCATCCGCAACATTCTCTACAAGACGCGGCGCTTCCACCTGAAAATGCTGGAGCGCGTACGCTGTCTCTCCGTTCACTTCACCTAGACGAATAGCCTCAACGTTCGCGCCAAGCTTCGTCTTCAAGTCTGCATAAGCAATTGCAGAGCAAATCGTATCTGTATCAGGGTTTTTGTGTCCGAAAATCAATACTTTTTCCATCATCGTACTCCTTATTGATCGAATTTTATTATGTTCAAAGTATAACGTACCACTTCCATTACAATCAAGATTATAACGTGAATCATCTTATATTCCAATCCCTTTAATAGGAATAAATTGTGAGATTCGTAGAAAATCATAACAAACACAAAAAGAGCCGATGATTCGGCTCTTTTCGCTATAGATAAGACTTATTTCGTAGCAGCTGCAGGGGGAACTACAGGCAGCGTTACTGGTGGTGTTACAGGATTATTGAATAGATTACTAAGCTTGAACCCGTTCGATGATGTGGATAGGCTATTGACCGATACGACTTTGCCATTCGCTACCGAAAGAACATAAGCTTGATACTCGACGTCGAAGACAAGTTTGTTCCCGAATGCATCGTTATCCACCATCGTGAAGATTGTCGTATTCCCGCCTTTTTCTACGCTTTTATAATTGCCTGAAATGACTCCATTTGCTTTCGCCAAGTTCCAATCTGTGTTCATAGGAACTAACATCACTGCGTAAGACGAAATATTACTTTCATTAGCTGCACGATCAAAAGTGACTTTAACCGTCTGACCGTCCGCTTCTACGTTACTCTTTACATTGCCTGCAGCCGGAACCGATTGATCGATTAACGTGAACTCGCCGGAAGGCACGGAGAGCACATTGCTCGCGCCAGATCTGCTATCCGCTACCGTAAGAACAAATACGCGGTAAGTATCCCCTTTGATCAACTGCTTGCCATATACATCTCGGGCTTGATCGGAAATCGATTTTTTAATGGTGGTTGTTGAGTTCTGTTTTGCAACTCCTGTATAGTTCGTTGCGTTCACACCATTGGCCGCCGAGAGGTTGAAGTTGCTAACCTGATCTTTTGGTACGAACATGATGCGATACTCCGCCACGTTCGTTTCATTGGACGATTTCGTGAACGTAACATCAATATCGCTGCCGCCGCTTTGATTGTTCACGACATTGCCTGTCAAGTTCGATGCGCCGTCAATCGTCTGGACCGTTGCAAGTGTAATTTCCGGTGAGTAAGGAGATAATGCGTAGCTACCTGTATAACTGCCTCGCCCTACAGCCAACACGAAGATCCGATAGGTAACGCCGTTGCGGATGGCTGCACCGTCCACATCTCTTGAATTACTGTCAAGTGTCACGCTAAGGTTACTACTTGTTTTGGTTACGTACTTGTAATTCGAGCTAGAAATAGAACTTGCGCGGGACAGAGTAAAGCTCGACGCATTACCAGCCTTCACGACCATCACGCGATAGTGATCAATGTTGGATTCATCGTTCGAACGGTTGAACACCACCTGCAGGTCGCGTCCATCGTTATAGTCGGCTACGTCCGTACCTGCGACATACGTCGGTGCAGTAATATTGTAATTATCCGCTAGTCGAACCGTCGAGGAAGCATTCGAGAGTGTATTGTCGCCATAGTTCCCTACCGAGAGTACGAAAACTTGGTAATTCACGCCGTTGCGGATCAACGCGCCATCCACATCACGTGCATTGGAAGCCAGGTTCGTGCTGATGTTGCGGCCTGTTTTGCTGACGGACGTGTAATTGGAGCTCGATACCCGATTCGCATCAGATAAGCTGAATCGGCTAGCATCCGAAGATTTGACAACCAGAATCCGGTAGTGGTTAATGGAAGACTCATCCGTTGCACGCGTGAACGATACGGACATGTCGCGGCCGTCGTTGTAGTCGCTCACGTCGCTCGCACTGACATTCGTTGCACCTGCACCGACGTTATTCGATAAGCGAATCGTCGATGACGAAGAGGATAATGCATTGTTATAGGCGTTCTTATCGCTCGAGATCGCCATGACGTAGACGCGGTAGTCTTCGCCATTGCCGATGTAGGAACCGTTCACTTCTTTTGCGTTAGACGGCAGCGTCGTGACGATATTGTAGCCTGTCTTCGCGACGTCATAGTATCTACCGGAAGCGACGGCATTCGCATCGGATTGTGAGAAGTTCAATCCATCACGAACACGCACTACAAAAATGCGATAATGGCTGATTTTCGATTCATTCGATGATTTGTTGAAACTCACTTGCAAGTCGCGTCCGTCATTATAGTTGTTCACATCTGCAACGCTAGTAATGACAGGTGCACCAACAGTGCTGCCTAACGTGATCGAAGTTGATGCGGCAGACAATCGGTTCGTATTCTTCGAATTGTTGCCCTCCGCAAGCACGAACACCGTGTAAGACACACCGTCTTTAATATATTCGCCAGACGTATCGCGCGCTGTGGAGCTTAGTGTCGTCGATACGTTCTTCCCTGATTTGTCCACAAGGGTCGAGTTCTGCGAGGATACCGCATTCGCAGCCGTAAGATCGAATTTGTACGCGTCCTTCGTCTTCACTACAAGAATACGATAGTTCGCAATACTCGTCTCGTTGTCAGGCTTCGTGAAGCTAACGTATAGATCGCGTCCGTCGCCGTAGTCGCTCACATCGCTTGCTTTCACATTCGTCACGGCCGATACAGGCGTACTTGCCGTTACCGTAACCTTCTGTGAGCCGCTGGAGAGCGCGAATTGATTGCTCTTGCTAGCTGTTAGAACATAAGCAACGTATGATTGGTTCGCACGAATTAAATCGCCGTCCACATCCCTTGTTTGCGATGTTAGCGAGATATATTGATCCCCGCCAATACCGAGTACCGTCGTATAGTTTTTCGAAGATACAGACTGTGCCGTCGATGTTGAGAAATAACTGGATTTCTCCGACTTCACGAGCATGACACGGTAATGATCCACGTTCGACTCTTTCGCAGCTTTGGAGAAGCTCACCTCGATATCGCGACCGTCACCATTCTGCCCGGTAATCCGTGCATTGACATTCGGTACAGACGTTACGCCGCCTGAAGATGTCTTGATGTATACTGCTTTGGACGAAGGGTTCCAATCCACCTCTTCCCCCATCGCTTCGCTGACGAAACGAACTGGGATCATTGTACGGTTCTTGATGCTCTGTGCGGGAACATCCAACGCTACCGACTCCCCATTAACCATCGCCGTTTTGGATCCTAACTTCAGAACGACTGTTGTGTCGTCCCGTTTTGCCGTAACCACTTTGGTCCGCTCATTCCAATCGACACTAGCGTTCAATCCTTCAAAGATCGCCCGCAGCGGCAGCAGCGTTCTGCCCCCGATCGAGACGGGCGGCTGATCTGTATACAACTGATTCCCATCAATATAAATACTAATTGAATTCGTAGGCGCCGCTTTGACGTTTGCCTGTGGCGTGAACGTAACAACCAGCGCGCCAGCTAGTATTGCAGATAATAACTTTCTCACATTTTCATCCTCCCAATCACATTTCAAAACGACATGTCGAAACATGGTCTAAGAAGTTTGACGCAGTACACCCTGCAAAAGTTCCAAGAATTATATGAAAATTGTTTGTCATTTTTATAAAGATTACAAAAAGATGGGAACCCAAACATGGTATTCTGCATAGTAGAGTCAGAAAGGATGGTGGATACATGCTGCCCGATGAATTAGAGCAATGGGCTGATCTCTACGCTCAGCGCTTGGTTCGATTAGCTTTTACATACGCGCGTGATTACGGGCATGCCGAGGATCGTGTACAGGATGCCTTTCTCAAAGCGTATACCATGCAGCACCAATACAGATCGGAACGCGGCACCCTCTTCTCCTGGCTCGCCAAAATCGTCATTAATGAATGCCGAATGGCCTATCGCCGCAGCTGGCGCGAGAAAGTGATGGAGATCCTGCCGGAGCGCGCTACCGAGAGTACGGAAGAAATGTACCTATCGAACGTAAGCGCACAGCTTGTCTATCAAGCCGTTCTTGAACTGCCAGAGTTCCTACGAACGCCAATCGTCCTGCACTATTATGAAGATTTGTCCGTAGAAGAGATCGCATTTATTCTCGCCAAGCCCGCAGGCACCGTCAAATCCCGCCTATGGCGAGGACGTGCAAGATTACGTCATATGTTAGAGGAGGAGTACGATGAACAACCCCATTCGTCAATCGAAAAGCTGTCATGAAGAAGGAACGATCGATGTGGTCGCGTTTAAGCAGAGGTTAGCGGAGCGAGTGCGGGGTGAGGGAAGAGAAGGGGGTGCGGGTGTTCGTCGTGGGGCTAGTCGTCGCAGATTTATTATCACAACCATGACTGCTATTGTACTTAGTACCTGTGTTCTGCTGAGCAGCTATCCTTCGATCGCGAATTGGTTCTCCACCCTAACCGACCCTACCATTCTGGATTCGGGAGTCACATCAGCAACGAGAGAAGGATATAGCGTGAATGTTGATGCTGCTGTCAGTGATAAGAACATAACTTTACATATCGTTGATGTCCTAGCTGACTCGACCCGGCTGGTTGTATCATATTACGTGGAACGGGATGGTGGAAGGTTCGCAGATTTGTTACATGGTGATCTATCCGTCACAGATTCTACGGGGCACATCCTAACGAACAGCTATTCTAGATGGCAACGTGATGAAATAGGTGAATATGGATATTTAACCTTTGTCTTACCTGAATCACCCGAGAATCTTAATATCCAGCTTAATATCAATAAAATACAAGTTCCTGGGACAGGTATAAACCCGCATCAATATCTGTATGGTAAATGGAATATAACTATTCCTATTAACATCAGCAGCAGTAAGTCTGCTACGCAATCGGTTATCATTCCAAAGACTACTGATTTTTCGATACCCCAGGGAGATTCACTCGCTCTTCAACGGATTACCTTCTCCCCCAGCATGACACGATTCGAATTTGACAGTACGACACAACGAATCATGTCGGTCGATTATACCATTAAGGATGGCGATGGAAATATCATTCTTATGAATGATGCCAAATCTCAGTACAATAACACGCTCTCTTACGCTCCGCACCCCCAACAACAAACCAATGACCAGCGTATGAAATATTTTATCAGCATCGATCCGCTTGGAACAGGAAGAGACTATGTTTTTCAGGCGACGGGTGTATGGATTATTGAACCAGTAAATTTCAATTTTCCGATTGATAGGAAACTGTTACAACAACAAACTATCACGAAAAAGTATGAAGAGACGACCTTCCAAATCGAGCGTTTTACACTTGAGAAAGATCTTAATAACCAAAATGCTTATACTGCCACGCTTCAGATCAACGCAGATAGAATAACACATCATTACATGGGGTTATATAGATGGGAGCTAGTAGACGATGAAGGCAATCATTATCCGATGGTAGCTCAAACAGAATCTCCACTTGGTCTTAAATGGGGAGGTCGAGGCGAGTTTTATGAACTGAACCAATCGATCACATTCCGCAATCTACCGAAGAATTCGGACGCGAAGCAATTTACTCTTGTTCTCTCCAGCTTCCCACATTACTACGATTTAGATTGGACGATTCCTTTCACCGTACCAACGAAATAACAAGAAAGCCAAGAGGAGCGCATTTATGATGCATTCTTCTTGGCTTTCTTCCATTGAACTCTAATTAGCGCTTTCACCATCGTCGCCACTTCGCGCACCTGCCGCTCACTCATCCACCAGCTATCATGGATTCTCGCAGTAATTTGTACACCAAATGCCATAGTTAGCAAGCTATCGTGGATCTTTGCAGTAACTTCGCATTGATTCCGACTAAAAGTGTCGATTCTAGCCCTCTATCCTGCAGGATTCCACTATAGCACACCAAAAGTCGGAAATTGGGCTGCTACAGTGGATGAAATCCAACATAGCCGAGCCGCGAACTGTGTCCCATCGAATCCGCTACCGTATCTCAAACCACCATCATCGCTCATGGTCGAGTTGACTGTTCACCGCCACGCCGTAAACCTCCCCATAGATAGAGAGCAGTCTCTGTTGTGTCATACCCAGACCATTGTCACTGATCGATAACGTATAGCAGTCATCCTCTTCTTCTCGTGATTAAAACTCCCTCCGTCGCCAGATAGTACGGATAACCAATGAAAACTGCGAAACATAGAATTTATTTTATAATATAATTATCGATTATCCTTATATAGTTATATACCTTGCATAGCAATGTAATAAAACTATATAATAATTGTAAGGAGGTGGAAAATCTGAGTTTTGATAAAGAAATTTTAAAAGGTCACATTGATACAATCATCCTATCCTTACTACAAATAAAAGATATGTATGGATATGAACTAGCCAAGGTCGCACATGAGAAAGCACAGAATACATTTGATCTCAAAGAAGGAACGATGTATTTATCATTAAAGCGCATGGAAAAGAATAATTTCATAGAATCGTATTGGGACGATAATGATAACCGAGGCGGAAGGCGGAAGTACTACCGAATATTACCGGATGGTTTGGAGCGACTCGTTCAAAAAAAGCAGGAATGGATAGCTGTAAATCAGCTTTTACAATTCTTTTTAAGAGAGGATGGCAATAGTGAAACAAATTGATGAATATATAAACTCTTTATTCCTTCATGTACGAAATACTCCTAATGTAGCTGAGTTAAGAGAAGAAATGAAACAACATCTTATAGATTCTACTCAAGATTTTCGCGATAAAGGCCATTCACTTGAAGAGAGCATCAACCTTGCGATTGATAATTTTGGTGAGGCTAATAAGCTAATTAATGGGTTGACTGAATCATATATTATCCGTAGAACTATTGCTAAATGGCTTCTTATAGTATCTATTTTATTCGGTTTGATCGGAATGGTCTTAACAACAGCATATCAATTATGGAATGAGAACTTATCACATAAATTGATCCTCAAATACTTAAACCCAATAAACCAAAACATACAAGATAATGGTAATTTGGATCCATTGTCTCAGTTATCAAATATTGTTGATATGAATTTAGGCGGAATTACTGGATATGGCTATAAGATTCTAAAGGTGGGGCAATCCAATGCAGAAAAAACACAATATGATTCCATTTATCCAAATTCCATAACAACAACCGCTCAAAGTCAACTCAAAAAAATGAATTCTAAGAATAATTTATTTATTCACGAATATCCAATAGGTAGTTACGGCATAAGAACTGGAGATGATCGTCAAATAAATATTGAACTTTTCCAATGGAAGCTTACTCCTTTCGTCGCAAATACTGGATATCTAGGTTTGTTATCTTTTTGGATTCTGTTCACGGTTTGGGCATTAATCAATCTTTACCATAATCGAAACCTCAATTTAAAATGGATACTCCTTATTGGTGTTTTCAACATATTTGGATATTGGTTATATCGCGATCAAACGAAATTTAAACATCAGAGATCATCATATACTTGGATAAAATTACTCATAAGATTGTTAGGCGCATATATCATTTATGTTGGGTTTAGCGTTATTACATTCAAAGATCGAGGAGTTAACGTAAATATTCAAAAACTAGGTATATACATCCCACTAGAAACAAGCCAATTAATTCTTTATGGTATTGGGTTTTCATTGGTAGGGTTTTTAGTTATTAGCGTAACCTTCATATTTAATATTAAAGCTTCCCCCCGTATTCAAGGGTAAAGAAACAAAGCAGTATTTCACCATCATACTCGGGCAAAACCCATTTCGGTCGTTCAGGTAAGCAATTTCACAACGATGACTTAAGGAATCGGCTCGTTCGTCTATCGCTACTATTTATTATGGAAGAACACCATCTAGATTATGGAACCCCTTACGTTCCTCCCATAGCAGAAAAAAAGCACGAGCCGAGAGTGTTACCCTCTCTCAGCCCGTGCCACTGCACGTCTACGGTATCAATAATATTTTCCCCGTACTCATGCGACTCTCTAATAATCGATGCGCTTCTGCGCCTTCGGATAATGCGAATCGCTTCGGCTCTTCAAGATGCAGTCGACCGCTGCGAATTTCTTCGAACAATGCATTCGCACGCCGGATACGATCCGCGCGCGACGTCACATGATTCCACAAGTCTCCGCCTGTTAAGGTCTTCGAAGTATCCATCAGCATCCGAGGATCGATGAAAGCCGGATCTCCGCCCGCCATGCCATAAAAGACGACATTCCCTTTGATTCTAACCGCCGCGAAGCTATCCATTAAGGTGGAACCGACGGAGTCGTAAGCTACCCAAACGCCCTTCTCCCCTTGTGACCAACGGATCGCATCATCCACCCAATCACTGTCATACAGAAGCACTTCATTTGCCCCTGCTCGAAGTGCTACCTCTCGTTTGGCTGCGGAAGAGGTGAGCCCCAGCACACGTGCCCCTTTGCTAACGCCCAGTTGCATGAGGAGCTGCCCCACGCCGCCTGCTGCGGCATGGACGAGCATATCATCGCCAGGCTGCACCGCATAGCTGTCGTTCACGAGATAATGTGCTGTCATCCCTTGCAACAGTACCGATGCCGCTTGCTCGAAGGAAATGTTCGATGGCAGCGGAATGGCTTTGTCGACAGGAACTTGAACCAGTTCCGCATTGGCATAAGGCACATCAGCAAACGCGATACGGTCACCGGGCTGAATCCCCTGAACATCGTCAGCGACGCGTTCCACGATCCCTGCTCCCTCATAGCCGAGAATATAAGGCGGCTGCCCCGCCAAATGGTAATTGCCGCGTCTACGATAGACATCTGCGAAATTCAGACCGACAGCTCGCATCCGCACGACAATCGTACCTGGATCCAGAGCAGGATCTGGAATCTCCGTATATTGAAGGACCTCTGGTCCGCCAAATTGCTCAAATACCAATGCTCTCATGCTGTCTATCCTCCCGTCCTATCGAATAATGAGGTCTTGGTACCGCTCGTAATCCACCGTACGGCATTCTAGGACTAACTTCGTCCCCTCGTTCTCATAGCTGGTCTCCAGAATATTCGCATGCTCATTGAAGTAGGATACCAGATTTCCTTTATCATAAGGAATGATCATTTCGCACTTGATGTAGTCTTTAAAAATATGCTGACGAATCACCTGCACCAGCTCATCAATCCCGATCCGCGGCTTGGCAGCAAGGTATATACGATCTTCTTGAACGCTTGGAATCGGGAAGTCAATCAGATCGGATTTGTTATACGCATAAATGGTTGTAATGTCTTGCACACCGATGTCTTTGAGCGTATTGTTCGTAATCTCGATATGCTGCTCATGATTCGGGTTCGAATTATCCACGACATGAATGAGCAAGTCTGCCTCGGCCACTTCCTCCAAGGTTGAGCGGAACGCCTTCACGAGATGATGCGGCAGCTTACTGACGAAGCCGACGGTATCCGTGAGCAGGAACGATTTGTTATCCGGCAGTGGAATGTTCCGAATGGACGTCTCGAGCGTTGCGAACAGCATATCCTTCTCGAATACCTGCTTCGCGGCTGTAGGGTTGAATCGCTCGACGAGCGCATTCATTATCGTGGATTTTCCCGCATTCGTATATCCTACGAGGGAGACGACCGGCACATCGTTCTTCTTCCGCTGCTTGCGCTGCGTCTGACGGTGAGCGACTAATGACTCCAGTTCTTTATTAAGGACATTGATCTTCTCTTCGATCCGACGACGATCCAGCTCGAGCTTCGTCTCCCCGGCCCCTTTATTCTTCGTACCGACACCGCCGCCGCCCTGCCGACCCAACGATTCACGTAGGCCGACCAATCGCGGCAGCATGTATTGCAATTGGGCGACTTCAACCTGAAGCTGTGCTTCCTTGGTTTTGGCCCGCTGCGCGAAAATATCCAGAATTAGAATGGTGCGGTCAATCACCTTGCACTGCAGATCAGCTTCCAGATTCCGAATTTGCGAAGGTGACAGCTCATCATTGAAAATAACCATATTCGCCTGATGTGCTTCCATCTCCGCGATCACATCTTGAATTTTACCGGTCCCAATATAATGCGAAGACGTAACCCTCTGCAAATTCTGCGTGACTAAGCCTACAACCTCGACATCACAAGCCTCGGCCAAGTTCCCGAGCTCTTCCATGGAATATTCAAAATCTGTCTGGTGATTCAAATTGACTCCGACCAAAATTGCTCTTTGAATGAGTTGTTCCATATATTTATTCCTCCATTATTCACACAAAATAAAAAACACAGACTCATCGCCTGTGTTCATCGCTAACGGGTGGAGTTCAGCAAAGAAACCGGGCAGAATCCCGGGATATGCACAAAAAAAAGCACATCCCTGGTTCAAGACCAGTACATTTGCTCCTCGGGTAAGGATTATTGATTTGTCCATTGTTCCTACAATTGATTCCCTGTTACAAGGCAGACCAATCCCGTTCGCTCTGCACACACGCAGAGTCTTTGAGCACTATTCAGTTAGCGGCACAAAGCATTGAAACGTAATCTGACTGCGTAAATATTGTTCACAGGAAACCCTCCGTTCATTATTCGTTAATTTCGATTGTAGCATACACCTCTAACAGACACAAATAAAATCTGAAACCCTTGTCCCATATACCTTTCGATAGCAGTGTAATAGAACTTTTTATTCCTAGTAATTATAGTAGGGCTATCTAGAAACTAGTAAACTCGTATTAAGACACAATAAGGGCTGCCGTAAGTCATTTCTGGAATGGTTTACGGCAGCCCTTTACGATGTTTCAGCCTCTCTCAAACCTTTGCATTCCGAAGCGATAGAAGGATGTGCTCATGACCGTAATCACCGCCATGACCGTAAACAAGGTTGCACCGCCGAAATACATGAGCAGCATCCCGCCCACCCATGGTCCAAGGAAAAATCCAAGACTATTAAACGATTGTGCCCCATAATAAGCTCCTCGCATCTCATCCGGTGCCAATTCGTCCACGAGTAGATTTGAAGACGGGAAATTCAATACTTCGCCAAGCGTAAATACGGCCATAGACAGCAAGAACGTTACGGCATTCCATGAGAAGGCGAACCCGATATCGCCGAGCGCGAAGAGAATATTGCCCGCCGTGATAGCAACAAGTGGAGAGCGTTTCTCCGCCCACTTCGCTAGCGGAAGCTGGAAGGCGACAACAACAATCGCATTCACGCTCATGAGTAGCGCGAACAGCGTCACCCCATTCGCAACGCTATTATTCACGTACTGTGACAGCGTAACGGTCATCTGGGAATACCCAATTGCTCCGATAATTCCGCCGATCAAGTAGTATCTCAGCGTAACGTCTTTCCTAATAACATGCCATGTTGCCGCAATGGTGACCTTCGGTTTCTTGTCTCCTTCAATCTGCTTAATACCAAAAGCCATGAGCAATCCGTATAATACCACCGCATAGATGAAATAAATAAATCCTGTAATCAGAAAAGGTGTTGTTCCGCTGTGCATGCCGAAATATGCTCCCAGCAGCGGCCCCACCGCGACACCAATATTAATAGCTAAATAACGAAGCGAGAACATTTGAAACCGCCGTTCCTTCGGTGTCAAATCGGCCATCAACGCCTGAGAGACCGGTTCATAGAACGATCGGCATAATCCGTTCACCATATTTAACAACATAATAATAACCGGTGTCTTAAAGATGGAGAACCCGACGAACGCGAAGACCCAGCCAAACAATGCGGCCATCATAATAACCCGTCTGCCGAATCGATCGGATAATGCGCCGCCAATAAAACCGCCGAACATGCCAGCTAAGGACCCCGCGCCGATGACGAGTCCAATCATGACAGCACTCATGGACGTTGTTTTCGATAAATAAATCGCCAGGAACGGCATACTCATGGAAGAAGCTGCTCGTGCTAAGACCGTTCCGACAAGCAATGAATTGACGATGGGATGCTGCGAACGAAGTGTGTTATAACTGTTGGTCAATAATTGAATGAATCGTTTCACATGATCCCTCCTTGTAATGATAAGATTCTATTAAAATGTGGTAATCTATTATTTCCACAAATTGTTATCATAATTTATCAGAATTGGGATAGGGGTTCAAGTGCTTTTCGAAAAATCCAGAGATATTTTTGCTGCCTTCAAGTAACATGGTGGAAGATAGAGCCTAATAGAAAGAAGCGATAACAATGGCATTTGGCATAAAAAGAAAAGAATTGGAGCAATGGAAAGCTTCTGTCTCGCGTGGTGAGATAGCGTATATCACCCATTACTGGGTGGAGCCGCGTTTCCCTGGGATCACGACGATCACGAAGGTCGGCTGTGCGGATATGGATCGATTGCGAGCCTGGTGTGTAACACACAAACTACCGCCAGAGCGTATTCATCAACGGGATGCCTTCCCGCATTTCGATCTGATTGGACCACGGCAATACGAAATTCTGAAGCAGGAGCAGCTATGGGATCAAATCGAGCGCTTCAAGCTGCAGGCGTGGTACGAGCAAAATAAATAGCTAACGAATCGTAGCGTGCTTATTTGCGAAAAAGTGAGCTGTTTTTCGAACTAACGAATCACAGCAGCGTTATTGGGCCAAATTTGGGTGGTTAGAGGTGCTTTTTCTAGAAATAACGATGCTGGAGTTCGTTAGATGAGATTAGGCCTCATTTCTCGAGGAATAAGAACCGTACGATTCGTTAGCGAAATCATGCGAATAGGTAATCCGCTCGAACAATAAAAATGAGTGATTACTCACTTCTCATGATGACAGAAGTAACATATAATAGGGGTGTATTCGAAAATGAGTGATCACTCACTTTTATGAGGAGCGTGAATTCCTTGTCCAACATCTTAGAAATTCGCGATATATCCCGTTCTTTTCACGGGCGAACCGTCCTGCAATCGATCCATCTTCAGGTCGAGCGCGGCGAGCTTTTCGGCTTACTCGGGCCATCCGGCTCCGGGAAGACAACCTTAATCAAGTTAATGACCGGCATGGACCGTTCCGACAGCGGGGAAATTCATATCCTTGGCGAGAAAGTTCCGAAGCTCTCCCTCTTGAAGCGTATCGGTTACATGGCGCAATCGGATGCACTGTATAATGAGCTCACCGCTCGTCAGAATCTGCAATTTTTCGCATCCCTCTATGGACTGAGCGGGGCTAGAAGGAACGAACGGATCGATGCGGTACTACGTGTCGTCGATTTGCTCGATCATAAAGATAAGACCGTTGCAGCTTACTCCGGCGGCATGAAGCGACGGCTATCACTCGCGATCTCTCTCCTGCATGAACCGGAATTGCTCATTCTGGACGAACCGACAGTCGGTATTGATCCCGTGCTTCGGCAATCGATTTGGCAAGAGCTGCTCGCCTTGCGCGATCAGGGAACGACGATAATCCTCACCACACATGTCATGGATGAGGCAGACAAATGCGACCGTATCGGTCTCATTCGTGATGGTCACTTAACCGCTGTCGATTCTCCTGCAGCACTCAAAGAAAGAAGCGGTACAACGACGCTCGAAGATGCGTTCATTGTCCTTGGGGGAGGTGTCCTCGCATGAGAACGCGTGCATTAGCCTTACGAATCATTCGCCAGTTCCTTCGCGATAAGCGCACACTTGCGCTTATTTTCCTAGCGCCGCTGCTTATCTTAACGCTGCTGAACTTCATCTTCAACGGTCAGCCGATTACACCGAATATCGGTACTGTCCAGCTTCCCGCCCCGATCATCGAGCGGTTAAATGGCACAGATGCGAATGTTACAACCTATACCAATCAAGAGGAAGCGAAGCAAGCCCTAGAAGCTGGAGATCTCGATGCGATTCTATCACTTGCAGACGGCAAGCCTGACTTGATACTCGAAGGCAGCGACCCCTCGATGAATCAAGCGATTCTCCTTCGGCTTCAGAAGGTGATGCAAGCGAGCACGCCGACGATTCAACCGAGCATTACCTATTTGCATGGAAAAGAAGGCATGTCCTCGTTCGACTACTTTGGACCTGTCCTGATCGGATTCTTCTCCTTCTTCTTCGTCTTCCTGATCGCCGGCGTCTCCTTCCTGCGCGAACGCACGACAGGAACGCTCGAACGACTGCTTGCTACACCGATCCGGCGCTCCGAAGTCGTCGGCGGTTATCTACTAGGGTTCGGTATATTTACCTTGCTGCAAGCCACGCTTATCACGTGGTTCGCCATTGAAGTGCTCGGCATGTATATGGTCGGCAATTTTGGGCTCGTGCTCCTGATCAACCTGCTGCTCACCTTGACGGCACTGACACTCGGCACGCTGCTCTCCTCTTTTGCCAGCAGCGAGTTCCAGATCATTCAGTTCATTCCGCTCGTCATCGTCCCGCAAGTGTTCTTCTCCGGACTCTTCAATCTGGATGCAATGGCGCCTTGGCTGCAGAAGCTGAGTTATATCATGCCGCTCTATTACGGGGCTGATGCCATGCGAGGGATCATGATTCGCGGGGAAAGTATTGGCGACATTCAGCTCGATATCTATATCCTGCTTGGATTCTCGATCGTCTTCGCACTACTCAATATCGCAGCGCTGAAGAAGCAGCGTGCGATCTAATCTAGCAAGGAGTTGACCTATATGACCAAGTCGCTGGAGCCATGGATGGAGGAGCTCTTGCAAGGTGATCCTACCGCTCCACGAACCGCCAAGCAAGCGCGAATCTTCGAAGCAGCGATTGAAATATTCGCGGAGAAAGGCTATGCGGCATCTTCAACGAGCGAGATCGCCCAGCGGGCTGGCGTCGCGGAGGGAACGATATTCCGCCACTTTAAGACCAAGAAGGACCTGCTGCTCTCGATCGTCACGCCGGCCATGGTGAAGCTGCTCGCCCCCTTTCTCCTCCGAGAGTTCAAAGATGTACTCTCCAGAGATTATGATAGCTTCGATCAGCTCCTTCGGGCACTGATCGACAATCGCATTACATTCCTGCAGCAGAATCGCAGCTTGTTCAAAATTGTGGTGCAGGAGCTGCCCTTCCACCCCGATCTCCAGAAACAATTACAGCAGCTCGTCTTCAACGAGATGAAAGGACGATTCGAGAGAATTATTCATAAGCTGCAAGGCGAAGGAAAACTGATTGACCTTCCTTCCCTTACCATTATGCGGCTCAGCGCCTTCTCTATCTTGGGCTATGTACTGTTCCGTTCCATCTTGGAGCCCCAAGCAGGATCAGATTGGGATGACGCTCTCGAACGTGAAGCCACGATCCAATTTATTATGAAAGGGTTGGCCCCTTAACAAAAGACGGGCAGCTTCCCAGCATCACGCTGAGAAGCCACCCGTCTTTTCTTTTTCCATTTGTTATGATGTTATTGATTCACGGCCTTCATCGCTGGCTGTGTCACCGTCGAACGGCTAACCTTCTGTGGGAATTGCGGCAGCTCATTCACCGAGACAATCGCGTCTGTCTTCTTCTTCGGCTTCTTCCAATACGTTTCATTCCCCGGCAGGTCATCGAACCATGACGCATCCTTCGGACAAGGCAGCACCATAAATTTACCATAATGGTCATCTCTCGATTGATGATACTTCAAGTAAGCTTTTCCGTTCTCAATCGCGAGAATTTCGATTTTACCGGACGTATGACTCATCGATAGTCGGATTCTTTTACCGAGGCCGGATGTCTTCGCTTTGGCTTCTTCAACGAGGCGATACACCTGTTCGAGCGGCAGGACAAAATCCCGATTGCCCGCTACAGGGCGGTTAATGAAGAAGTAATACGGCGTGACCCCCGCCCAAGACAACTTATCGAGCAATTCCGCTAAGACATCAGCGTTATCATTAATGCCCCGAAGGATCGGGGTCTGATTCACGACGATCGCTCCAGCTTGATGTAACGCCTCAAACCCTCGTCTTGCTTCAGGCGTTATTTCACGCGGATGATTGATATGGGCCATCACATAGATCCGGCGATCACTGTTCGAGAATGTCCGAATGGTATCGAGCAGCTCCTCATCCTCATAGATGCGCATCGGATTGAACACGGGAATTTTGGAGCCGAGCCGAATAATCTTCACATGTTCAATGTCTCGCAATTGCTCAATAATCATTTTCAATTTGGGTGTTGCCAGAATCAAGCTATCTCCGCCCGTCAGGAGCACATTGTTAATCTCCGGATGCTGCCGAATATATTCGATGCCTGGACTCACATCCGACATGGCTTCTTTTACATCATTACGGAATAGACGTTTACGGAAGCAGTATCTGCAGTACGCACCACATACCTCGGACACGATGAGCAGTGCCGTCGTCTTATACTTATGCTGACAGCCCGGAACCACGTAATTCGTGTCCTCGTCGGACGCATCCCATCTACCGTATTCAGACAATTCTCCCTCATTCGGGATTACCAATTTCTTAATTGGGTCATTCGGGTCGTTCCAGTCAATCAGCTTCAAGTAATAATCATTCACGCGAAATACGAACTTCTCCGTTATTTGCTTCAACTTCGCCCGTTCTTGCTCCGGGATCTCCACAATTTTATCGATATTCGTGATATATTTCGGCTGTGCCATATGGTTGTTCCTCCTTGAAAGTCAGATTTATGGTAACGCTGTGTCCCTCCTCTCGCTTCAACATAAAAAATGACCCGCAGTCTGCAAGCGTAAGCATGTGCTTCGTCCTTGCAGGCAACCGGGCCTCTCTCGAATAGACGCAAAAAGACCCGGTTCAACGGGTCAGGGGTGCGGCAAAAGTGTCTATGATTGACCCATCCACTGCTGACGAGGTTAGCTGTCGGGCTCGGGAAAGATGGTTCCCTACAATACATCCTTGATTCGCCCCTAAAAATTGGTTCCCCCGCTTTCCGATCTCATATCCGGAAATTAAGCGTATTTCCATTTTACAACAATTTATCTTAGACAGTCAAATATTAAATCATCGTATATTTCAAGAAGTCACATTTCAACCTAACTGGCGCCGGAAATGCTGCGGTGTCGCATGGTAGACTTTCTTGAACATTTTCGCAAAATAGGAGAAGTTGCTGTATCCCAGCGATTTGGCAATATCCGAAATCGGCATCGACGAGGTAGCGATCAATTCCTTCGCTACCTTCATTCTTTCATTCAGAATGTAATCCGTGATCGATTCGCCCACATCACGCTTGAATAGCCTGGACAAATACGCAGGATTCAGATGCACATACTCCGCGAGCTGTTCTCTTGTAATCACTTCGCTCAGATGATCGGCGATGTAACGTTGAACTTGTTCAATCACTGAATCGTTCTGATGCAAGGAATGGGACACCAGCCCGATGAGCTTCAATGCCCAAGCATGCATCTGATCCAGCGTTCGAGGTGCGGCCCCGTTCAATTGCCCCTGCCCCTCATACAGCAGTTCATGGGCAGACAATCCGTTCTTATGAAGAATGTAATGAATCATCTGAAGAAATCCATGATTGAATGCCTGCAGTGCGTTCGCAGATAGTCTTGCGTCCGACCGGAACGCTGCAATACACCGCGCCAGCTCCCTCTCGATCTCTTCCCGCTTCCCCTGCTCGATCAGAATCGTCCAAGCAGAGAAGAGCGGCAGCTTCATCATGCCGGTCTTCTCCCGATTGCGCAAGAAGTACACTTGATTGGATTTATGCAAGTTGTTGTATTCCAGCTCGAGCAATTCATGATACATCTCGCTCACGTTAAATAACGAAGTGACTTCCCCAATATAGCAAGAGATTTGACAATTGAAGTACTGCTGACAAGACTGAATATACTCCTGGCACGCCTCGGACAGTCCTGCACTTCCGCTATGCCCCTCGTCCAAATAACGAATCACGACATTCACGCCCTGACGAGTCTGAATGACAACCCCATTCGCCTCATGCAGCAGCAGCTCGGACGCCCCCTTCCGAATCGCATACTCCATCATTTCTTCATCTCTTGTACTGAACTCCCGTTGCCATTCTTCAACACTAATAAGAAGAGGTAAAATCTTGATATCCGGTTTGATCGTCAGATCATGCTCCTCGAGCAAACTCTGCACATTGGTCGGTGTACAGGTAATGCGATTGGAGAGCACGTCATTCCAGAATTTATCGGCAATGAGCGGCTTCTTCTTCGTCCAGAGATCATAATAGGGCTTGTATTGTTCGCGCAGCTGCAGCAATTCCTTCTCCTGCTCAATCGATTGCAGCATCTTGGCCAAGGTCGACTGCAGCACTTCATACTCCACAGGCTTAAGCAAATAATCGAAGCTATCGAGCTGGACCGCTCGCTTCACGAAGCTGAAATCGGCATGTGCTGTCAAGAACACCGTCTCGGTCGCAGGCGAGTGTGCATTCACCCATTCAAGCAGCTCAATACCCGTCCCCTTCGGCATCTCGATATCGCAGATGAGAATATCGATCGGTGTGCGTTCGAATACCTTTATCGCTTCCCGCATGTTATAGGCTTCATGGACTTCCGATACTTGCAGCTCCTCCCAATTCACACCGCTCTTAATCCCCAGCACAGCATAAATCTCATCATCCACGATCAGCGCTCTATACATCGTTACCCCTCCCAAGGTCCACTATCATAAGAACTGAACTGCGTAAGCGTGCGATAAGGAAGTACAAGCCTCACTTTCGCGCCGGCACCCGGCTCATTCGCGAATTCAAGAACTGCCGCTTGCCCGAAAATATGTTTCAATCGATGATGCACATTCCAGATGCCGAGATGCTCATCCTGCGGCTGCGTGAAGTAACTTCCATTCTGCAGCGATTCAAGCGCCTCTTCAGGAAACCCGCTTCCATTATCCACAATGACGATTTCATATAAATCTGGCTCTGCTAAGGGAGCTATATGAATCTCCATGTGAAACGGACGATCCATAAAATCAAACCCATATTTGATCGAATTCTCAATGAAAGGTTGGATTAGCAGCGGCGGAATACAGGCTCTCTCCAGCCCCTCCGCAATATGGTACGAATACGTAACCCGCTCAGGGAAACGCAGCTGCTGAATCCGGATATAGCTCTCCATATGCTCCATTTCCTCCACAATCATCACAACGACCTGATTCGTCTTTGTCGCGAATCGGAAATATTTCACCAGATTCACGCACATGACCTGAATCAGCTTGTAATTCTTAATCTCAACCAAGTTGTAGATGATGTTGATCGAGTTTAGCAGAAAATGCGGATTGATCTGGAGCTGTAGATGCTTCAATTCTGCCTTATGCGCCTTAATTTGCTCCTCGTAGACGTTAATCTTCAACGCCTGAATTTCAGAAGCCATATCGTTATAAGCATCATTAATAATCGTGAACTCTCTCGTCTTCGGATTGTGCAGGCGGAAGGACCACTCACCTTGCTTGATCTTACGCATCCCGCGGATGAGGTTATTCATCGGCTTCAGCATGATGTCATTCAGGTAGATCAGATAAATAATCAACAGGAATCCGGCCAGAATCGGGATAATAAAAATAAAACTGCGGAACTTCGTTAGATTCTGCAATAGTTTCTCTTCCGGGATAAAGGCGCTTAACATCATATCCGTATCCTTAATTGGATTGCTGACGACGATATAATCCTCTTGCTGCAGCCGGAACCGTTGATAGGTGTCATTCATCCCGGCAAGGAGCGAGGCATCTAGCTTGGCTTGCTGAATGCCCTCTTTGTTCGTCATAATGTCGCCTTGTTCTGTCAGGAATGCCGAGAACCCCTCTTGTCCGAGGCCAATGAAGTCTAGCGGAATCATCAGGTTTCGTAATCGTACACAGGCTCCTAGATAGACACCCGACCCCGTATCCACAATGCGGACCAATGCATATTCGTTAAGAACCGGGATGACTTTCCATTCACGAAAATATGGACTGTCGGGCTTGGCATCCTGCAGCAGGCTGCCTAACGTCGATTGCAGCGCTTCCATTTCCTCATAGCTGGTCGCCTTCATCGCCGTATTAAAGAAATCTTTGTTCTGAATCGTATAGATAAATTCAAAATCAACGCCACTATTGAACCGATGGTCACGGTTCAAGATATTCAGAACACGTCCTTTATTGAGGAAATATTCATCCGGGTCATGAATCGACCGAGGCAGCGCGATAATATTCGGATCTTCAATCGCAAGGTTATAGAGCAAATTTACCTCACGGTTAAGTAGCGTCTGAATCTGATTCGAATAGAGAATAATCATATTCTTATTCGATTCAGCGACCTGCTCTCTCACTGTATTGGATGCATAGAAATTGTTATAGAGCAACAGCACCATCAGCGGAATCGCGAGGGTCATAAATCCGATAATTAGCTTAAATCGAAGAGATTGGCGTATACTCATAGATTTCCTCCCACTTCGGTCATGGATCTTCTTCATTAGACACGTAATCGATACTAATGTGATGATAGCACATAAGGAACCCCTCTCGGTTCACTTTTGCAAGCGCCCCGTGAAGGATTCCCTGTTATATTGTTAATTCATGCTTATTTTTGCGCGGCAGCCCACTCTTGCAGCTGCTTGTCGACCTCTGCCTTCACTTTGTCGAACCCAGCCGCGTCACGCTTCTCTTTCCATTTTGCAATCGTCTTCTCGGCATCCACCGCACCGGTTCCTAGCGATGCCTCGAACTCTTTATTGACGTTCTCGATCGCTGCCATTTCCGCTTTAACCGGTTCTTGATTGAACGCAAAGCCTAGAATAATGGACCGCTCCGAGCTGTCATTGAGCTTCTGGAATTGCTCCCATTTCTGCGGATCTTCATTTGCCCATAGGTAAGCGTTGAATTGGTTCCCGAACATCCAGCCGCCTGGGCTTGGATAGGCTTGTGTATCGGCATTAACGCCCTCTGGGAAGTCAATTACATTCTCCGACTTCTTCACGTAGTGCTTGCCTTCAACGCCCCAATCGAGCATATTCAGGAGCTTCTTATCCGTATAGAGCAAGTTCAAGAACATCATCGCTCTCGCTGGATCTTCTGAAGTACGGGAAATGCCGAGCATCGCGCCTTGTGCATCCCCTGTTGTTGTGAACGGAGCGGCTGTCTCCATTTGGACAACTTCAGTCCCCGACGTGAGGCTCATCTCTTTATCTTTGCCAGGCTTGAGGGATGATGCAACGGCGAACCCTTTGCCGGCTTTAATCATATTCATCGCTTGGTCCGTGTCGGACGTCAGAATATCTTTGTCGAACCATCCATTCTTATACCAGACATTCATCCGTTTATAGAAATCGATATATTTCGGATCTTCCAGCTTATCGATCGCTTTGATCTCTTTGCTGCCGCGCGCCACAGCGATGTGTGCAATAATATTGTCGTAGTTAGCCGCTTCCCAGACATTCGTGAATTTACGGCTAATGATCGGTGTTACGCCTGGCTCATTCGCTTTGATTGTGCCGAGCATTTTCTCTACATCTTCTATCGATTTAACCCCGTTAACATCGAATTTATATTTATCGACCAGCTTCTTGCTGAGTAAGAGTCCGAAGCCTTGTCCGAATTCTTTCTTGGTCGGCAATGCGTACAATTTACCGCCGATGCGCGAACCTTTGATGAAATCCGGGCCAAGCACGTCTGGAATATCTTTACCGTATTGATTCATCAAGTCATCCAGCTCAAGATATTGGCCTTTCGCCGCATCCCGAGGATAGTAGTACCAGCTCGCCGTGAACATCAGGTCGAACGGTTCATTGGAGATTTTCATCAAATTCGTCTTATCATCCCATGAACCCCACTCAATCGGCTTCAGTTCAATCGTTGCATTGATTTTCTCAGTCAAATATTTGCTCATTTCCTCTTGTACAACCGCTAGATCCTTCTGCGCTGTACCTGGGTAGACGAGCGTAATTTTATATGGTTTTAACTTCCCGTCTTCCGCCTTGCCTCCTGCTGCTGCTTGCTCATCCGTCCCCTTCGCACCACAGCCTGCGAGTGCAATCATACTAACTAACATCGTTAACATCGCGATTTTAAAAGATTTCTTCATAGCTTATGAATCCCCTCTCATCAGATCATTTCTATAGCAAGTCTCGAAATCGATTCGCATTTCCTATTGCTGCAAAATTGTTCATAGCGCGCTATCTTGCTGCGCACCATCCCCTCCTTTCAGCGAACTCGTTGTGAACTGTCTTAACCTTTGACAGCACCACTCGTAATGCCGCTGATGTAATATTTCTGGAAGAACGGGTATGCAAATAGTAAGGGCGCGATCCCAACGATGGCAAGTGCCATTCGAACCGTCTCTCGCGGCATCTTGGCGAGCAAATCTCCGGCCTGTGCCGAACTGCTTGATTTCATAATCAGATATTGAATATTGGTGAGTGTCTTCGTCATAAGATATTGGATGTTGTAGAGCTCCGGCTTATCGATGAAGAGCATGCAATTATACCAATCATTCCAATACGATAGTGTATTGAATAGACCAATCGTCGCCATGATCGGAAGCGATAGCGGCACGACAATTTTGAAGAAAATCATGATCTCACTGGCCCCATCAATCGTCGCCGACTCTACTACCGATTCCGGGATCGAATTCGCGAAGAAGCTTCGCATGAGCAGCACATTAAATGCGCTTAACAACAGATTCGGAATAATCATCGAGAGCAATGTATTTTTCATATCGAACATATTCACGTAAGTCATGTACCAAGGTACCATACCGCCGCTAAATAACATCGTGAAGAAAATGTAAAAGGACAATGTACGTCTAAAGGGCAAGCCCGATCTGGACAGCGGGTAAGCGAATAGCGCTGTAATCAGCAAGCTTACGGCCGTTCCAATCACCGTCGTGATCATCGTGACCCCATACGCCTTCGCGATCTCAGAGAAATCGTTGAATAAGAACGTATAGGCGGCAAAGCTGATTTTACTCGGAAATAAGGAATAACCATTCATGGCAATCGAATCTTCATCAGTAATGGAGACCATAAAGATCAAGGCAAAAGGAATCAACGATACGATCGTAAAGAGCCAGAAGAACAGATGAATCATCGAGGTGCTAAATATTTTTTTCTGCTGCAAGATAGATCCGTCCCTTCTCCTAGAATAGTGCATCCTGTTTATTCACACGCCTTACGGCTGCATTCGCAACCAAGATCAAGACAAAGCACGCAGCCGATTGATAGAATCCTGCCGCCGCTGACATCCCTATATCGCCAGAACTAATCATCGCCCGATACACGAACGTATCGATCGTATTCGTCGTTGGAATGAGCGCACCCGTATTCATTGGCACTTGATAGAAAAGTCCGAAATCGGAGCGGAGAATGCCGCTGACCGAGAGCAATGTCATCGTCGTGATGATCGGCGCAATGAGCGGCAGCGTAATGCGAGTCATCTGCTTCCATTTGCTCGCCCCGTCTATCGTAGCCGCTTCGTAGAATTCTTTGTCAATCCCGATGATCGATGCGAAATAGATAATCGATAGGTAACCGACGTTCTTCCACGCATTCACGATAATGAGGATATACGGCCAGTAGCCTGCCTCGCTGTACCAAGAGATCGGATCGACGTGGAACCATTTGACCAGAAGTCTGTTCACGAGGCCGCTCTCTGCGTTTAAGAAGCTGTACACCAAGTAGGCAACCACAACCATCGAGATAATATGCGGCAGCAAAAACGTACTTTGATAGAAGCGAGAGATGACTTTATCTTTAATCTCGTTAATCGTCAATGCCACAAATAATGCAAGAACTAGATTTAAGATGATAAAGGCAAAGTTATACAGGAATGTATTCCTCGTAATGACATAGGCCGTGTCCGAGTTGAATAGGAATTTGAAGTTATCGAGTCCCACCCAATCGCTTCCCCAGATGCCCTTCGCATAGTTCAAGTTCTTAAATGCGAGAATGACGCCATACATCGGAATATAGTTATTGATGAATAAATACACAACCCCTGGGAGCGTCATTAGCAGCAGCCATTTGTATTTCTTCAGGCTTCTGATGAAATGGCCTTGCTTCTTAGCCACCGCTTGGTGTGCTGACTTGTTCAGTAACGGAGCCGTCTCTGCAGCTTTCATGACTTCACCCTTTCGCTCATCTCAATCGTATACTCCGTCATTGTAATCCTCCGGCAGACCTGCTCACCACTAGAATGGTGACTTCCTTTTGCAACAATGGTGACATGTTGTAACGGCCATCGATTGTTATATTGACAGCGGTTACGCGACTCATTATGCTATAGGCGAAATGGTGTTTATCCATATTAAGGAAATACGACAACACTTACAGTAGAAGCGAAGCGCTACGAATCTCTATTCATCAAACCTAAAAGGAGGCCAATTGCCATGTTAATCTATCAAGTCGTTAGCACGAATGAATGGTTATTCTCGGATAGTGCAGTATCCAGCGATGGAACCCGCAGCATTTCTCTGATAGCTGCGCGCGGGAGCCGTGCCAGCTGTCAGATTCTCATCAATCACGTACCTGCGGAAACAGAGATTCGTTGGAGCTATAGACCGTCGTCTCAGGCTGGACTCGATGTGGAACTCTACCAAATGATCGATGTCCTCGTGAACGAGAATACAGGACCGGACGTCTCGACGGTGCCGGTGGGCACCCCTGTGGATTACGCGACTCGCCTCGCTCCGTTCCGCGTCTATGATGCGCTGCAGCCTGTCGGTCCTGCATTCTCGTCACGGTCGGCTACGGAAGCGCTGTATGTCAGTTGGGACATTCCTCTATCGCTAACCGCAGCGGACTATTCGGGTGTTCTCGAATTGTGGATTGGCGATGAACTGCTCGCGATTCCCGTGACGCTTCAGGTTGTTCATGCGAGCGTTCCCGAGCAAGCTACACTCTCGACGACGAATTGGATGTCGATCCATAATATCGCGAAGAAGCATCAGCTCGAATTGTGGTCGGAGCCCTTCTGGGCGATGGTCCGCAAATACGGCGTAGCGATGCGCAGAGCCAAGCAAACCCACTTCCTCGTGGGCCTCGAATTCATTCAAATTCAAGCTGTGGATGGACAGTATACCTTTGACTTCTCGCGTGCTAAGCGGTTGATCCGCCTGTTCCTCGAGTTTGGGTTTACTGGCATCGAGGGCGGACATGTCGCCGGACGGACAGATTGGAATGCGCCGAATTTCGTCTTGTCCTATGATAACAAGATCGACGCGACCGGATCCGAAGGGTTCGCCTTCCTCGCGCAATTCTTGACGGCATGGCATCAATTCCTAAGCGAACATGGCTGGTTAGGTATGACCATTCAGCATATCGCGGATGAACCGATCGAAGAATCCGCTGCGGATTTCCGGATATTGTCCGGCATCGTACGCAAGTTCATGCCAGGGGTTCCGCTGATTGAAGCGATGATCTATCCGGCGATCGAAGGCTCCATGGATATTTGGGTGCCGACGAATGAGGGCTTTGATAAACACCGTGAACACTTCGAACGCGTTCAGAAGTTAGGCGATACCGCCTGGTTCTACACCTGCTGGAATCCAGGCGGCAACTATTTGAACCGCTTCATGGACCTGCATCTCTTGAAGACGCGCTATCTGCACTGGGGGAATTACAAGTATGGCCTAACGGGTTATCTCCATTGGGGCTTCAATCAATATTTGGGTGACCAAGACCCGTATGAATTGACTTGTCCATTCCTTGCGCCGAGTGTCCATTCGCGCCGCGTCCCTGCAGGGGATACCCATATTGTCTATCCGGGTGCAGACGGACCGCTGCTCAGTATGCGACTGGAAGCGATGCGATCGGGTGTTGAAGATTATGAGTTGCTCCAGCAGCTTGCGGCATATAACCGCGAGGCGGCCGATGAAATCTTGAACACCTGCATGACCAGCTTCACGGAAGTGAATACCGATTTGTTCGTCTTCGATGAGGCCTATCGGAAGCTCCTCGAGACTTTGTCCTCCTATATTCAGCAGGATTCCAATGTGGAGGAGCGAGTGTAATGCGCAAACAACTCAAGTTCCGCGAGGACGGGACTTTCAAAATTGTACAGTTCACAGATACCGAGTTCTGCAATGGCGGAGACGATGAGCTTAAGATGGAAGCCATGATGCGACGGGTAATAGAAGATGAGGAGCCTGATCTGGTCGTCTATACCGGCGATGTCATTGCAAGCGGAGGATGTGCGGATGTCGCTCAAGCTTTTCGCAATGCTGCAGCCATCCCCGAGGAGATGGAGATTCCGTGGGCAGCCGTGTTCGGCAACCATGATTCCGAAGCCGCGAATGTGACGCGCGAGCAGCTCCACGCGCTGCAATTGACACATAAATATTGTTACGCCAAGCCAGATCCGCCGAATGTGCACGGCGTAGGCAATTATGTTCTAACGATTAACGATGATTCGCAGCAGCCTGCAGCGGCGCTGTATTTTCTCGATTCCGGCAGTTACTCGCCGCTCGAGTATTCGCGCCTTGGCTTCTACGATTGGATCCGCCGCAGCCAGATAGACTGGTACACGAACGAATCGTATCGTTTAACCGCCCAGCATGGCGGAGAACCACTGCCGTCACTCGGATTCTTCCACATCCCGCTTCCGGAGTACAATGACGTGTGGGACTTCTCGGTATGTTACGGCCAGAAGCTGGAAAAAGACATCTGTGCGCCATGGATCAATACGGGCTTCTTCGCCGCGATGATCGAGATGGGTGATATCATGGGCACATTCGTTGGTCATGACCACGCCAATGATTTCTGGGGAACGCTGCACGGCATCCGGCTCTGTTATGGTCGTACTTCACGCTACGCCGATCTGGATCAACCATTCTTGACCGGTGCGAGGGTGATTCAATTGACTGCTGGAGCGCGTGCGTTCGATACGTGGCTGCATTTGGAGGATGGCTCGATTGTACACAATCAGCCTGCCCATCAACCGGAAGGACGACAGGTACAAATCGGAACGAAATAACAACAGAGACCGAAGAACCCCACGTAATCGTGAAGTTCTTCGGTCTTTTAGCACGCTTGACAATTTCATCCAATCGTCCTATGATCTCTTTATGAATATAAAATAAAATTATTCACATAATCATAATTTGAGGTGAAATTCCATCTATGCCTAAAAAATTCAATGATCAAGAGAAAGAACTCATCCAACAGAAGCTGCTCAAGGCAGGGCAAACCAGCTTTCAAACCTTGGGTCTCAAAAAAACAAGTGTTGAAGATTTAACGAAGGCATCCGGGATTGCTCAGGGATCTTTTTATCTGTTCTATAAATCCAAAGAAGAACTCTGCTATGAGATTCTGCTGATGGAAGAAGCCTCGATTCGAGAAGAGCTGCTTCAATCGATCGCTTCGAATGCTGTGGTAACCCAAGAGAGTATTCGCGACTTTATGTTAGACGGATTTCGCCTCATGAGCGAGAACCCGCTTATTCGCCAAATGTATCTCGAAGGAGAATTCGAATACCTCCTCCGCAAGCTGCCGCATGAACTGCTCGAGCAGAACTATCGTGATGATCAAGATGCAATGATGCCCGTCGTTAAGAATTGGCAGGATAGCGGTATTCTAACGGATGTCGAGCCTGAACTCATCGTCAGCATGTTCCGGGCGATTGTCCTTTTGTCTCTGCATAAGAAGGAAATCGGCGAGCACAGCTATCACCCAACCATCGAACTTCTCGTGGACGTATTGGCAGAAGGCATGGTTGCGAGAAGTACAAGAAAGGACGGATCACAAGATGATTGACGTCGAACAATTGGAATACAGCTATCCGGGGATGAACAAAAAGACCCTGCAAGGCATCGATTTTTCGATTGCCCGTGGTGAAGTTTTCGGATTTCTCGGGCCTTCCGGGGCGGGCAAGAGCACAACCCAGAAAATATTAATCGGCGCGCTGCGCAACTACACAGGGAGCGTGCGAATCCAAGGCCAAGAAATACGTCATCTAGGTTCTGATTATTATGAGCGGATCGGCGTCGCTTTCGAATTCCCGAATTTCTACAGTAAATTTACAGCACTTGAGAATTTGAAGCTGTTCCAATCGTTGTACCGAGCATCCAAAGACGATCCGATGGATTTACTCGATAAAGTTGGGCTCGATCAGGCCGCCCATATGAAAGTGTCCCAATTCTCGAAAGGCATGAAAATGCGGCTGAACTTCTGCCGGTCCATTCTCCATCATCCCGACATCCTATTCCTCGATGAACCCACTTCGGGGCTCGATCCGCTCAATGCCAAGATTATGAAAGATCTGATCTTAGAGCAGAAGGCTGCTGGGACTACGGTGCTGATCACGACGCATAACATGCATGCGGCCGAAGAACTATGTGATCGAGTGGCTTTTATCGTGGATGGACAAATTCCGCTCATTGATTCGCCGCGAGCCCTGAAGCTTCATCATGGGCAGCAACGAGTTCGGCTCGAATACACGAATTCAGATGAGAAACATATCGAGGAATTCCCGACCCATGACCTAGGGGACAATGAACGATTCCTACAGTTGATTCGACAGCATCCCATTGAGACGCTGCATTCCCTGGAAGCAACACTCGATCAGATCTTCATTGACGTGACAGGGAGAACATTGGTATGAGATGGGGCAGCGCACTTGCACATGATATTCGGTTCCAATGGCGGCACGGTTTCTATGGGGTATACATTCTCGTCTGTCTTCTCTACCTGCTACTGCTGCATTTCGTTCCTGCAGATAACCAAGCATCCATCGTGATTCTGCTCACCTTCTCGGATCCAAGCGCAGTCGGTTTGATTCTAGCTGGAGGCATCATTTTACTGGAAAAGGATCAAGGCATACACCACCATCTCTTCGCCACCCCACTTCGGCTGCAAGAATATTTGATTGCCAAAGCCCTGTCCATCTCGGTCTTATCGGCCAGCGCCGCATGGGTGATTCACGGCTTCTCGATCGGTGTACCCACGTCGCCAATCCTATTCACGCTCAGCATTCTGCTCTCATCCAGCTTCTTCACCTTCTTATCCATCGGCGTCGTCTCGCACGCTCGATCCATTAATGGGTTTATCCTGCTCTCACAAGTCTATGCCCTGCCATTTGCATTGCCGCTGCTCTATTTCTTCGGCATCGGCCGCGAGAGCTTGTACTTGATCTTCCCGACGCACGGATCGCTTCTTCTGCTTCAATCGGCGCTCAGGCCACTATCATGGCGGGAGATCGTCTATGCCCTAGCCATTCTGATCGTATGGAATGGGATCGCCTTTCTCTGGGCACAGCGATCCTTCGAACGCCGGATTTTGCAAAGAATAGGCGAAAGGAGGGATGGACGATGAGGAACTATTATCCGCTGCTCGTTCAGGATACCCGGCAGACGTTCAAGGACCCGATGCTGATGGCCAGTCTATTCGGCCCTCTTGCCGTCATCTTATTCGCTCGATTTGGCTATCTCCCGTTATCGGAGTGGATCGAGCTGCACTATGACTTTCGCTTAGCAGACTACACCGAGTTCATTGCGACATTCCTGGTCGTCGCCATCCCGCTCTTGCCCGGTACGATGGCGGGGCTGCTCATGCTCGATGAACGCGATGAGAACATGATCAGTTACTATGCCGTGACGCCGCTTGCCCGCCAAGGCTACTTCATCTATCGTTTATTTCTGCCCAGCCTGTTGGCATTTGTATTAACGGCCTCCTTCTATCTATTCTCTGGGCTCGCAGACAAGGGACTAGGCAGTCTATACGCGCTGATTCTGCTTACCCTTGAGGCGCCATGCCTTACGTTGTTCCTTGCCGCCTTTGCTGCGAATAAAGTGGAAGGGCTGGCACTCTCCAAGCTGTGCGGGCTGTTATTCGCCGGACCTGTCGTGGTCTCATTCGTTCCACTCCCGTGGCAGTACGCTGCCGTGTGGCTACCGACATTCTGGCCAGCCAAAGCGCTGCTCACAGACCTCGCAGGCGAACCCGTTCGATCCACGATCATCTTCGTCATCGGGCTGGTGCTGCATCTAATCCTCCTGCAAGGCTTAGTTCGCGTCTTCCTGCGACGAATCGATTAAGCTATATACAGCAAACGACCGCTCCCTTGATCCAAGGAGCGGTCGTCTGCTTATTCGTCCCATTGTACGCGCTGCAATAATCGATATCTCATCAGCGCCAGTATAAACTCCTCGTAGAAGTCCTGCCGCACAATGAATTGATACTCGTGATTTTTGTACACATAAGAATACACATCACTTAATATCTCATTCTGCTCGAATCGCCCCTGAACCCGTTTGATCGCCGCATCAATCACATCGCCGCCTAAGGCCCGAATGCGGAATTCCATATCCTGTTCATTGGCACTCTCGCGAATCTCAATGATGCTCGAATCGTACGTGTAGGTTAACATATCGAATCCGTCCTTTCTTTCGCTACATTAAGTATCTGACGTATAAGTAAATACTCGATAGTACAATCGATAGAATCATCAGCGGGAAGCCGATCTTCAAATATTTCATGAATGAAATCGGATAACCTTCTTTGCCTGCAAGCCCTGCCACGATTAGATTGGCGCTAGCACCGACCAATGTACCATTCCCGCCGAGGCAAGCTCCGAGCGCTAGACTCCACCACAACGGCTCCAGATTCGTAATCCCCATTGTCCCCATATCTTGAATCATCGGAATCATCGTAGCGACGAATGGGATATTATCGAGGAAGGCCGATGCGATGGCGCTTAACCATAAGATGAGCATCGATGTCATCAACGGGTCTCCTCCGGTCAGTTCAATAGCTTGCTCCGCTAACTTCGCAATCACCCCTGTCTCGACAAGGCCGGATACAAGCACGAACAATCCGATGAAGAAGAACAGTGTCGTCCATTCCACATGCTGCAAGGCTTCTTCGAGCATATGCTCGCCCGTGATCAAGAGGAGCAAGAACGCCCCGGCCAAGGCAACCGTCGCGGATTCCAGATGAACCAGCTGATGCAGGAAGAACCCGATAATCGTCAACCCAAGAACCGTCAGACATTTATAGAGCAGCTTCCGGTCCGTAATCATAGTCCTTTCATCCATCTCCATAATGCGCTGCTGAAGTTCTGGTGTTGATTGAATCTTCTTCCCGAACATCCATAAGAAGATGGGCAGATAAGCAACCAAAATGATGATGGCAATCGGCGCTAAATTGCTGATAAACGAGACGAATGTTAACTCCTTCACCGCACTCCCGATCATGATATTCGGTGGATCCCCGATGAGCGTAGCCGTCCCCCCTACGTTCGACGCAATAATCTGCGTGATGAGGAACGGAAGCGGATTGATCCGAAGCTGTCTTGTAATGCTAAGCGTCACAGGAACCATGAGCAATACGGTTGTGACGTTATCAAGGAAAGCGGAACTCACCGCCGTAATCACGGCGAGCGCGATCATAATTCGTTTCGGTTTCCCTTTGGAGACTTTGGCCGCCTTGAGTGCAATATACTTGAACAGCCCCGTCTTCGACGTAATGCCGACGATAATCATCATACCCACCAATAACCCCAGTGTGTTGAAATCAATATGGTGGATCGCCGTATCCTGGTCCACAATCCCGAGCGTGATCATGAGGATGGCCCCAATCATCGCCAAGATCGTACGATGAATTTTCTCCGAAATAATAAGTGCATAAATAACTAGGAAAATACCGATAGCCCAAATCGCTTGTTGCTCCATGTCTTTCTTTTCCCCCTATCCATTATTATGGTTTACATAATTTACCATTTTATGCACACAAAAAGAGCCTGTTGGTGACAGGCTCCTCCGAACATCCCTATGTGCAATTTAAGTCTTTAGATTTATTAAATATACATGGTTTAGATTCACGTGTAAAGAATTTCCCAAAGATTCGGACATAAACATCATTCACGCACGGAACAATATACCCCATTTATTTTCCCCTTAGCTTGGCCTGAACTCCCTAACTTCAACGCATCCCGAACCGGCTTGGCTGGGCGATTCACCAAGGTAATGCCGATCCCTGTGCAGAGCCCTCCCGCAATGACATACCAATGAATAGTCTCGCCTAGAATGAGTGCTCCCGACAGTATACCGAAGAGCGGGACAAGGAACATAAACGTGCTTGCCTTCGAAGGGCTGTAATGCTTGAGCACGTAGAACCAGGGCAAGAACTGAAAGATCGAGCTGAAGCAGATCATCCAGATCAGCACGGTCAGGGTTAGCCCCCATGAGTTACCGTTGCTCGCAAGGTGCAGATAAGGCTGCTCAAGGGTCAGACTAGCCAATAAGAGTACAACCCCTGCGAACAGCATTTGATACGCCGTTAATACCCAGGTGTCCATCGCTTGGCTCCATCGAGACGCTACTAATGTGCCGAAGCCCCAGAACATCCCGGCGAGCAGCGCATAAATCGTCCCTTCATTCATCTGCATGTTAAAGTTCTGTGTAACGATGACGCCCATAAACCCGATGACAACGCCCGCCCATTGTACCACCCGATAACGTGCTCCGAAGAAGAGAAACGCGAACAGAATCGTCCAAATCGGATTCGTCGACGACAGAATCGCCGATGTGCTCGCGGAAATCGTGTGCAGACTGAGGTAAATAAACGTCATGACCAAGATCGTCTGAAAGAGACTTACCCCAGCCACTTGCAGCCATTGCTTCGCGGCCCGCGGATGTTGCCGGCGAATGACAAAGGGCAGTAGGAGCAGACCCGAACCAATGAACCGGATCGCGAGCAGCAGGAACGGAGAAGCTACATCCAGTCCCAGCTTCGCCATCGTATAATTCAATCCGCCGACCACCGTAGTTAGTAGAATACATATACCAATCAATCCTTTATTCATTAACGCTCCTCATTTCTGTTCCATCATTTTTCTTGATTTTACAAGCGAATAACCATCATGTAAAATGAAAATAAAAGATGTTAAAAATCACTTTTTCTGATGGATGAGGAGAGATCAGACAGATGGAGAGCGGAGATCTGCGAATATTTCAAGCTGTAGCACGCGAAGGAACGATTACAAAAGCCGCCAGTTCGCTCGGCTATGTGCAGTCGAACGTTACCGCCCGCATTCAACAGCTGGAACAGGAATTGAATACGTCCTTATTCCATCGGAGCAAGCGCGGGATGATCTTAACAACAGCTGGCCAGACTTTGCTGGGCCACGCTGACAAAATTCTATCGCTGCTCGATGTGGCACATAAACAAATGTTAGATAACGATATTCCGAGCGGCTCGCTGAAGCTGGGTTCCATTACGACGGCAGCTGCCGTCCATTTGCCTTCCCTGATGCTGAACTACCGCAGGCAATACCCGGATGTGAAGCTATCGCTGCTTAGCTCGAATACGAATGATCTGATCGAGAAGGTCCTTCGCTATGAGCTGGATGGAGCCTTCGTGAACGGACCCTTGCCCCATGCCGAGCTGGAACAAATCCCGGTTTTCCCCGAGGAGCTTGTCCTCATCTCCGAGCCAGGTGCTAACAAGCTTAGCGATGTGCTGATGGAGCCCATGCTATTCTTCAGCGTGGGTTGTTATCATCGCGGTACGATGGAGAGTTGGCTGCGCGAGGAAGGGCTCCCTGTGCCCGAGATCATGGAATTCGGAACCTTGGAGGCGATTCTCGGCGGCGTAGCTGCAGGCCTCGGCACAACCATCGTCCCTCGATCTGTCATTCGTCGCAAGGAAATGGAAGGCTCGGTGCAGGTCCATCCCCTTCCCGATCATTACCGCCATGTGACCGTACAGTTCATCTATCGACGGGATCATTTCAAGACAAGCGCGTTCCATAAATTCATCGAATTATTGCAGCAAAAAGCCTGAAGACTCATACGATGAGTTTCTTCAGGCTTTTTTACATGGCACCGTAATGATCACCCGTGCACCGCCTTCAACACGGTTTCCCGCTTCAATACGCCCTCCGTGCTTCGCAATAAGCAGCTGTGCTGTATACAATCCAAGCCCGGAATGGCCTTTGTCTAGAGATCTAGATGGATCGCCCGAGTAGAATTTATCGAACATCCGCCGCAAATCAAGAGCGCTGAACCCCTTCCCCGTATCCTTCATGTCAAAGGTAATCTGCGTCTCGTCTACGATGACCGTCCACTCGATCCTTCCCTCCGCTGGCGTAAATCGCAAGCTATTGGTAATCACGTTATCGAATACTTGCTCCAACCGTGATGTATCCAGAAGAAACTGCTGTTCTTGGTCGCATCGCCTATTCACATAAGAGAAGTCAAAAGCAATCCCCTTCTCACGGCATAACAATGCGTATTCATCTTTTTTCCGCTCACAGAAGGCGAGTAAGTCCGCTCTCATATACTGGAGGACAAAATCAGGCGTGTCGATTTTATTCAGGAACAGCAATTCCGTCAGCATTTTGTCCGCACGCTGCGTGCTGTTCTGAATGGTTAACAAGTACTTCTCCAACCGTTCGGGACGGCGTGAACCGCTCTCAACCAAATTATCTACATGACCTTGAATGATCGTCAGCGGCGTCCGCAAATCATGGGCAATCGCAGAGATCATGTCGCGTCTCTCCTGCTCCAGCTTCCACTCCCGCTTCAAGGATTGCTCCAGCGCGATCCGCATCTCTTCGAAGGCATCGGAGAGCTCGATCAGCTCCTTCGACCCACCCGCTCCTGCGACGGAGAAATTCAGGTCATTCTGTTGGATTCGTCTAGCTCCCCCGATGATCCGTGCGATCGACGGCTCGAGCCGTTTGCCCAATTTTCTCGCGAAAATAAAAGAGAACAAGACGATGAAGAAGAACGGTGCGATCAAACTGCTCAGAATAAGCGTAACGAGCAGCCCGTTTCCAGGGTTGTTGGAGGATACACTTAAACTGTATCGCAGCACCAGCATCCCCTTTAATTTTTTCTGTGAATCAAGGATCGGGTGGTAGTTAATATATTTCCCGCCCTTCTTCTCGCTACGGTTCAGCTTGCTTAGCACATCCTCCGGGCTGTTGACGAAGGTCTCCCCCTTCCAGCCGTAGACGATTTGCCCCTTCAGATTCACGATTTGATACTGCATGCCTTTCGTCGGAATTACACGTTCCAGCGCATTCTGCATCGATGGAGATAATAAGTCGTCTTTTTGCTGATCCACATAACCTAGAATCTGGGGAATTTGCTGCTCATAATAATTGGCTGGAAGAATGCTCTTGTCCGTCTGACGAATCAGAACATAGAGCGTACTGCCCCAAACCAGCATCGAGCCGATGAAGCTATAGAAAAGGACGAGTGTAAATGCGCCCATAAACTGCCTGCGCAGCGGTTTTCGACTTGCCTTTACTTCCTTTCGAATTTGTATCCTACCCCCCATACCGTCGTAACAAAGGTCTTCTCCGGTGCTGCGCACGCCAGCTTCGCCCGGATATTTTTGATATGTTCGGTGATTGTGGCTGCGTCTCCCTCCGCATCGAATCCCCAGATCTTCTCATAGATTTGTTCCCGCGAGAATACTTGATTCGGATGCATGAAGAGAAGCTGGAACAATTCGAACTCTCGGCTGGTCAGCGGAATCGGGAGGTTCTGGTAGAATACCTGCTGGCTGTCCAGATCCATCGTGAGATCGCCCTGGTGCAGCAGCTTCGGCTGATGATCAAGATGGCTCCGCTGCTCCCGACGAAGATGCGCTCTTATTCTCGCCTTCAATTCTTGCATGCTAAAAGGCTTCACGATATAGTCATCGCCACCGACGGCGAGTCCTTGGATCCGATCCGCTTCATTGGAGCGCGCGCTTAAGAACAGAATCGGACACGAGACCCGGTCACGTATCGCTTGGCATACTTCGAGCCCATCGAGATGCGGCATCATAATATCCAGGATGATCAAGTCGGGCGTCTCTCCCAGTCGATCGAACACTTCCTTGCCGTCATAGGCCACCGATACCTCATACCCATCATCCTGCAGCGCATCGCGCATAAATTCGACGATTTCTCGCTCATCATCGGCTATTAATATCTTTTCTCTCATCTCTTGGATTTCCTTTCTCGTCTATCAATCTAGCAGCCCTATCCCCACATTGTACCTTCTTGTGCGCCAAAAATCCCCCTGCAGCGGCACACACGGTGTTCACGACAGGGGGAACAATTAAATTTTCAGGTATAACCGAGTTAGAACTTCGTTGTCGGTTCTTTGACTTTATCGAAGACGATGATCCCGTCATATTGCTCTTTCGGAATGAATCGCATCGACATCGGCATAATGATCTCGGACGTCATGCCATCCTCGGCTGCATAGATCGGCTTGAACATCCAAGCATTATTTTTGTTCGGAGACTTGTGCTTGGATAGATCCGCAAACGCAATCTTATAGCCGCTCTGCATCATCAGCTGTTCCAGACTCCCCTTCGGCATCGGCTGAATATCGAAGATCTTCTGTGTCGTGATCGTGCTCGCCTTACCGCTGTTCATGTACAGACCCATCACATAGACCTTATCCTTCAGCTTCTTGTGCAGCAATTCTCCCATACTCGTAAAGCTGTTGATCCATTTCCCTTGTTCTTTCGTTTCGATTTTGGACGTATTCTTCGCCAGATGATCGTTATGCGCCCATAAAATTACTTTTTTGCCGGGATACATCACCTTCATTAACCACTCCACGTTGTCAGCCATGATCCGATCGCGGAATTCATAGCTTTCCTTCGTATCGTACATCCCCATCTCGATGAATTTGACCCGATCCTCCAACGTCTTGACAGCGATATCCACCATATGCGGGTTCGCAGGGTAAGCCGCCGCAAGTTGTTCTTTGTTCTCTTGGATGAACTGGATCAACGCCTTGTATTTCGGTTCGTACGCATCCTTCACCTTCTTGATTTCTGCCTTCGCCTCCGGATGACTATCGTCCATGCCATATTGGTTGAGCACCTTATAGAAATCCGTCATCGCTTGCATTTCGAAGTTGAAATAATTCTCGCCCTGATCCTTGTCTACCTTGGCAATCCAACCGGCAATAAATTGCGTTAAGTACCCTGATGTGAACTGCATGTCATAACCTGCTAGATATAAGGGATCGTTCGTCCCTTGCTTCTTCTTGATGTAATCGAATAAATTCAGCGTCTCCTTGGAATGCCAGATGGGAAAAATCGAACGCTCCATCATTTGTTGCGATGTCCATGTTCCTGCATTCTCATACGTCATGAAAGAATCCCCAAGGCCCGACTCAAATGCAATCACGTCAAAATCCAGCTCTTCGTGTAAATATTTGATCAACCTTGTCTTCATGCTGCTGTATTCTGCGACACGATGGAAATTCTCGCCAAGGCTAACGACCGTCTTATCTTTCAAGATCGGCTTCAGAAACGCTAAATCTTTATAGTCCGATGACGTCAAAGATTTAATCTCTTGGATATTCTCCTTCGCCCCTGTATTCTTCTGCGCGGTCGCCGAGGCGCTCACTGGCGATAGTAATAGTGAAAATGCTAGGCCCAGGGCCATGATACCTGTTAATCGTTTCGTTGCTTGCATGTTGAATGTTCTCCTCCTTCGAAATCCGTTATTACGTCGTTCTCTTACCATGCAGAGACATCGTAACAGGAACTTCTAAGGAATCTATAAAGATAAGAGAATAATTCCTCAATGCGCGTGACAGACCCGCTTCTTCACGAATCTCACGGCCATATATAAGACGAGCAGGATCATACCGATGTTGATCGCATAATCCGCTAGATTGAGAATGCCTCTCCCCGATCGAGACATGATAAAATCCGTGACCTGCCCGAACACCAGACGATCAATCCCGTTGCCAACCGCACCGCCGACCAAGAAACCAGCGATCATATCCGCCAATCGGCCTTTCCAGGCACCCATGCTGCGATAATAGAACACACCGATAACGAACAAGATGGCGATCACCCCGAATAACCACGCGTAACCTTGGAATAAACTGAATGCCATCCCGCTATTCTCATAATGCGTGATCTCTCGTCGTCCGAAGAACAAGCTATCTCCGATATCCAGGTTCATCCGGATCCAAATTTTCGAGACCTGATCGATCAAGATCACAACCATCGCGATCATATAAAACCACATAGCGACACCCACTTTCTTCTCAGCCTATGAACAATCAAGTAACTGCCTTGTGCTCATCATACTACAAAACATGTGGCATCTGAAAATAAAGGCACGCCCGAAGGTGAACTCTTTTCTTCTCTTCTCGTCCTCGTGTCAGAGGAGACGATTGGATTATTTTATACGCTTCGAAGGATGAATCTGTTGGATGAATACAAGACCGTCGTATTGATCGCGGACGACCATCACTTCGTCCAGCACGCCCCATGCCTTCGCAACGCGAGGGGTGTACATCCACGACGTTTCTTTCTTCAACGGAGCATTCTCTAGATCGATGAATGAAGCAGGATTTCCGCTGGCATGTAGAATGTCCTCAAGGCTGCCTGTTGCATGAGGCAGAACGGCTTCTGACTTGTTGTTATTCTTCAGGGAACTGCCTTCATAGGCATACAACCCGATCGCATAATGTTGACGCTGCAGCTTGACTGGCAGCATCTCGCCCATCGTCGGATACGGATCGTTGGCGAACCCCATCCCATTATGCTCGGTAATCATGGTCGAGTTATGGCGCCGGATATGATAGTTGTGTCCCCATAGCATGATTTTCTTATCAGGATACATGTCCTCAGCTAACCAGGCTACGTTGTCAGCCATCATTTTGTCTCTAAAATAGCTTCCTTCTCGAAGATGCTTCGCATCCTGATCAATCCACATCTGGACCATATGCTCCACATAGGTATCGAGTACGTCGATACGATTCTGCAATACCCTCTTCATGATTGGTACCATGTCTGTATGCTGCGGTACGAGCGACGCTAGCTTCACTTCATTCGAAGTGACGAACGTCTGAAGTGTCCGGTATTCCTGAATCAGCTCTTCACGTGCTGCACGGAACTTCTTCATGTCATCATAGCTTTGTACCTCGAGGAAACGCTTCTCAGCTTCTTCGAAGCGGCGGCCTTGGCTGGGATCGACCTTACCGAACCATTCTTTTCCGAACGCAATGAACGGCTCTGTCGTCGCTTGCACATCGAAGCCGGTTAAGATGAGCGGGTGGTCAGTCTTGCTGCACTTTGCGATATACTCGAACAGCGGTAAATTCTCCTTTACCTGCCACACGCCATAGACGGCTTTGTTCATCGTCTCCTCCGGGGAGTCTGCATCTAAATGGGCGTATGCGGCGCTAGTATCTCCCAAGAGGGACTCGAATGCAATGACGTCATATTGCATCTCTTCGTGCAGGAATTGCACGAGTCTCACTTTGGCCGAGTTGTATTCCGATGCGCCATGGGACGCTTCCCCGAGACTGACGATCCTTTTGTCCTTCAATAGCGGCTTTAAGAACTGCAAATCTTGAAATGAGTCCTTCGATATGGAATTCGAATGGTTAGGTTGGATTCGTATCGGAACAGCCTGTTGTTTCACCCACTGCTTCCATGTCGCCAATTCATCTTTATACGGTTGAATAGCGGCAGTTGCATGTGCTGAGTTCGTTATGGGCAGGGCGCTGGCTCCCAACATGCAGATCATACCTAGAATCGCCCACTTCTGTAGTTTGTGTTTCATTTAATGTTCCCCTCTCTATCCTGTTCCTTCTCATGGTAGCAATAGAGAGTTAAAAAGAGGTTATGCTGTGTTTAACTTTTATTTAAAAGTGAGGATAGGTTTATTTCAATAGGTTAGGCAATTTCCCTTATTCGGATGAAGTTCTTGACCTCGATTACCAGACCGCATTACAACAACTCATGTCTTTATTCTCCTTATATTGACTACTCGTCTTCTTTTTTTTGTAAAATAATGAAAGAAAACGCAGGTTTCTTGTGTCTAATGGCTGAGAGGAGGATGGGGGAATGATTTCTATGACGGCACCTGATCGAAATGAAGAGCCAGACCTGCAAAGATTGATTTCGGATTATGGGAATTCCCTGCTTCGTATGTGTTTCCTGTATCTCAAGGATTTTCGCCTAGCAGAGGATGCCGTTCAGGATACTTTTGTGAAGGTCTATACAAGTTACTCTCAATTTGAAGGGAAATCTAGCGAAAAGACATGGATTATGCGTATAGCAATCAATGTCTGTAAGAATTATCTGCGCAGTTCATGGTGGAGGCGTATCGATGGATCCGTCATTCTAGAGAATATACCTGCAGAAATGCATGACTTTGAAGATGACACACTTCTATACCAGATCATCAAGCTGTCTTCGAAATATAAGGAAGTGCTTCTTCTGTATTACTATCAAGATATGAAAATTCGTGAGATCGCAGAGGTGCTACAAATACCAGAATCCACGGTCTCGGTAAGATTGAAGCGGGCAAGGGAATCGTTAAAAGGGAAATTGAAGGGCTGGTGCGAGGATGCGTAGTGATAACAATCTTAAGAATATCATTGATGCTAGATTAGCCGAATTGACCGTCAGTCATGATCTGGAAGATAGAATACGATGTGCCTCTTTACATAAGAAAAGATATATTCAAAAACCATGGGCTGTTGTCGTCATTGTATGTATCTGTGTCATGATTTCGGTACCTGTGATGGCGTCCAAAATCCCTGTATTCCAGGATCTTATCCGGATGATTGACCCAGCACTGGCTCGATTTCTTCAACCTATAGAATTGGTTTCTGAGGATAAGGGAATCCAAATGGAAGTTGTCGCGGCCATGAGTGATGATGAGACCACCCTCGTTTATTTAACGCTGCAAGACTTAACGGGTGATCGAGTAGATCGAACCGTCGATTTGTACAATTACTCGATTGACGGTGCCAACATATTCTCCCATGAGCTTGTCGATTATAACGAGAAGACAAAGAAGGCAACGATACGAATGATTGCGAATGGCGGACATCAATTGAATGGGAAAAAAGTGACGATTCGTATAAGTTCATTTCTGAGCGGTAAAGAGTATTACGGTCAAATTGCTACGGACATTAAACTTGCCGATATCGTGCATGAAGCCCCTAAAACGATGAAACTTGATATGAACAATATCCCTGGTGGCGGGGGTGAATTATACTCTGAATTCGAGAAAATGGGTATCGTTGATATCTTGAAAGTCGACGAGAAAACGATGGCCTTACCTCCTATAGATTTTGCACAGATATCTAATATTGGCGTTGTTAATGGGAGACTTCATGTACAGACGAAATGGAAAGAAAGTATCGATGATCATGGATCTTTATATCTATTGGACGCGGATGGTGAACGTATTGATCCTAGTGGTTCGATGAATTTTGGCGTAGATGAGCAAGGAAACACAGGGTATGGAAGGCAATATATCGAGTATATTTTCGATGTAAATACATCCCAGATTTCCAATTATTCTTTACATAGCTTTTTTGTCAAAAATAAAAAATACACGGAGGGGAAATGGGCAACAACTTTCCAAATTGAAGCGATGGATCCCTCAAAAAAAATCGCTCGGAATATTGACCTTGGGCATGTGAAGTTAGATCATATTATAATTCAACCGATGGGAATCCGTGTGAAAGGGAATATTACAAACCCCGATCAGGTCGTGGTTGAAATGACGATGAAGGATGGCAAGAAAGTTTCATACAATCATGCTGTTGCTCAAGGGGCTAAAGGGAATATGAGTGTGAAATACTTTCCAACCTCTCCCGTTGAATTGCAAAATATGAAAGAGGTCCGTGTGAATGGGAAGATGATTACATTTGAATGATGTTAAACCAAGGCACACACAATGTATGAAGGCACGCCCGAAGGGCGTGCCTTGTTCCTGTTCTATGATTACTCATCTTCCTTGAAAATCGGACGAATGACGAACTCGCATGCGAATTCCTTCTCATCAAGTCGATATTGCTTCATCAGCTCCGGTCCGCAAGACCTTGATCCCACACCGCTTACTTTATAATCCAGATGAACCGTCGTCTCATCGCGCCGTACAAGATCATACGTATGACGCGCCGCCGTCAGATCCGCTGGCGTGTAATGGGAGGCATTGAAGGAGAACGGCTCTGCGGAGGCAAAATGTAGCCCCATGCCCAATTCGTTCGATACAGCTGCCCATTCGGTGCCGTAACGTGATCCATGCTCTTGTGGCATGACATAGGCCTCATACATGTCATCCACCGTAAGTAGATATTTCCCTTTGCGAACGCTCTGGCGCTTATCGATATAGCTCTCATGCGGTCCATGGCCGAAGTATTCGACTTCTTCCGAGCCTGCCGGCATCGTCAGTTCTAGTCCGAATCGAGGCAAGAACGGAAGCTCTTCGCGAACCTTCACCTTCACCGCCATGGTTACTTCACCTGTACCCTCTACCGTCCACAGCGCTTCCCCATGGAGGAATGGTGTACGAATATAAGCGCCTAGCGAGAAGGATACGCGTACCGTCACCCGAGCTGGCTCCGGTTGTTCCCATGCGCTGCTGTATACCTTCATCTGCACCTTATCGAAGCCTTCACGGATCCATTCATGGCGCGGATCGTTGTCTACAGGTGCTCTCCAGAGATTATACTGCATAGGCTTCGATAGCAGCTTCACGCCGTGCTTGGTCATTGACTGTATTACGCCAGCTTCAAGATCGAAGCCATGCTCGAAATGAAGGCCACGGATGGACAAGCGCCCTTCCTCCTCGATGGCGGTGATCGGACCCGATTGATGCGCCGGCGGTATTACAGCTGGAGCAGACGCATCGCTGAACGTGAAGGATTCGAAGGTCACCTCATAGCCCATCGGCGCCCATGCATTCTCTTGGTTCTGCCAGACGGACACGGATAGATATGTCCCGCGATCCGCATGCTCCGGCATCGTGTAAGGGAGCTGCACGTCAACGGTCGTCTGCGGAGCAGCCTCCAACTGCCAAATCTGACCTTGCTCCAGGACGCGGCCTTCTTGCTCGACTTTCCAATGCAGCGCAAGATGCGATAGACCTATGAAATCATATCGGTTCGTAATCTTCAGCATCCCTTTGGCTACATCGACGGCTTCTATGGAGACTGGCGCAAGAACCTGCTTCAATTCCAGCAGCCCCGTATGCGGCTTACGATCCGGTGTTACCAAGCCATCGACGCAGAAGTTGCCGTCATTCGGTTTATCTCCGAAATCACCGCCGTAAGCATAATACGGCTGTCCATCCGGCTTCACCGCCGCAATCCCATGATCACACCATTCCCAGACGCAGCCACCCATCAGCTTCGGATATTGATAGATCAAGTTCCAGTAATCCTTCAAATCGCCCGGCCCGTTGCCCATCGCGTGCGAGTATTCACAGAGGAAGAACGGTTTAGTCTTCGTCCCATCGAGTGCATACGCTTCCGTATCCTGCATCGAGGGATACATCACGCTCTTCACGTCTAGACATTCAACACTCGTATGATGATCCCCGAATGGCGCTTCTCCTTCATAATGGACGAGACGCGATGCATCCCTTGCCTTTGCCCATTCTGCCATCGCGACGTGGTTTACGCCATAACCGGACTCATTCCCGAGCGACCACATAATGATCGATGGATGGTTCTTATCCCGCTCCACCATGCGAACAACGCGGTCCACATATGATTCTCTCCATGCGGGGTCAGCCGACAACCAATGCGGTTTGCCTACAGCGCCCACCCCATGGGCTTCAAGATCCGCTTCATCCACGACATAGAATCCAAATTGATCACATAGCTCGAGGAATCGTGGGTCATTCGGATAATGCGACGTTCGAATCGTATTCACGTTATGCTGCTTCATCAGCTTCAAATCTTGAATCATGTGGTTGATTGGAATGGTCTGTCCCAGCTTCGGATGCGAATCGTGGCGATTCACCCCTTTGAGCTTGATCGCCTTGCCATTGACCATGAAGATGCCGTCACGAATTTCAACGTTACGGAAGCCAACGCGAATGAGGATCGTCTCCGTTCCATCTTGGAGATACAGTTCATAGAGATACGGCTGTTCCGCATTCCAGAGCGTCGGATGTGCTACTTCCAGTGTCAATGTCCCTTGCCCGTTCATATTCGACTCGCCGGAAGCGACAAGCGCACCGCTCGCATCCTGCAATTGCGCACGGACCGCGACGTCTCCCGTCGTCTCCATCTCAATGCGAAGTGTGGCATGCGAGAAATCGGATGTGAGATCCGTATTCACGAATACATCGCGAATGTGTGTCTTCTCCCGGGATAATAGATACACATCCCGATAGATTCCTGAATAACGCCATGCATCCTGATCCTCTAGGTATGTACCGTCACACCATTTCAAGACGAGCAATGTCATACGGTTCTGACCCGGTTTCACATATTCCGTCAAATCGAACTCCGCTGGAATACGGCTGCCTTGGCTGTAACCTACGAACGCGCCGTTCACCCACAGATAGAAGCAAGAATTAACGCCCTCGAATACAACATACGTCTCCTTCTGTTCCCACTGTGTTGGCAATTGGAAATCCCGTACATAGACCCCTGCCGGATTCTGATCCGGTACGAAAGGGGGATCACATGGGATCGGATAATTTACGTTCGTATAGTGCATCTGATCGTAACCGTTCGTCTGCCAGCAAGAGGGGACGATGAGATCATCCATCCCGTTCACATCAACATCCGTCGCATAGAACGTACCGTTCACTTCTTGAACGCTGCGATAATATTGAAATTTCCAGCTTCCATTCAAAGTTTGATAGAAAGCGGAATGTCCGCGTTTTCCTTGCTTGGCGCCAGCTGTATCAGGGTAAGGGATATAATGAGCCCGGGCAGGCTGCCGATTGATCTGCAACACATCAAGGTTTTCCCAGTATTTTGTAAGCGATGTCATAAGAGCACTCCTTCGATTCGATTTGCTCTTATTATAGAGGTGAGGTACCATCAATTCATAGGAACCAAAACAGACAAAACATCGTACAAAATGGACATAACAATAAACCTATAAGGAGGAACCCCATGCAAACACTGCCTTTACGCAGCAACATGCGACGGGACATTGAATTCGATATCCCCTTTTCCGTCTACACGGTCGGCACAGACATTCAAATTCCGATTACACGGCTTAGTGGATTCTCTGCCAAACAAATTCTATTCACCTTCTCAGGCTCCGGCCGTTTCCGTAAACTCGGACAGGACAAATGGGACATTATTGACCCCGGTACTTGTCTGTACATTCCGGAAGGCTTGCCGCATGAATATGTATCCCTGAAGGGAGAAACTTGGCATGTGGGGTATGTGACTTTCGTAGAGCGACGCGAGGGGATGCTGGCAAGCTGGGGGTTCGGTGCGTCACCATCCTATTCCCGCCTAGCGGATATCGCCACGATTTTCCCATTGATCGAGCGAATCTGGGCAAGTTCTGGCACGCATGAAGATCCATGGTTAACGACGGAGGTATTATTCTCGCTCTTCCTGGAGATCAAACGGCAGAACCAATTGTTCCAGGTCGGCGATACGCCGATGTTCCACAGCAGACTGAATCGCTATCGGGAATCTGCCGTCGAGAGCGCCGTGCGATTTCTGCATGACCACTTGAACCGTTCCATTACGATGACGCAGCTGGCGGCCCATGTTGGCTACTCACAAAAACAGCTCACCCGCTTATTTCGCGATGAGCTGGGTCAGACGCCCCTGCAATATTTGCAGCATATTCGAATGCAGACGGCATTAACCTTATTAAATGAGCACACGGATATTACGATTCGCCAAGCAGCGGCCTATGTCGGAATGGAGCCCACCTATTTTACGAGGCTCCATCGTCGCATGTATGGCTACGTCCCGTCGCAACGCTAGGATCTTTCGGAAGCCAGACTTGAAACGTCGTACGTTCGGAATCGCTGCTGACGTGGATCTCTCCTTCATGGAGATCCATAATACTTTTGGCAATCGCAAGCCCAAGGCCTGAACCCCCGGAATATTCGGACCTAGACTTCTCCACCCGATAGAATCGATCAAAAATATGAGGAAGATCAATCGCAGGAATCCCTTCGCCGTAATTCGTAATTTCGACGATGACGGATCGTTCCGTATCCCGCAGGAGAATATCCACGTACTTACCTTCATTGCCATAATTCAGCGCATTGGAGATGAGATTCTCGAATACACGGACAAGCTTCCGGCCATCGGCCGGGACGATCGGATGTACCACTTCATATTGCTGCCGACATTCCATCCCTGCCTGCTTAAGCTGAGGATCGAACTGAACGACCAGTTGATCGAGCATTTCGGCCAAATTAATCGGTTCTTTATTCAGGATCATCCCTTTATTCTGCATACGCGTAAACTCGAACAAATCATTGATTAGCTCGTGCAGACGCTTTGCTTTATCATGCACGATTTGGGTATAGTACCGAAGCTCCACCTCATCCCGATATTTATCGCCGTTAATTAAATTGAGATAACCAAGAATCGACGTCAGAGGCGTACGCAAATCATGGGAGACGTTGGTTACGAGATCATTTTTGATTTTCTCGGCCATCCGTTCTTCTTCCATAGACTTCTGCGCTTGAAAGACAATGTTGTTAATGCTCATGGCTAGATCACCCAGCTCATACGAATCCACAACTTCTACCTGCTTATGAAAATTGCCTGCGGCGATATGACGGATCTCCCCGATCATATGATGGATTCGCATCGTAATATATCGTTTTTTCTCATGGCGGTAACATAGGAATAAACAGAATCCGATGAGGAGAATAAGGACAAACATAAAAATAAAACTCCTCGGAACAAAGCGCAGAAACACATCCGCAACACCTTGAAGGACACCCAAATGATCATAGATATAGTATAAGAAATAGTATAGGGCACCCGCAAAGAACAACGAACTGACTACATAAAACAGTATTCTATAGATGGACATATTCCGTAGGACGGCCATTGGACTACTTCTCAATTTTATAACCTACTCCCCATACGGTCTGGATGAATGTCTCGCCAGGCGCAGCCGCTTCGAGCTTATCGCGAAGGTTGCTGATATGTACCATCACCGTTTTGTTCGAACCTACGCCTAATTCATCCCACACGCGTTCAAAAATTTCTTCGGAACTAAACACACGGCCCGGATTGCTCGCGAGCAAATACAGAATATCGAACTCGAGCGAAGTTAACTTCACAATCTTCCCTTCTACGCTTACCGTATGACTCTCCTTGTTAATCTCGAGGGACTGAATCTGAATCGCGCTCCCTTCAATCTGCGCGGATTGTTGGTAATTGGCTCGCCGCAGCAACGCCTTCACACGCGCTGTTAATTCGAGCGGATTGAATGGCTTAATCATATAATCATCCGCACCGGTCATAAGACCAAGAATTTTATCCATATCCTCCACCTTCGCGCTGAGCATCAGGATCGGGATATTACTCTTCTTGCGCACCTGCCGACACACTTCCATCCCATCCATTTTGGGCATCATAATATCAAGGATTAAGAACTGAAACGTCACGCTCTCCATTTTCTTCATGGCCTCTACGCCGTCATGCGCTTTATGAATGGTATAGCCTTCGTTGCGAAGGTACACTTCGATGAGCTCTGCAATTTCTTTGTCGTCATCGACGATTAATACGGTTGTACTCACACCCATTGCTCCTTTATCGCTTTGACTTTTACTAGTATGGAACGAATAGTTGGGATATAGACGGAGTCGAATCCCAAGGCCATTAACTTCTGCGTCTCTACGAATCGCGTATCCGAATCGTTCGTTCCCATGACGACCGAAATGAGCCGGCGCCCATCGCGTGATGCTGTCCCTGTGAAGCAATAACCTGCTTTATTCGTATAGCCTGTTTTCAACCCATCCATTCCTTCGACCGTTAATTCCGGCTTCAACAGCATGTGATTGGTGCTCTGAACTTTCTCTCTGCTAAATTTTAATGTGTACGCGGGTAGGCTCGTTGTCTTGAGCACCTCCGGGTAATCACGCAGCAATGCCTGGGCCAACTTCCCAAGATCCTTGGCCGTCATCTGGGAAGCTTGATCCCCTTCCGTTAATCCCGTTGCATTGATGAAATAAGAATCCTCTAGCCCCAGCTCAAGCCCTTTTTCATTCATTCGTGCAGCAAAATTAGCCTCAGACCCTGCAATATGCTCAGCTAACGCGACGGCCGCATTATTCGCTGAAGAAATTAACATGGCGGCATACAAATCCCGCACGGTCACGCGATCTCCAACCCTTAGATCAATTTTTACCCCGTCGGTAATCGCCGCATCAGAGCTGATCGGAACCTCATCGTTCCAACTTATCTTCCCTTGATGTAATTGTTCAAGTACCAGATATTCCGTCATCATCTTCGACATACTCGCTGCCGGGAGCGACATGTCCGCATTTTTCTCATACAGAACTTCACCTGTCTTCGCATTGATTAGCAATGCGGCTTGTGCTTCTATAGTAGGTTCTACGATATGTTTAAGGAACAGTACGGTACAAATGGCAGAAACGACGGATATTCCTGTGATCAGTCTAGTTTTAATCATTTTCATGCACTCCTATCTAACAGATTACTGCTAGTATAAAGAGCGGATTCTAAGAGAACAGAAAGAAAAGATTAAGAATTTCTAAGGAATTGTTCAAAACGATGGATCCATTTAACACATGCAAAAACCCACCTTGTGATCGGTGGGTTCATGATTCCTTACTGCTAGTGACAGTGTCACCCCTGCTGAACATGCACACGAGGAACGCGTGCCGAAATACTGCATACCAGTTCATTGGTGATCGTTCCAGCTAATTCCGCTAGAGAGGATAGCGTTACCGTATTTCCCTGATCCTCTCCCACGAGAACGACCGCGTCGCCAAGAAGAACATCATCTATGTCCGTGACATCCACCATAAGCTGATCCATGCACACCTTGCCAATTTGCTCAGCATATTGTCCACGAATAAGGACTTGTGAGCCTTGCCCAGACACACTTCGCGGATACCCATCCGCATAGCCAATCGGTATCGTCGCAATCTTCATATCCCGTTGTGCTACATAATCCCGTCCATACCCGATTTCAGCTCCCTTAGGAACGTGCTTCACCATTGCAATGGTGGCCTTGAGCTGCATCACAGGCTTTAACTGGAGGTCTTGGCTCATTTCTCCGGAAGGAACACCAAATAGCAGCATTCCCGGACGAACCAAGTCATAGTGGAAATCCGGATAATTTACGATCCCAGCACTGTTCTGGATATGGGTCATCCCTACGGGATACTCTCGCAGCTGGTACAAGCACGTATCGAATCGATCCGCTTGCATCCGCGTATAGGCCTCATCTTTAGGATTCAACTGATCCGCAACAGAGAAATGGGAGAACACCCCTTGAACATGTAACCCTGGATACGCAAATAGGGTCTTCACCGCATCCATGTCGTCATAAGCGAATCCAATCCGGTACATACCTGTATCTATTTTAATATGAATCGGAAACCGAATTTGATGATCCAGCCCGTATCGATTCAGCTGTTCAGCATACTCCGATGAAAATACCGTCTGCGTAATCTGGTAGGCTGCCAGCTGTTCGAATCCTTCCTGGGGCGTAGCACCAAGAATCAAGATCTCACCTCGAATGCCGTACTGCCTTAGGGAGATCGCTTCATCCAGATTGGATACCGCGAACCTCGTCACGCCTAATTCCGTCAGCAACTGAGCGGTTCGCCTTGCCCCATGCCCATAGGCATCCCCCTTCACAACAGCCATGATCTGTGTCTTCGTCGGGAGGATGGACCGGATTTGATCCAGATTATAAGCGATATGATCTAGATTAATTTCAGCCCAAGCTCGTCTTTGCAGCATAACGTTTCCTCCTGACCCATAGATGTGATAAGGCGAATGATAGGATGAAGATGACGAAAAAATATAAAAGACTACTCGCTTTTAAAATCGGAAGCTGAAGAGATAGGACCCTGACGGCGAGGATCACCGCAGGGTGGATCAAATACAATACCATGCTGATCTCAGAAGCATATCGATAGAATGATTTTTCTCGAATATCGAGCCTCAGCAGGAAAATGAATCCCAAACTTACCACTGGGACGAGCATGAGGTACATACTGTCATGATGCGGCCATCCTAAGATTTGCAGCAACGCTGCTTCGAAGACCAACCACCCGAATGAGAAGAGAAGACCGAACTCACAGAGTGCATCTGACAGCTTCCATTGTGGTAACTCCTTGGCAATCAAGGCGCCTAGCGCAACGAAAGGGAGACCGAAAAAGAGCCCATTTCGACTATACTCAAATACAGCCAGATACCCGTTAACGATGTCATTCAGCACTGGGGCTTGCACGGCTAATCCATAATAGGAATCAGCTAACAAGCCTATCGTATAAAGAAAGATTGAAATCGCTGCGATCCATCGAAGCTGCATCCTCTGCTGTAAGAAATATACGATGGCAATGCCGCACATAAGAGCGGGTAGGAACCATAAATGATAATAGGTACCAACGAAGATCACTTGTTTGATATAGTGCAGAAGCCATTCCTTCGTAAAGCCTTCGTTCATCCAGACATACATGTTCACCGGAAGGTAAATGGCACTCCAGAGCACATAGGTGACTCCGAGCTTCTTCATATACTGCTTGAATTGCGACATTGATCTTGATTTCACGAAAAAATAATAACCCGCAGTCATAAAGAAAAAGGGAACCGCCACCCGCGCGATCACCCTCGTTAGAATAAAATTGCCTGTATCGGAATACGACTCCAGCGGGTCCGTATGGATACAAATTACCAAAAAGGCCATGATGAGCTTGGTGAGATCGAGCGCATGGTCTCGTTGCTTGGTCATTTCCTACGACTCCCTTGCCAGCTCAATCAACCGATCAATCAATTCGCTATAGGATAGGCCTGCAGCTGCGATCATGGCGGGGTAACGACTAGATGCGGTGAACCCCGGCATTGTATTAATCTCATTAAATATAATTTCGCCTGCTGGCGTGATGAAGAAATCTACACGTGCTAGTCCTCTGCAGCCTAAGACGCGGTATACTTCCATACCACGCTGCTTCACCGCTTCGAGCACTTCCGATTGAACTCTAGCGGGTACATGCTGCTTGATCTCTCCAAGCAGATACTTATCGTCGTAATCCAGGAAATCGCGACTAGGCTCAATCTCCCCAATTACACCCGTGGACAATTCCTCATTGCCATAGACCGCACAGCCCACTTCAATCCCTCGAACTTCCTTCTCGATAATGACTTTACGATCGAACGTAAATGCATATTGAACCGCCCGATCCAATGCTTCTGCATCACGCACCTTCGTAATTCCGACCGAGGAACCGGAGCTCGAAGGTTTCACGAATACGGGATAGCCGTAGTGCTGTTGGACAAACTGATCGATACGGGTCGCTTCATAGGTTGCTTGAGTTACATACACGTAGTCAGTCGTTTGAATGCCGGCGCTTTTGACGAGGTCTTGCGTGAAGGCCTTGTCCATCGAGACAGCGGAAGAAGCCGTATCGCATCCGACGTACGGAATACCGGATAATTGTAGCAAGCCTTGAACCGTTCCATCTTCTCCATTCTTGCCGTGCAAGACCGGGAACACGCAGTCCACCTGCACATACTCATACTGCCCGTCATCATCCAATAACAGAATCCCTGGCCGCGTCGGGTCCGTTAGAATGCCTGCCGGACGGCATGACGCATGCTGATGCCAGCTGCCATCCCGAATCCGATCGATGCCGCCGATATAACGTAGCCATTTGCCCTCCTCTGTAATGCCGATACATATCACTTCATACTTGTCATGCGGTATATGTTCAATCACTGCCGCTGCAGATTGTAATGACACCTGATGTTCTGTGGACATGCCGCCAAATAAAACTGCTACCTTCGCTCGCTCCATTTTCATCTCTCCTATTCTTTTCTTGCTCGTATCGATAGTATAAAGAACGGAAACTAAGAGAAAAGAAAGAAAAGGTAAAGTTTTTCATAAGAAATATAGTTGAGGATAACGAAAAAAACTTGCAGCCTTCTCTGTGTTAGAGCGGAGCTGCAAGCTTGGATGTTGTTGGGCGATGATTTAGGCAGGAACAGGTGATAGACCTCCACAGGAAGTGGTGCTTCGAAAGCTAACGAACACTAGTAACCTTATTGGCCTCAAAAACCGTGGTATTTCGTTGTAACGAATCTATATAACCTTATTGGAGGGAATGACGTGCAAAATGGCCCATTCATGGTCCAATAGGGTGTCTAGAATTCGTTAGCTGCGATAACAAAAAAGCTCTAACGACATTTCATGTCATTAAAGCTTTATCTTATAAATAAATGGTCGGGATGACACGATTTGAACATGCGACCCCCTGGTCCCAAACCAGGTGCTCTACCAAGCTGAGCTACATCCCGAAAAAATAAATGGCGCGCCCTAAGAGATTCGAACTCCTGGCCTTTTGATTCGTAGTCAAACGCTCTATCCAGCTGAGCTAAGGGCGCATATAAAATTGTAATGGAGCGGACGACGGGAATCGAACCCGCGACCCTCGCCTTGGCAAGGCGATGCTCTACCGCTGAGCCACGTCCGCATATGAAGTTGATCAAGAATAAAAATGGCGGAGCTGACGGGATTCGAACCCGCGGTCTCCTGCGTGACAGGCAGGCATGTTAGGCCTCTACACCACAGCTCCACAGTATAAAATCGGTAATAATTTGGTTGCGGGGACAGGATTTGAACCTGTGACCTTCGGGTTATGAGCCCGACGAGCTACCGAACTGCTCCACCCCGCGATAATTTTCATGGTGACCCGTAGGGGATTCGAACCCCTGTTACCTCCGTGAAAGGGAGGTGTCTTAACCCCTTGACCAACGGGCCATGTCTAACTTTCGTTATGTGAACCATCTGATGGGCAAAAAAAAACCACAAAAGTGGTATCCGCTTGGCATCGTCCTACTCTCCCAGGACCCTGCGGTCCAAGTACCATCGGCGCTAGAGGGCTTAACGGTCGTGTTCGGGATGGGTACGCGTGGAACCCCTCCGCCATCGACACCAAACGGATTATGTTCAGAGTTTGATCTCTGAAAACCAGATGCGAGATAATTTTGCGTTTTATGTTTAGGATAAGCCCTCGACCGATTAGTATTGGTCAGCTCCACACATTGCTGCGCTTCCACCTCCAACCTATCAACCTCGTCGTCTTCAAGGGGTCTTACTAATTGGGAAATCTCATCTTGAGGGGGGCT
>NZ_JBYTDT010000011.1:0-193572 GCF_058791655.1 Paenibacillus sp. EB106-05-06-XG162
TTCTAATAGAGGATCTTGGCTATGGCTCCTTCTTTTTTATGCCAATAGCATTTTACACAAGTATATGGACTTAGCTCATCCCACCCCGAATAACTGCAAAAGTGCAGTTATTTCGCTCGCAGAGGCACACCCCACCTCAAATAACTGCAAAAGTGCATTTAATTCGCTTGCATTGGCTCTGCCTACCCAAAATAACTGCATTAATGCAGTTATTTCGTTCGCAGTAACTCGAAACGCCTAATATAACTGTAAAACCGCAGTTATTTCGCTCACATTGGCCCTACCTACCCCGAATAACTGCATAACCGCAGTTATTCCTCTCGCATTGGCCCTACCCGCCCATAATAACTGCAAAATTGCAGTTTTCCCCGCACGAAACCGCTTCACGCAAGACTTGGAATACGCAGGAGACACTGGGCAGCTTTCTCACCGGTTTTTCATCACTTTTTTCTGCAAAACGGGGAACACTAGAGGTACTTTTAATTGGCATGAAAGTGCTGTCGGAGGTGCTTTGAATGCAGGGAATAATGATCTTACAGGTAGCAATTCTTGTGGCGGCTCTCATACTTGTACTGGTGTGGTTGCTCGGGGTGAGAACGCAGACGCCGCTTCGACGTGTGAATGATGCATTACCGAAGCAGCATTATGAAGAGGTGAAGTTCCGTAGCAGCGACAAACAGTGCTGCGGATGGTTCATCCCGAGTCGTGATGTCACGTCACAGGCGCATATGACGGCACCGACGATCATTGTTGTCCATGGCTGGGGTTCGAATCGCGCATATTCCCTACGGTATGTCGATCACTTATATGATGCCGGGTTCTCCGTCTTCCTGTTCGATGTTCGTTGTCATGGCGACAGTGAAGAAATTCCGGCATCCTCCTCCTATACATTTCGTGATGATCTTCTGGCAGCCGTTGAATACGTGCGATCTAGGTCTGACGTTCAGCAGGATGCGATCGGCGTTGTTGGTCATTCTCTCGGTGGGTTGGGCGCAATTTTAGCCCTAGATCTCGGTCTTTCCGTTCAAGCGGTTATCACCGATTCGATGCCTATACGACTTCGTACCGTGCTGCAATCGGAATGCAGCCGCATTCATGTCCCTATGTTTCCACTCGCTTATATGGTGATGTTCATCTGGCTGCTCCGTGCCCGGATCACGCCACAGCTGTTCAAGAAAATGAACGTCATCCATGTCCTCAATCGGAATGCGCAGGGCGCGAAGATTCCTGTCTTCTTCATCCATTCTCGGCATGATGGGTTTATCCCACATTCAGAATTACAATACATTATTGATCATGTCAGCACGAAGGTCGAGCATTTATTCATTGATATTAAAGGTCACAGCTGTTCGGAGAAAGATCATCAATTCTGGGGGCATGTAATTCCTTTTTTTCGACAGCATTTCCCTACGGGTTCGGAGCACGGAATGGCTCAGAGGTCCTAATTTCTGGGATATAACGAAATTATAGGAACTTTTCTCCTCTTCAACCGTTTAACATGATATGTAAGGAAATATCTGGTATACGATTGGGAGGAGCGATGACATTGAGGCAAAAGAAAAATCGCCAAGCGGTGCTGATTAAAAAAGCAGCTATTGCTACGACGCTTAGTGTATGTCTAATGCAACAAGTTGCAGCGGCTGAAGGTTACGGCGTAAATGAAAAGACGGTAAAAACAGACACTATTTCGGTTTCGGCAAGTAGCAACACCCAGGCCACGACGGACAAATCAGTGAAGAAAACCCCTGTCATTACCAAAGATCAGGCTGTAGCAAAGATTAGAGAATTTTTCCCGCAATTTAAAGATGCTGAGGTACAGTCCGTTACGTTAGGGAATCCGAATGTCTATCCGCCTCGCGAAGAAATGGTCTGGACGATTCAATGGGAATATCAAGTAGGGAATAACGGTTACGGGTTCAGCAGTAGTGTCGATGCACTGACCGGTGAAATTTTGCAGGTGAATTTCTCGCCATGGACGGATCTAAGCAGAGACAAAGTGAAATATCCGCCGACCTACACGAGAGAACAAGCGGAAGAACTCGTGAAGAAGCTAGTTGGGCGTGTAGCACCAAACGTAGATATGCAGAAGCTGAAAGGGCAAAATTCAACATATTATGATTATGGAACAAGCCTATTCGGACCTGCACGGTATTCTTTTTCATATAACATCCCTGTAAATGGGCTGCCTTCGGAAGAAGCGATTTATGTGTCCATCGATGGGGAAGGCAACATCTTTGGATATACTCGGTCCAAATCGGAACTGAGCTATCCATCGGCGACTCCATCCATTACGGCAGAGAAAGCGAAATCGTTGTATGCAGAAAATTTAAAAATGGAGCTCGTCTATATGCCTGTGGGTGAGCCGTATGGTCCATCGAAGGAAATGATGCTCGCCTATCAACCGACGAGTGTCCAATATGGTATTCTGGATGCGAAGAGCGGCAAATTCGTCGATGTGACAACCGGCAAAGAAGCGAATATGAAGCCAAATACATATCAAAATATTACACCAACAGCCAAGCTGTTTGCAGCGTATCAAGGTAGCGAGTTGACTGATGAGCAGGCAAAAGAGATTGCATTGAACGTGATGAAGCCGCCTGCCGCTAATACGCGTACGAATCAGCATATCCAGAATGATTGGTATGACCCGAAGGTGAAAATGTGGTACTTGTCGTGGGATAACCCTGCGGGGTCGGGGCCAAATGGGGGGTACGATAATCAATTTGTCGCACGCATCCATGCAGCGACGGGTCAAATTCTATCGATTGGAAATCCATATCGGCCGTACCGTAATGAGAACATGACCGAGAAGAAGAATCCGGAGATCAGCCTAGCGGATGCAGAGAAAAAAGCCAACTACTGGATCAACCTTCTCTATCCAGACGCAGCGACAAATTTGAAACTGAGCACCCCATCCAAAGAGCAGAATGTGCAGGATAATGGCGGGTTTCACTTCGAGTACCAGCAATTTGTGGGTGGTATTCCAGTGAACTTCAATAGCGTTCGAATGGAGCTAGGCAGCCGTGGGGAGCTTGTGAATTATGAGACGTCGATCCAACCAGTGAACCTAGAAGGTATGAAAGGTCTAAAGCCATCCATGACTGCGGAAGAAGCACGTTCTACGTATTTAGATCATCTGGAGATGGAACTCCGTTATTCACGTGTTGGACCTTATGACTACAACAATGCAAACCCGAATATCAAATCAGAGCAAAGACTTGTCTATAGCCCAAAATTCAACCCAGAGAATGAGACTGTACTAAACGCCATAACAGGTAAATTCGAAACAGGCTGGTATAATGCAAGGAACAACCAGGATGCGTTGAATGCTAAAGATATCCAAGGCACGACTTCGGAGGCAGCTTTCAAAAAATTGCTTCAGGCTGGCGTGTTGAAATCGGATGTAGATGGGTTGGTGAAACCGAATGATAAGATCAAGCTCGGCGATTGGATGCAATGGATCAGCAATTCGGTGCAGCCTTATGCGTCTAACCGTGATGATAAGCCGCTTTTCAAGGATATAACATCCGACAGCACTTATTATTCCTCTGTATCCTTCTTCATCTCCAAGGGTTGGTTGAAGGGAAATCCATCCGAATTTCTGAGACCTGAGACCGAATTAACCCGTGAACAACTTGCCGAATCGGTCTCTCGTATACTACAATACGAGCAACTAGCGAAATTCTTATCCAAAGATTTGGAAGTGACGCAGTTGCAGGATGCCGCTGAGGTGCAGAACAAAGGTGTCGTTGCCCTTATGCTGAAATTAGGCGTTATGAGCACGGACGGAGGCAAGTTCTATCCGAAATCTACGGTCACACGTGCAGAAGCAGCGGAGACCATTATGAAGCTGGTTGAAATTCAGGGACGAATTGATTCTGAAATTCAACGATAGTTTACAAGGGGGTTGAGTTGTGCCTCGATTCGCAAAGCATATTTTTAAAATTTTGTTCGCAAGTACGCTGAGTTTTGCGCTGATTGAAGTAATCAATAATCCTGTCACGGCGGCGGTGGATACGCCCACGGTGAATTCCATGGAAGGACTTACGAAGGAAATCTATCAGTCGATGCTGAACCGCGATACGGTCATGACTTACTCTATCAATGGCAGTGTATCCAAGTCCAAGATCGAGAAGGCATTGCAGGACGCAATTGCAACGGATCCATACGTTCAGTTTATGGTCCGTCAATATTCCTATCAATACAAAAGCTCGTTGCTATCCTCGAGCATTACGATTTATATGGAGTACCGTGAGGACGCGGATCAGACGGCGTATGTGACAAGTACGGTGAAGCGCGTATTACCTACAATCATTAACAAGAATATGAACGCGCATGAGAAAGTAAAAGCCATTCACGACTGGGTCGTCTTGAATTTGGCTTATGACACATCCCTGAAGAATGATACAGCGTATCTGGGATTGAAAGAAGGCAAGACGGTCTGTCAAGGTTATGCCTTATTGACATATCGGATGCTGAAGGAAGCGGGAATTACGAATCGGATTGCCGAAGGAAAGGCCGGGGGGCAGCTGCATGCATGGAATGTCGTGAACCTCGATGGCAAGTGGTATCACCTGGATACGACTTGGGATGACCCTGTTCCGGACCAGAAGGGCAAAGTTAGCTATAATTATTATTTGCGTACGGATAAGCAGCTTAGAGCGGATCATCAGTGGACGAAGGTATATCCTGCAGCGGCTGAGTCTTATGACATGACACTAGAACGGCTGAAGAAGGATGATCAGAGCCGCAGTGCATTCTATACCAAGCTGGAGACTGACCTGAATTATATTTACTTGAATCCGGAGAACATTGTCTCTTCCGTGAAGGCACTATCTGCGAAGATTGAGAAGGCTGTGCGTGCAGGGGATTCATCGGTAAAAATACGCTACACACGCAAGGCAACACTATCTGATGACCTCAGTAAAGCGCTGCAAGATATAAGCGGATTCGAAGGGTCCATTCGATACAGCTACCGTGATTTTGAGAATACGGGTGATATTTTGCTCGAAATAACTCTGAAATAAAAGGAATAGATTCCGTGTTTAATCGTTCAGTCAGAAATTTAGTATTCGGTCAGACGTTGTCCAATCTCGCTGATGTAATGGCGACCATTACGATCGTTACGCTCATGTATCATATTAGTAATTCGGTAACGTATACTGCACTTGTTCCACTAGTAAGAATGATCAGTCAGAGTATTAGCGGGCTCATCTCGCCGCTCCTGCTTGATCGTTATCCATTAACGTTTTTATTAAAAAGCTCTCAATTTTTACAGTTCATTTTGTTCTGTATCATTGGCTGGTATGCGTGGCAGTCGCTTAGTCCGGAGACGCTCTGGGTAATGCTCCTCCTCATTATGGTGTGGGCATTCCTTGACGGTTGGACCTCGCCAGCTACTAGTGCCCTCATTCCGAGGCTGCTCGACAATTCCGAGCATGTCTTGAAGGCGAATGGCGTGTTCGGAACAGCCAATCAAATCGTCCAGCTCGCTGGCTGGGCCGGCGGTGCCATCGTGTTCAATTGGCTCGGCGGAACGTACACCCTCCTTAGCATCGCGGTGATGTATTTCCTCGCGTTCTTGATGACCTCGATGGTGCATGAACCGAAGCGGAAGAGCGAGAAGAAGTCGGCATCGGATGTTGAATCTAAGGAGGCGCCTAAAGCAGGCGCTTGGCAGCGTCTTCGTGAAGGCTGGTTGATCATCTGGTCACGTCCTGCGCTTCGGTCACTAGCCATCATGGATTTCTTAGAAGGATTAGCAGGTTCGGTCTGGGTAGGCGCATTCTTGCTAGCTTACGTGAAGACTGTGCTTCACCGCGATGAGACGTGGTGGGGGTATATCAATGTCTCCTACTTTATCGGTGCGATTCTTGGCGGTCTGTGTATTGTTGTGATCAGTTCATGGTTGAACCGCAACCGCTTTGGTGCCATGATGATCGGAATGATCGGCTACGGTGTGTTGACCCTGATTTTCGGATATATGACGAGCGCTTGGATTGCTCTAGCACTCGCATTATTTATGGGTCCGCTTGTTGAAATGCGTACGGTAGCCGTTACGACGATCAGACAGCTTAGCGTGGAAGAAGAGCTGCTGCCGAAGGTGCTCGCAGCGATGTCTACGCTCAACACGTTTATTTTCGGCATATCGGTGGTTGTGCTTGGGGTTCTTTCGGATCTGTTCGGCATTGCAGCCATCTACGTGATTTGCGGGTTATTAAGCTTGGTGGCAACGGGTATTGGTTACTTGTATCGTCAATCGTTCAATGAGCTGCAGCCTCAGCAAGCCGCTCCAATGAATCGGTCCTTATAGGGCCGATTTTTTTGTGCCGTTGTGGCTTAATTCATAGCGAATTGGAAACGATAGGGGGAGAATAATTAGGCTAAACGGTACATCTTAGAGAGGAGCAAGACGTAGAACAAATGAATAGCATCGAACAGAAAAAGCTACGCTGGTATAACGTCGCCTTAATCGCCTTCGTGTCAGTATGGGGATTCGGGAATGTTGTTAACAACTATGCAAACCAGGGACTAACGGTAATTACATCATGGATTCTGATTATCGCGTTATATTTCGTTCCTTACGCGTTGATGGTCGGCCAAATGGGCTCTACCTTCAAGGAGGGGAAAGGCGGTGTCAGCAGCTGGATTAAAGAGACGATGGGTCCAACCGTTGCTTTTTTCGCCGCATGGACGTATTGGGTGGTTCACGTGCCTTATTTGGCCCAGAAGCCGCAAGGGATTCTGATCGCACTGGGCTGGGCATTTACAGGGACAGGCGGATTGACGTCGAAATATTCCCCCATTCTCATTCAGACGGCTTGCCTTGTCGTCTTCCTGATTTTCTTATGGATTGCATCTTATGGGCTTGCTTCCTTGAAGCGGATCGGCACGATCGCAGGACTTGCGGTCTTCATTATGTCACTGCTGTACATACTGCTTGCCATTACAGCTCCAGCTTTGACGGGGGCGAAGATCGCGACGGCAAATATTACGTTCAAGACCTTTATTCCTGACTTTAATTTCGCCTACTTCACGACGATTTCCATGCTCGTCTTCGCGGTTGGCGGAGCGGAGAAAATCTCCCCTTACGTCAATCAGACGCGTAATCCGGCACGAGAATTCCCGCGGGGGATGATTACACTTGCAATTATGGTTGCAATCTGCGCATTGCTCGGCTCCTTCGCGATGGGACTGATGTTCGACTCGAATAACATTCCAGCCGACCTGAAGATGAACGGACAGTATTATGCCTTCCAGATCCTTGGGGGATATTACGGACTCGGCAACGGTCTCATGATTCTGTATGCGATCGCGAATACGCTCGCGCAAATCTCCGCCCTCGCGTTCTCCATTGACGCGCCGCTTAAAGTATTATTGAGCGATGCGGACCGCAGGTATATCCCGGAAGGCTTAATGAAGACCAATTCCCGCGGTACGCCGGTGAATGGTTATGTGATGACAGGGATCCTGGTCGGGATTCTGATTATCATTCCGGCGCTCGGGATCGGTAACATGAATTCCCTCTACAACTGGCTGCTTGACCTCAATTCCATCGTCATGCCGCTTCGTTACTTATTCGTCTTTCTTGCTTTCATGGCGCTCATGAAGGCGGCGGATAAGTTCAAGTCGGAATACCAATTTGTCAAAAATAAAACATGGGGTTTCATCATCGGTCTATGGTGCTTCATCTTCACCGCATTCGCTTGTATTATGGGAATGTTCCCTAAGGTCGAAGCCTATACCAGCGAATGGTACTTCCAATTCATTATGAACATAGTAACGGCTTGTGTCTTGATTGCGTTAGGATTGGTCCTTCCGCAGATCGCGAAGATGCGCCGGCGGTAAGAATGCAGAGGAGAAAGACGCTTCCGCGTAAGAAGCGTCTTTTTTTTATAAGTTGCCAATCACGCTGTGACCTGCAATGATAATCTGTGAAGGAGCGTGATCTTATGAATAGCAAGGAACGGTTCTCGAACCGGGTCGATACGTATGTGTTGTACCGCCCGAGTTATCCGCAAGCAGTCATGGATTATTTGTACGGTGTCATTGGATTGAATCTGGATCGTGTTGTAGCAGACGTTGGTGCAGGGACAGGGATTTTCTCCAAGCTGCTCTTGGAGCGTGGGAGTCATGTGATTGCCGTCGAGCCGAATAAGGAGATGCGTGAAGCAGCCGAGAGGGATCTCGGAGATGAGCCGAAATATCGTGCTGTGCCAGGCTCGGCAGAAGAGACAGGACTACCGGATCATTCTGTCGATTTTATCGTCTGTGCACAATCATTCCACTGGTTCGATCGGGCGGCAGCGCGGGTAGAGTTCCAGCGAATTCTGAAGCCGAATGGAAAAATCGTTCTGATCTGGAACAATCGTCTGACACAGGGTACACCATTTCGCGAAGAGTATGACCAGTTCCTACATACGTTCGGTACGGATTATAAGACGGTGACGCAGAAAAATATTACGCCTGATGCATTGAGGCAATTTTTCGAAACAGGGGATATGCAGATCGGAAGATTCCCGAATCATCAATTATTCGATTTAGAGGGGCTAGCGGGACGAGTATTATCTTCCTCTTACATTCCCGTACCAGGGGATCCGAGCTACGATGCGATGATGGATGCGCTGCGTGAATTATTTGTACGTAACGAACAGGGTGGTCAAGTGTCCTTCGATTATGAGACAGAAGTGTTCTGGGGATCCTAATCAGCCCAAAAGAGCAGGGTACCTCGTACCCTGCTCTTTTTTGTTAGTCCTGTAGAAAATGCAGAGCCAAACCTGCATGGTGGGCCGAAATGTCATCAAGCTCTTGAGCCAACCGATTGCGATCGAAGGACATACGGAAGATGTCGCGGTCGGGCAGGAAGGTAATGCTCGTGCCTGTATCGCGCGTGAGTCCAACGGTGTGCACATTCGATTGCGGGATGCCGTGCTTATAGTCTTGACGGTAGATTTTGCCTTCCCGACGAACCTCAACCGATAGTTTCTCCGATAACGCATTGACGACGGGGATATTGATTCCTTTGTTACGGTTCGAGGCGTGGACGGATGCACTGGCATTCTCGTGGAGTTCCGTGAGCACGGCTTGCACATGCGGTTTGGATGTGCCTGCGAATGCTACAACTGGAATCCCACGGCCATTGTCTACGACCGTCACACTGCCATCCTCGTGCAAAATAATGCTAACCTCTGAACAATAACCGGCTTGGTGTTCCAGCAAGGTGTTCTCAATGACGGATCTTAAGAGCAAATGCGGATCATAGACGTCCTGTGAGCTGCCCAGATACCCGCTTGCATTTTCTCGTACATGAGCAAGTTCCATGTAATCGCTCGTATCGAGCAGTTCAGCCGATGAAGCGAACAGAAGGAGCAGCGGGAGAGCACGTCGTTCAGGCAAAGTATATTTGCCGCCGCGTTCCTCCTGGACTAGGAGATCTGCGCCGAGTAAAGCTTTAATATGGTGATAGAGTTGACCGGTCGTACCCATATTCAACCGTTCTACAATCTCAGCCCCTGTTAGGGGTTCCTGCATGACGGCGCGCAAAATATCTAAGCGTTGACGGTGTCCAAGTACGGATAGTACCTTGGCAACTTTGTCGCCATCCAGATCAAGCAGTTGGCTAATGCGGCGTTCTTGCGGTTCCCATCGATATTGGGAGAAGGCCCCCTGATATTGCCCGGAAAAATAGACGCCGCCTTGATCGATCGATTCTTGCGGCACTTCCGTCTGGATAGGATGGGCAGCAACGCGGTTCAATGCGGGGTTGGCAGTAGGCGTAGGGTTTGACACGGATAGTTGTCTCACGAGTGCATGAAGTTCAGTCATCTGTACCTTTAGTGCATCTAATTCTGCTTCAACATTTCGTTTCAACAGGATCACCTCATTATTTTATTTAAATACGTAATTACGTAATCACATAATATCATAACGACGACAAATTGTAAATATCAACGAAAATGATCGTGCCGTGTTATCTACTGATTGCATCAAATTCGTGGTAAAATCAGGTAAAGTACAGCGATAAGAATGGAGAAAGGAGATAGGCTATGCATATTCGTGTTGATCAACAAGGAAATTCTAAGGTGGCTATTGTGGAGAACGATAGGCTGCTCATTCAGGATGTACAAGATGCTTTGGATTTGATGGCCACGGTGAGGTATCAAGAGGAGTGCGATAAGATCATCCTGCACAAATCCAATATTACGGAAGTCTTCTTCGATTTAAGTACGAAGCTGGCAGGTGAGATTCTGCAGAAATATATGAATTACCAGCTCAAAATCGCGATTGTAGGGGATTATAGCGGATATACCAGCAAAAGTCTGAGAGATTTCATCTACGAATGCAATCAAGGCAGTCAAGTGTTCTTCGTGGCGGACGAGCAGGCGGCGCTGGAGGCGCTTCATCGTTCCTAATATAAGGCGTGGCAGGGATTCGATCATGAGGCGGGGGTAGAGGAATGAAACCGAATATCTTATTGATTACTGTAGACCAGATGCGAGCTGATTGTCTAAGTGCGGCCGGGCATCCGGTTGTACGCACACCGAATCTAGATGGACTCGCAGAAAGTGGCGTAATGTTCCGCAATGCGTATACGGCAACACCAAGCTGTGTACCGGCGAGGGCGGCGATTATGACGGGGATGAGCCAGCAATCGCATGGTAGGGTCGGGTACGAAGATCGGGTACCTTGGCCATATGAGCATATGTTAGCGGGTGAACTGGCGAATGCGGGCTATCATACCCAATGTGTTGGCAAAATGCATGTGTATCCAACGCGCAATCTCTGTGGATTCCATAATGTCGTGCTGCACGATGGCTATATGCACTATAATCGCGATCGCAAGGCTCAATCCACGGCAGGACATTTCGATGAATGCGATGATTACTTGCAATGGCTGCGTGATCAAGCAGGTTCGCATCATGACATCATGGATATGGCGCTCGATTGTAATGCGTCGACGGTTACCTTGCCTTGGCATTTGCCAGAACGACTGCACCCAACGAATTGGGCCGTGTCACAATCGATAGATTTCCTGCGCCGGCGCGATCCGTCCAAGCCGTTCTTCCTTTGGACCTCATTCGTCCGTCCGCATCCGCCTTTCGATCCGCCGCAGGCGTATCTGGATATGTATATCCATCAGACATTACCAGACCCACCTGTCGGTGATTGGGTCAACGAGTTCGCAGCAGAAGCGGGCAGTGCAAGTCCGGTCACGGGGTTGAAGAAGCTGCGCGCGGATGAACTGCAACGAGCGAGAGCCGGGTATTATGCATTGATTACGCATCTAGATTATCAAATTGGACGCTTGATCAATGCCTTGAATGAATATGGGGAACTGAATAATACGGTCATTGTGTTCACTTCGGATCATGGTGAAATGATGGGAGATCATCACTATTATCGGAAAGCACTTGCTTATGAAGGCAGTGCCAAGGTACCGTTCATTATTAGCGACCGGACCGGTAAGCTTGGATTCAAATCAGGCAGCGTTGTCTCTGAAGTGATCGAGATGCGTGATATTATGCCGACGCTGCTCGATGCGGCCGGAACAGCGATACCGGATTGCGTCGATGGAAAAAGCGTCGTACCTCTTTGTAATGATTCGGAGGAGCGTTCATGGCGAACCTACCTACATGGTGAGCATGCGTATGGCGCCTTGTCGCATCACTATATTACGGACGGGCATTGGAAATACATCTGGTATTCGCAGACAGGTACGGAGCAGTTGTTCCATCTGGATGAAGATCCACAGGAGCTACGAAACCTAGTGGCAGATGCTTCGTATGAAGCGGAGCTTGCCTTGGGTAGATCACGTCTTGTCCATGAGCTTCTCGACCGAGAAGAAGGGTATGTCGCGAATGGAGCTTTAATGGTAGGCCGAACGCCGAAGAGCTGTTTAACGCATTTGCGGGAGCAGCAGGCGGTTCACGCATAGTTATATAAGGACAGCCTCTCGAATCACGTTGAACGTGGATCGAGAGGCTGTTTTTCATTTCAGGCTTATTTTGTTGGAGGATCCAGCTTACACTCATGTAACGGAATGACTTTCGTCTTCTTAATGAATTTGTAACCGAGCCAGACGATGATGAATAACGGCAGTCCAATGTAGGAGATGAGCACACCGTTCCAATCGATCGTATCGCCAAGAAAAGCTTGATAATTCTGACCGAGAATAACAATCATACAGACAATGAACGCGAAGATCGGCCCGAAAGGGAACCATTTGGCGCGATACGGGAGCTCATCGAGGCTGCGGCCCTGGGCTGTGAACGCCCGGCGGAACCGATAATGGCTGATCGCAATACCGACCCAAGCGATAAACCCGGACATACCGGAGGCATTAAGCAGCCAGGTGTACACGACACCGTCGCCGAAGAAGGATGCGAGGAAAGCGAGCATGCCTACGGCTGTTGTCATCAACAGTGCATTGATCGGTACACCATTGCGGTTCAGTTTGCCAAGGAATTTTGGTGCTTTGCCTTCTTTGGCGAGAACCCATAGGACACGGGTGGATGCATACATCCCTGAATTACCGGCGGATAGTACCGACGTTAGAATAACGGCGTTCATCACAGCGGCTGCAAAAGCAAGTCCTGCATTCTCGAAAATAATCGTGAATGGACTAATCGCGATGTCTTCCAGACCGCCGTGCACCAAGTTTGGATTCGTATACGGAATCAACATCGCAATGACGAAGATCGCGAGAATATAGAAAATGAGAATACGCCAGAAAATTTGACGGATGGCGCGAGGTACATTTTCACGAGGATTTTCGCTCTCCCCGGCAGCAACCCCGATTAGTTCTGTTCCTTGGAAAGAGAATCCGGCAGCCATGAAGACTCCGAGAATGGTCAAGAATCCACCGTGGAACGGACCGCCATCCATAGTAAAGTTGCTGAAGCCAGGAGATTTGCCGCCCAAAATTCCGAAGATCATCAGCACACCGACAATGAGGAAGACGATGACAACAGCAATTTTGATCAAGGCGAACCAATACTCCGACTCACCGTAGCCTTTGACAGATAGTGCATTGAGTAAAAAGATAATGGCAAGGAACAGGAAACTCCAGATGAAGGAATTGGTGTCCGGGAACCAGTACTTAATAATAAGCGTCGCGGCAGAGAGCTCCGCGGCGATTGTAATCGCCCAGTTGTACCAGAAATTCCAGCCAAGCGCGAAGCCAAGCGACGGATCGACGAAACGGCTTGCGTAGGTACTGAATGAACCGGATTCCGGCATATAAGTGGCGAGCTCCCCGAGACTTGTCATCAGGAAATATACCATGATGCCAACAGCGGAGTATGCGAGCAATGCACCGCCAGGTCCAGCTGTAGCAATCGCACCGCCTGATGCGAGGAACAGGCCAGTACCAATGGAGCCACCAAGCGCGATCATTGTGAGATGGCGTGCTTTAAGGGAGCGCTTGAGCTCCGGAGTGGCTTGGGATGTGGATTTAGACATAATAACACTCCTTCTTAGATGTCAGAACGATATAAGGCTTTATGCTGCTAGAATGCCAAAAAACCGCCGTAGCGATGTACGGCGGTTCAATTCAACCCCTACGGCTCCTACGATGTACGAATAAGATAGCACAACACATGGGATGCATCCCATGTGACAGTTCTGCGCTTATTCAGCAGCAGCCCCAGCACGCAAAGGCAGAGTACCTTGACGAACTTCGGCGGTGGTTCCTTTCAGAATAGCATCATTGAGCATTTCTCTGGCTCTCCGCTTCTTACTCTTAACAACCGCGACCTCTACCTCATCCTTCGTAAGATGAGGGTTTTCTATTCAATTGCAAATTTGAGTTTTAGTATAGCTGAGAACCAACGTGGGATCAATGTTAGTTGCTTCCAATTCGCTGATTCGGGAGCCAGAACGAAGGGGACAGGGCTACGGTGTTCAATCGGGATCGATCGAACAATTGGCGCCACCAGTCATAACCCAAATCCTTCGTGAGCCCCAGAAAACCTATATTCGTAATTCGGTTCTCTTGATTAACATCAACCATTTCATATCCCTCCATCATAAATGTTGTGCTGCTATACCCTATAAAACGATCGACATCGTAAAGTGTTGGATGATTTAGGAAAAAATAATAATAATAAGGTCATTTTAAGCTATTGGGTAGCATTTTTCAGTAATAATCGATGAACTTGAATTTCAAAAGTACATGGGAAATTATGTGGTAAAATGGGTGCAAGAACAGGGATCAGAAAAGGGGGAGAGCGGATCTGATGAAGAACAAGACAGATCTTGATCTCATGCAGCTTGTGATGATCAAGCATCGCCCGGCTTTGGAAGAGTTATATGATCGATATGTGAAGCTCGTGTACTCTTTTGCCATGAAGTCAACGAATGATGAACAGCAGGCAAGAACCATTGTGCAGTCTGTGTTTACGCGCTTGTGGACGACCCGGACGGGATATGATCCAAGTAAAGGTGAATATATCAATTGGTTGATTACGGTGACACGGAATATTACGATTGACTATATCCGCAAGCAGAGAAGAGATCAGCAAGCGGTTACGATGGACCCGGAGATATGGGAGGTCATCCCTGACCGAACAGAGAACAATCCTGAGCATGTCGTGTCACAGAAGCTGATTCGTGAACAAGTGAAACGATCCTATCAGTATCTATCGAAGAGCCAAGTCGAACTCATTCAATACTTATACTGGGAAGGTTATTCGCTTCGTGAAATCGCTCAGATGCGTAACGAACCCGTAGGTACGGTGAAAAGCCGACTTCACCAAACGTTGAAAATACTAAGAAATCACTTGGTGCATGAAAAGGAGGAGACGTAAATGGAGAACCCAAACTGCCACGGAACATATCAACTCATTGAATATATGTTCGGTGAAATCAATGAAGAAGATCGGATACGCATTGAACATCATCTCGAATCTTGCCAGACCTGCCAGAAGGAACTGGAAGAGATGCGGGATGCGTGGAATGCAATCCCATATGCGATGGAAGAAATAGAGGCACCAGCGGATTTGAAATCAGAGGTCATGGATTCTATTTTTAAGGCAGAGCAGCCTGTGATGAAGAAAAAATGGTCCATGAATACGGGATGGATCGCAGCAGCGGTTCTTATGCTTATCCTGGTTGGGGTTTCCTGGGATAATAACCACTTAAGAGACCAGCTTCGAGCGATGGAGACTGGTTCGAGCCTTCCGACGCAAGTGCTGCAAACCTTTGCATTGAACGCCGCGGACTCGGGTAGAGATGCAGCTAGAGGCAGTGCGTGGCTGATGCAGCAAGGCGATGCGAAGAAGCTCGTATTTAGCGTGCAAGGGTTATCACAGGCGAAGGGGCAGGAAGCCTATCAAGTGTGGCTCATCCACAATGGAACGCGAAGGAGTGCAGGGGTGTTTCTTGTCGACGAGCAAGGAAATGGCGTGCTTACGTATGATATGAAAGAGCAACAAGTTCCTTTTGAAGCCATTGGTATTACGCTAGAGCCCGATGCGGTCGGGGAGAAGCCTCGCGGCAAGAAGGTGCTGGGTACGTAAAAATTTATTTGTCATCTCATCAAACCGGTCTGCTCATGTGTTCGTTCCCTTAAATAAAGGCATTCACCGTCAAGTACGGTACATTTAAGGAGGATCAACCATGAACAAGATTAGTAAAATGCTTCTCACGACTGCGTTATTCGCAGCCATGTTCGGAACGGTGCCTGTTGCAGCGCAGGCACCAGTGTCGTCAACCAGTGTGTCCGCGACACTCAACGGCAAGGCGATTACCTTCAGTGAGCAGCCGTTGCTCAGTCATGGGAGACTGCTGGTACCCTATAGACCAATAGCAGAAGCTATCGGTGCTGTCGTTGGTTATGAAGCCGCGACCAAAACGGTTAAGGTCACCAAAGGAGCTAACACTTACCTTCTACCATTGGGATCGAAGACGGCAACCCTGAATGGTGTTCCTGTAACTCTAGATGAACCGGCAAGGGTCGTAAAAGGTGTTACGATGGTTCCGATCCGATTCGTATCGGAGAATTTAGGGGTAGATGTGAAGTATGATGCCACAAAGCAAACGGTTTCGTTACAATCAACGAATAAGCCTTCATTAAGAATTCTGGGCCCTACGAAAGATGCAGTGTTGTATACGAATAAAGTAAAAGTCGGAGTTGCTGTATTTAACCATGAACTTGCAGATTTCCGCACCCATATGCAGCCGCATGAAGGCCAGGGGCATGTCCATATTTGGCTGGATACCGACGCAAGCGATCCCAAAGCGGCCTATAAAATGATTAACGGTAACCCCGCCGTCTTCGAGCATGTTAAACCGGGCAAGCACACCTTGACGGTCCAGCTGGTAGGAAATGATCATAAACCGATTAAGCCGGAAGTGAAGCAAGTGATCACTTTTACGACAAAGACAGCGTCTGAACAGCCGACAGGAGCGGATAAGGCGGAATCCGCCAAGAAATATGCGGTCAGTATTTCTGAATTCTCCTTTAAACCCGATAAGCTGACAATAGAAGCCGGCTCCACGGTTACTTTCACCAATCTGGATGATGTGGATCATACAGTAACTGCAAAGGACGGTTCCTTTAACAGTGAATCCCTTGGGAAGAATGATACATTTACAATGACCTTCACTGATGCCGGGGAGTACGAGTTTTACTGTAAACCGCATAATTTTATGACAGGGAAGATCATCGTAAAATAGATTAATAACTTTTAAGTGTTCTAAATCCTCCTTCAAGTGAACGGTGCGGTACAGCGCATGACGTTTACTTGACAGGGGGATTTTTTTGAAATTCAGGATGAAATGTCCTTCATAATCAGCCTATAATGTACGAAGAGAATTGAGGTGTTATAGGGATGAGACATGCATGGCGTGGTGTAGAGGGATCGGACAGGGCGATTCCGAAGAAAACATTAAAAGATAGTGTGCAAGAAGTATCGCTTCGGCGGGTGTGGAAGTTGTTCCGGGAATATCGTGCGCTGCTCGGCTTTATTATTCTACTTGCCCTGGCGGGTGCCGTGATTGGACTCGGCCCTCCTCTTGTCATGAAAGTGATTATTGATGATGCGATTCCAGCAGGGGATCGTAAACAATTGCTCGTGATGGCTGCGTTGTTGATTGGGTTGCCAGTCTTTAGCGGCGTCATTGGGGTGTGGCAGAATTATATGAATTTTAAAGTCGCGCAGGGGATTATGCGGGATCTGAGACAAGGATTATTCAGCAATTTACAGCGGCAGTCGATCGGATTTTTCACGAATTCGCGGTCTGGGGAAGTTATTCAGCGGGTGACCGAAGATGTGCAGGCGGTACAAGGCGTGGTAACAAATCTGGTCGTCAATACGATAACGCAGAGTGTGGTTGTCGTGACAACAACGGTTATCCTGTTCGTGCTGGATTGGCGCTTGGCGCTGTTGTCGATGATTATCCTGCCCATTTCGATGATTCCGGTGCGCAAGGTATCTCGTCTTCGTAAAAAAATGCGGCAGGAAACACAGAAGGTGCGTGCACAGATGGCCTCCCAGCTGGGCGAGGTGTTCGGGATTTCGGGCGCGTTGTTGACCCGGATTTACGGGCGCGAACAAAGTCAGGCCGCACAGTTTCAAGCGACGAATAAGCAAGTGATGGATATGGAACTGAAGGTGAATCTGATGGGACGCTGGTTCATGATGTTCGTCGGCGTGTTGGGGCCGATCGGCACCGCCATTATTTATTTGTATGGCGGATTTGCGGTGATTCAAGGTACGATGACGGTAGGGGCGATAGTCGCTTTTGCCGCCTATTTGGGGCGGTTATATCAGCCGTTCGGAACTTTGCTCAACTTGCATGTTGAAGTCGTTACGGCACTCGGCGTGTTCGGGCGAATCTTCGAATACATGGATATGTTGCCGGAGATGGAAGATGGGGCGCATGCGAAGGATTTGGACGCGCCGGCAGGTCGGGTCACATTCCAAAATGTAAAGTTCGGTTATGGTGGCGGAGATCGGGGACGTAATGGCGACCATGGTGATGAGCGGCTTGAAGTGGGCTCTAAGGTGCAGGAGGTTGAACTCGTGCTGAAGGGGATCACGTTCGAGGCGAAGCCAAATGAGGTGGTCGCGATCGTTGGTCCGAGCGGTGCGGGGAAATCGACGTTGATCAGTCTGATCGCACGGCTCTACGATCCAACCGTGGGCTGCATCGAGGTGGATGGCATGAATTTACGGGACGTGAAGCTCGCAGAATTGCGGCGCCATATTGGCTATGTAACGCAGGAGTCGTTCTTGTTCCATGCGACATTGCGGGAGAACCTGAGATTCGCACGCGAAGATGCGACGCAGGAAGAGATTGAAGAGGCTTGCCGCAAAGCCTATATTCATGAATTCATTCAATCGCTTCCGGATGGGTATGACACGATGGTCGGAGAACGCGGACATCGCTTGTCAGGCGGCGAAAGGCAGCGGATATCGATCGCGCGTGCGATTCTGAAAAATCCGACAATCCTGCTGCTCGACGAAGCGACCTCGCATCTGGATTCGGAGTCCGAACGGTATGTGCAGGTAGCGCTGCAGGAGCTGATGAAGGGCCGTACGACACTTGTTATCGCGCATCGTCTGTCGACGATTCTGGCTGCTGATCAGATTCTAGTCGTGCAGGACGGCCGCGTGGTGGAACGCGGACGGCATCAGGACTTGCTTACGCAGCATGGTGTGTATGCGATGCTGTTTGAGACGCAGTTTGCGACGGTATAGTGGGGCGATCGGGGTTACATGGAACAACCTGAGATCATCACGAACAACCCCATAATGATAGCAACGACGCCACCAAACCGGGTTAGTGCGAGGTAGGTATCGCTCGGTTCGGAGTCCCCATTAACCTTCCAACCTTCTTTGAGGTACCAGGCGAGGGATGGTTTGAAGATATTCATTAGACCGATGGCAATGATGATTAAACCGAAGAAAAAGAACATCAGATCATCTCCTTTGTATATTGTACGTCAGTTGAAGGTAAGCGGTTTCGGTTGAGGGGGGTTAATGTGGGGTTTGGGTAACTGAATGCCAGTCCGCGGCTAACGAATCGTATAGTGCTTATTCGTGAGAAAACGGGCTTTTTTTCGAGCTAACGAACTCCAGAAGCGTTATTGTGCCTATTTTGGTTGTTTTGAAGCACTTTTACGAGGAATAGGGCCGCTGGAGTTCGTTAGAATTCGAAAAGTACGGGATTTTGAGCAAATAAGGGTTACTGGGTTCGTTAGCTGAAAGTGAGATCGCGTTGATGTGGCTTATCACACTCAATTACCATTGTGGGACGTCACATGAGTGAAGTCACTCGCGTTAACGAATCGTATAGTGCTTATTCGTGAGAAAATGGGCTTTTTTTTGAGCTAACGAACTCCAGAAGCGTTATTGTGCCTATTTTGGTTGTTTTGAAGCACTTTTACGAGGAATAGCGCCGCTGGAGTTCGTTAGAATTCTAAATCGCAGTTTTTTGAGCAAATAAGGGTTACTGAGTTCGTAAGCCGTATGTACGATAACGCTGATTGCCGCTGATCACGAACAAAAGTTGGAGCTCGACTAGCTTATGAAGGATTCGTCTCGCATGTGGGTCTGTCACGCGCAGATGGGTTGCTAGTTCTTGAGGTGTAAATGGACGAAGAAGTCGTCTCGCATAGCGTAGGGTCTCGGCTTCGAGCCAGATCAAATGTGCAGGTACAACCGTTGAAATGAACTTACCGATAAAGAAAGGACGAGCTGCTGACAACGCTTAGGTTCGTCGGTTATCGATAGATAGGCAATGGGCAGGAATAGCCAGTCGTCCAGTGCTAACAGACAATGGCGCCAGCACAAGTCCTTAAACCGTCGTACGTCGAGATCCCTGGCGTGAGGACCATAGCCTTGAATCTCGATCCCACCTTTGACATCGCCGCCAGGTATATAGGCAAGATCCAGATACCTATAGCCGTTATGGAAATCACGGACTTCCCATTCCGGTTGAAGATGATCGAAGTTTTTCACGGCAGGAAACCAGACACTTCGCAAAAATTCAATGGTACCGTGACCAAGTCCTTTCTCGAGTATTTCACGTCTTCTATGATTTTGCTCTTGCGTGATGCTAGTATGCATCCACTCTTCGAATGCTTGGTCAAATCTTGACATGGCTTCACACACACCTTTCGAGGATCATGGGTGAAGGACGCAAAAAAGCCGCTCTGACACATACTGACCCACAAAGGCGAAGTATGGTACAAAGCGGCGTGTGCTTCACGACCTGCAATATATGGTTAGTATAACTTGAAAATATGAAAAGGAAAAGGGAGTTCCCAGGAAAAGGGGAACTCCTTTTTTTGAATAAGCAGGTAGGTAGATCGAGCGAAATGTGTGCGAATGGGAGTCTAAGTCGGCGTACTAGGCGATTTACGCTTCGTCGCCGCGACGTGCCATCTGCTGCCAGACGGTACCTGCAGCGGCCTCGCCGGATTCGATGCGTTCGACCGCCATTTTGGCCTGCAGGCTGACCTCGAATTCGGGGTCAGCCGTCGCGATTCTAAGCGCATCGAGCGCGGATTCGTCGCCGGCTTCATACAAGAAGCGGGCGGCGCGCCAGCGAACGAGCTTGTTCGAGTCGCTGAGCGCTTCAAGCATCGGTCCGATCGCGGCGGGATCGCCTAGATCAGACAGGGTGTCGCCTGCCGTCCGCCGCACGGCTGCGGACGAATCACGCAATGCCGCGAAAAGGAGCGGCATCGCTTCAGGCGCACGCAGCTCGCCGAGGTATACCACGGCGAGGCGGCGGATCGAGCTTTGCGCATCGCGCAAAGCTTCCGCCAAGAGCGGCAGCCGCGCCAGGCTCGGCTGCATGCGGTCTAGCGCGGCGTATCGCACGCGCCAGTCCGCGTCACGCAGGAGCGCCTCGAGCTCACTGTCCGTCAGCTCGCCGCGCTCCTCAATCAGAGGCTCCTCGCTCGCACCGAGCGCGATCGCCTTCTCGACAAGGCCTTGCAACCGCTCAGGCGGATAAGCCGCCTCGAGCTCTTGCTCTACCTCACGTGCGATGTCGGCAAGCTCGCCATAGCGCACGCCAAATTCAACCAAGCGGCGCTCCTTAATCATCGTCGCGCTCGCCACTGCCGTGACCGCCTGCGTGAAGCGGTCACCAAGCCCGATCCGCTCCTCGCTGACGCCAGCTTTGACGCGGATCTGCATCGGAATGCTGCGGAAATATTGCACGAATACCTGTGCTTCACCGTAGCTTACCGCCGCATTGGGGTCCCATGCGGCGAGCGGTGCGCCGTCAGCGGCGCCAAAGATATCGCGCACCTCGCCGAGAATAGCGGCCCAATCTCCACGCGGGTGGCGGTCAAGTGCCACAAAGTCCGCAGTGTGGAACACACTTTTTACACCATTAATGGCCAGCATGCGTTGAATAAAAGGTGGTGCAGAGCGTTCATTTTCATGCGTATACGTTTTACGAACGCCATGCGCAAGGCTCTCATCCAAATGAAGCTTCATGGAATTCGGACTTGGCGTGGGTTCAATCGATATTAATTTCATTGTTCTTCCTCCTATGGATTTACAACGTTCTTTGTTTATCATACTAGAATTTATATTTTCAGGCCCTCCGCAAAGTACCTGAATCAGCTTCGAAGCCAGGTCTCCACTTTGTGGGGTTATCTTATTATACCCCGCCCCGGTATCTTTACGTAAGTGAATTCTGAGGGAGGTGCGGATTTTTTTGTTTTGCGTCCAAATTTTGCTATAGTAGAATTACGGGAAAGGAGCGCAGAACGCATGGCAAAAGAACGATTCCACAATTTAGACTTCAAGAAGATGAACAATGACCTCAAGAGCTTAAGACAGTGGCAGAAAGAACGGCGCGCGAAGAAGAAAGATTATACCTTCGTCGTTCCGAATGTCGAACCGGACATTGAATATTTAAAGGGAAATCGCACCGAGCCAACGGTGACTTGGATCGGGCACTCCACTTTTTTCATACAATATGCTGGTTTAAATATCGTGACGGACCCTGTGTGGGCGAAGCGTATGGGCCTCCAACGCCGCCTCTCAGAACCGGGTGTGCCGCTTGCAGCGCTCCCGACAATGGACGTGATCTTAATATCGCATTCGCATTATGATCATCTGCATATCAGTTCCGTTCGGAAATTGTACAACGAGAAGACGATGCTCGTCGTGCCTGCCGGACTCAAGAGCAAAATGCTGCGCAAAGGCTTCCGCAACGTGACGGAGCTGCATTGGTGGGAAGCGTTGACCCTGGGCGAAGTGCAGATCACCTTCGTGCCGACGCAGCACTGGACAAGACGTACCTTAACCGATACGAACACGTCCCATTGGGGCGGATATATGATTGAACCGATTCCGTCTTCGACGGCGCCGTATCCAACGATTCATTTTGTGGGGGACACGGGGTATTTTCGCGGATTCAAAGAAATTGGCGAGCGGTTCAACATTGATGTCTCACTCATGCCGATTGGCGCGTATGAGCCTGAATGGTTCATGCAAACGCAGCATGTTACGCCGGAAGAAGCGCTGCGAGGGTTCATCGAATCGCGTGCAAAAGTGTTAATTCCGATGCATTATGGGGCATTCCGATTAGCAGATGATACGCCTAAGGAAGCACTCGATCGGCTGGAAACGGAACGCAGACGCAAAAATATTGCGAAAGAGCGAATTATTGTGCCTGCACACGGCGAAACAGTACGTTTATCAGACCATTTTGTGCTATAATAATGATTTGGTAAGGATTTAGGGTTTAATTTCAGAGGTTGTTCAAAAAGTCATCATTTGATCACGAAGTCATTCAAGAAGCATAATCGACATCGAATCTTGCGTTCACCTTCGAAGTCCGGTACTCATTTAGGTTTCGCCTAAACTCCGTTCCGTCTTCTTCAGGTTCTCGCAACCTTCTCGGTGCTGAAATGCCGACTTTTTGAACACGTAATTTAAGGGAGGACGGATTAATTCATGATTACAGTAACAGGCGTTAGTTTGCGTTACGGCAAGCGCCCGCTATTTGAAGATGTCAATATAAAGTTCACACCGGGCAACTGCTACGGGCTAATTGGAGCAAATGGAGCGGGCAAATCGACGTTCCTTAAGATTCTTTCCGGCGAAATTGAAGCGAACACTGGCGACGTTAGTATGACACCGGGCGAGCGTATGGCCGTATTGAAGCAGAACCATTTCGAATACGATGAGTTCCCGGTACTCGAGACCGTTATTATGGGTCACCAGAAGCTATATAGCATTATGAAAGAAAAAGATGCGCTTTATGCAAAAGCGGATTTCTCCGAAGAAGACGGTCTGCGTGCGGGTGAGCTTGAGGGCGACTTCGCTGAGATGAACGGCTGGGAAGCCGAGTCGGATGCTTCGGCGCTCTTGATCGGTCTTGGTATTTCTCGTGATTTGCATGACAAGAAGATGGCGGAACTCTCCGGTAACGAGAAAGTCCGCGTTCTCTTAGCACAAGCTTTGTTCGGCCAACCGAACAACCTACTGCTCGATGAGCCTACCAACCATTTGGACATCGAATCGATCAGCTGGTTAGAGAACTTCTTGATGGATTATGAAGGTACTGTTATCGTAGTATCCCATGACCGTCACTTCTTGAATAAAGTATGTACACATATTGCGGATATTGACTTCGGTAAAATCCAAATGTATGTCGGTAACTATGACTTCTGGTACGAGTCCAGCCAATTGGCTCTGACACTTGTACGCGATGCGAACAAGAAGAAGGAAGAGAAAATTAAAGAGCTTCAAGCGTTTATTCAACGCTTTAGCGCGAATGCTTCCAAATCGAAGCAGGCAACTTCCCGTAAGAAGCAGCTCGATAAAATTACGCTCGACGACCTACGTCCATCGAACCGTAAATATCCGTTCATTAACTTCAAAGCAGATCGTGAAGGCGGCAAACAAATCCTTACGATTGAAGGCTTGACGAAGAGCGTAGATGGCGAGAAGCTGTTCGAGAACTTGAACCTCATCGTGAACAAAGGTGACAAAATCGCACTTGTAGGACCAAATGGTCTTGCGAAGTCGACGTTGTTCCAAATCCTAATGGGTGAGAAGACAGCAGATAGCGGTGAATTCTCATGGGGGATTACGACATCGCAGGCTTACTTCCCGAAAGATAACGCAGAATATTTCGACGGTGTAGACATGAACCTCGTGGACTGGCTGCGTCAATATTCCAAAGATCCAGACGAGACGTTCTTGCGCGGATTCTTGGGACGTATGCTATTCTCTGGTGAGGAAGCATTGAAGAAAGCTTCCGTATTGTCCGGGGGCGAGAAAGTACGTTGTATGTTATCCAAAATGATGCTTCATGGCGCGAACGTGCTGCTCTTGGATGAACCGACGAACCATTTGGATCTCGAATCCATCACAGCACTGAACAATGGTATGATCGACTACAAAGAGACCATGATCTTCGTATCCCATGACCATCAGTTCATTCAGACGGTTGCGAACCGCATTATTGAGATTGGGCCGAACGGTATCATCGATCGTCAAATGTCGTATGATGAATACCTGGAGAGCGACGAAATCAAACAATTGCGTGAGAAGATATATAACTAAGCTTTTTGAAAAAAGAGTGCAGGGCCAGCAATGGCTTGCGCTCTTTTTTTGTTCTCTTGCAGGATTCTTTTTCTAAATCTATAATGAAAATGATTCTCAATTAGGTGTTCGGTCAGAATCAGATTTAGACAGGAGGTGCACTCCAATGAGCCATTCGCAAGTGATTGCTGATTTTCATCATACGTATAACAACTATGTGTCTCAACTCGGCCAAGTGCTCTGCACGGATGGTGGTATTGAGACGATGATCATACCCTCTGCTATAGGGGAGGGGCTCTTAGCTCGGATGAAGCTGCGTGACGGCATGGAGATGATTACGTCCAGCTATCGGCTAGCACAGGATAAGGTATTGGAATTTCGTTCCGCGGAACCAGCGATTGAGCTGACTTTCTGCTTGAAAGGTCGATATCATTGCGGTATTCAGGGGCGCGAAATCATCATGATGGAGCACGAATGTCGGATTTCGATCATCCAACAGGTGCATGCGGTGGTGGAGTTGGTGCGTGAGATCGATACCGAATTTCTGGAGCTGCGCATGGAGCTTTCCCTTATGAAACAGTATCTGGAGGGCGTTGGGCTGGGTCAGGGGTTCGATATTCAGCGCTGGATTGGGCAGCAAGGCTACCGGATGGTTCAACATCCGATGGATGCCCATGTGGATCGGCTTTTGCATGAAATTCGGCTTTGTGATTATCCGCAGCCGCTTCGCAAAATGGTGCTGGAGAGCAAGATGCTGGAGCTGTTCGCCTACTATCTGCGGCGGTATGTGATGGAATCGTCTGTGCAGGAATCTGATGTTTCTGTGCTCCGGCGTGACGATCGGGACCGTATTCTGCATGCCCGGGATGTGCTCCTCGCGCATATGGATCATCCGCCCTCTACGATTGAAATGGCTAGGATTGTTGGGTTGAATGATTACAAACTAAAGGCTGGTTTTAAGGAAGTATTCGGCACGACCTTGTTCGGTTATTTACGCAATCAACGATTGGAGCATGCGATGCAGCTATTGCAGCAGGGAGGAATGAATGTTGGAGAAGTTGCTTGTGCTGTAGGTTACTCCAATCCAAGTCACTTCACGGTTGCCTTTCGGAAGCGATATGGGGTGAATCCGGGTGAGATGATTGCACGAAAATAGAATTGTGATCGATGATGGAGGAGTTCTTCGATTGGCCGATGCCGAGCGAAGGGCTTTTTGGTATGCAGACTATCAGTCAGACTCCCTCTCGGGGGATAAAAAATCCATCCTGGGGGAGATCATCATTTCTCTAAATGATAATGTTTCTCACAGGGAGAGAAGAGATATCCATCAAGGAGGAATGAAAAGATGACAAGGTCTGTGAAAATGACGAAAATATTGATTTTTATATGCGCGTTTATCGCCTCGCTGGGGGTATCCATTATTATGCCGGTCCTATCACCGATTGTTCGGGAGCTGCATTTGACAGAGAGTCAGGCGGGCTTCATGGTGACTTTCGGAGCCATTGGGACGGCTTTAATGGGACCGATATGGGGAAGATTAAGTGATCGATTCGGCCGCAAAGCGATTATTTTAGTGGGACTAATCGGTTTGTGTGCAAGCTACGCGATTTACACGTATCAGATTCAACTGGGCTTAAGCGGAACGTTATCGGTTACGACGATATTTGTCTTGATTAGTATTGGGCGGTTCTTGGTGGGAGCTTTCATCCCTGCTGTACCGTCGGCTTCGCAAGCCTATATGGCAGATATTACGGAGGCAGGAGATCGATCCTCCGGCATGGCGATTATTAGTGCATCAAGCGGGATGGGGCTCGTATTCGGGCCGGCGCTTGGTGGGCTGCTTGTCCTGATCGGCTTGATCTGGCCGTTGTATGCGGGGACGATTCTGCCGCTGATTGCTTTTATTACGGTCTTCTTTATTTTGCCGCCATCGAAAGTGAGAATGGTCAAGAAACCGCAGCGGCTGATGCCTTGGCATCGAGGAGTACGCAAGTTCCTGACACTTGGTCTATTCGCACTTATCGCAATTGTGTCCATTCAGGTGAATACCGGCTTTTACTTCCAGGATCGCCTGGGGCTATCGGTTGCTTCAACGGCCAAAATGCTCGCGCTGGCATTGACCTTAACCGGTGTTGCGATGCTGATAACGCAGCTCATTTTGATGAGAAAACGGATATTTACCCCTTTGCAGATGATCTGGATCGGGGCTTTGATGACCGTGATTGGTTTCGTTATTTTGCTCGTCACGGAATCGCACTGGACCTATTATTTGGCGTTCTTCATCTTCGGCATCGGCAGTGGACTGCAATTGCCAGGCTATATGACGGGGGCGTCGCTAGCCGTCTCACAAGAGCAGCAAGGGGCTGTGGCTGGACTGACGCAATCCGTGAATGGTGTCTCGGCGATCATCGCTCCTGTCGTGAGCACACTTTTGTATCAGGTGAATCATCTGCTTCCATTTGCACTCTGTATCCTCTTGTTATGCGGTTCGATCTGGATCGCTTTGACGCCGGACTCGGCTCACAAATCAGAAACCTTCAGTCCTAGTGCTTAAGTCTCCTATTGATTCGACAGGATTAGTCTGATTCACCCAACTTTCGACTTTTGTGGCTATTATGCTTGACCGTCTGATTTTGAGGCAGGTAGAATGTGTTCGGTAGGCCTACTCCCATGCGGGATTGGGTGGAAGAACATGACAATGGAGGTCAAGGTATGAAAACGCTTTACAAAGTTTTTTCGGCTATCGTTTTAGGAGGATTGCTCTTGGCAGGTAATGCATCTGCGGCGAGCAGTGTTACTTTTAACGACATACAGAATCATTGGGCGAAGACGACGATTGAATGGGGCGTTGAGAAAGGAATCGTGAAGGGCTACGCGAATGGGATGTTCATGCCGAATCAGAACGTGACGGAGGCGGAATTCATTCGGATGCTCGTTGTGGGGATTACGGGCAAGGACTTGGAAGATAATTTCATTACTGACAACTGGTCAGACAAATATTATGATTTTCTTCATTTTAAGAACTATCCTGTGGATGGGTATGATAATCCGAAAAACCGGAATAGCTACGTCAATCGAGCGCATGTGGCAGAGCTCGTCTCGAGCAGCGATGGCGTGAATTTCTCAGGTGATCAAGCTATTCAATATGTACTGGGTAAAAAATATGCGAACGGCCGCATCAAAGGCGAGAATACCATCCAGGGCTTCATGGGTGGAGCGACGATTACACGCGCCGAAGTACTGCAATTGATTCGTAATCTGGTGGATCACGGCATGCAGGAGATGTATGATCGACCGCTCGAAGTGACGTCAGAGGCTCGATTACCGAAGCTGCCGACAGCATGGGATACGTACCGAGATGAGATGTATCTAGCGATTCGGAAAAAAGTATTCCCGAATTACACCGGATACCGGATGTACGATGACGGTGTGAACAAGATCATTCTGACGAAAACATTGCAGCAGAACCAGACGGATACGTCGGTTGCCGTTCAATTCGAACAGCAGCTGAAGGGCTTCAGCGGGGTATCTTTATCCAACTGTACGGATATTGTGCAGCGCAACATGATGCTCGATATTCTGAATTTGTACGGCTTTAAGGTTGATAATACTTTCTTCAAGAAGATCGAAGAGGCCGAGAAGAACAAGAAAGAGGTCTCCGTCACCGTTGGCGGCAAGACGCTCGTAATTGATCCACAGATTACAAGCCCAACCTCTTACGCGACGGTCTACTATAAGTGGTGGAACTAATCTATTGCTGAAAAAGGCTTACCCGAATTCGGATACGAATAAGGGTGAGCCTTTTTTTGCGTGAATAAGCTTCTGTTGCGCGTGGCATGACGGTTTTGCCGTGCCGCGTTGATTCGGTGCTCTTCATGCATCGCATTGAGTGATCAACGCACTTTCATCCATCCAACATCGTATTAAATGATCAACGCACTTTCATCCATCCAACATCGCATGTAAGATGCCCTCTGCGCGTCTATACTGGATTCCATCCAACATAGCGATGTAAAAAGGGCAGTACGCCTCATCTATACTGGATTCCTGCAGGATAGCATGCCCAATATAACCTCTACATTGCTCAAATCGACCGTAGTTCGTGCAAAAATCCACTGTAGCAGCTCAATCGCTGCATTTCGAGCCGAAGTTACTGCAAATATCCAACATAGCCGCGCGGTGAAGTAGTCGAGAGGCATTGCTAAACAAATCACATGGATGATGAGAGATAGAAGGTTGGTGAAAGATGGAGCAGGTGAAGGAGTACGGACTCCGGTCATCTTGTAAACAATGTAACCCGGACGTGACGGGGACGGAGCATCTGCACCAACCTCGCACGGTAGGCACAGCCGAGTACGCTCCCAGCAATATCGCTACTCCGTCGCGCAGCCGGGAGTGAACCCTGCTTTGCCCTCCCCCGACCGTGAAACGGTCGGTAAGCTGAATGAATTTGGTAGGCCAAAAGGGGAGCAGGGTATGTCCGATAGAGAGCGACAGCGTTCGCCTTTGAAAACGGGAAGTTACCTACACAAAATCCAATCATACCTTCCCGTTTTCAACAGCGACGATAGCGGACATACCCAGCCCCCTCCCCAGCCTGCTAAATTCATCACGCATCCCGCACAAAAAGAAAAAAGACCGTTTCCCGGTCTTTCCTCCTACGATCCGCCTGTACGACGTCTCTGATTATTTGGCTTTTTGTTATTTTGCGATACGAGCTTTTTCCCGCCGCCAGCACCATTAAATTGATTCTTCTGCTGGGATTGCTGTTCCTTTTTTTGGGCAAGCTTTTGTTTGATGGCATCAGCCAAGTTTATTTTTTTCGGTTCATTGGTTTCGGACATTTCGTTCCACCTGCCTTCAATATATCGAAGCGTGTGCTTCGGTACGATAGGGTTTTGTTACCTTTTCATTGTATACGTTTTTGAGGTCCGCTTCAAGGAGACAATGATAAAGAATGTATTCAAATTCGAATATTGATGAATAGATTAGAAAGGTGATTGGAGGTGTTGTTCTGGACGCATACTCAGATATAAAAAAAGGTGAGCGTGGCGCGTGGATTAGCATCATCTCATATTTGATCTTATCTACATTCAAGTTGATCAGCGGGGTGATCTTTGGTTCGAGCGCGCTGACTGCAGACGGTTTAAATAACTTAACGGATATCATTGCGTCGGTGGCGGTACTCGTTGGACTTCGAATTTCGCAGAAGCCGCCGGATCTAGACCATCCCTATGGTCATCTAAGGGCAGAGACTGTTGCAGCGCTGCTCGCTTCGTTCATTATGGCGACAGTCGGCATTCAGCTCTTTATCGAGACGATACGTAATTGGGTGGCAGGCGGAGGCTCGCAGGTGCCGAATATGAGCTCGGCGTGGGTAGCGCTGATCTCTGCGGTGTTCATGTATCTTGTCTATCGGTATAATCGTAAGCTCGCCATTCAGATTAATAACCAAGCGTTAATGGCTGCGGCCAAAGATTCTCGTTCCGACGTCTTCGTCAGTATTGGTGCGGCGATGGGAATAATTGGGGCACAGTTTGGGCTTCCATGGCTCGATCGGGTTGCTGCGCTGTTCGTGGCTGTATTGATCTGTAAAACCGCTTGGGATATTTTCACAGATGCGACACTGGTGTTGACGGATGGATTCGATGAGAAGCAGCTGTTAAATTTCCGTACGAGTGTTGCCCGAATTCCTGGTGTCGAGACGATCAAAGATATGAAAGCGCGGGTACATGGGAATAAAGTGCTCGTCGATGTTGTGGTTCAAGTGAATCCGGGATTGAACATTGCGGAAGGGCATCGAATTAGTGATGAAATCGAACGACGGATGATGAAGAAACACAATATTATGAATGTCCATGTTCATATGGAGCCTTACGAACACCACGGGGAATAACGACGAGAAACCTTAATTCTTTTCAGATAAGCTGGAAAGGGTTAAGGTTTTGTTGTTTATGGGGATCTAACCAATTCGATAGAATTATTGGGCAATGAAAAAAGGCCGTCCTGCAAGGTTTGTAAGACCTTGTTCGGATAGCCTTTTATTTATAAAAGATCAAGTACCGCTTGCGAGCAGTGAGAAGGATGGTCGAATGAGGATGCGGTCAACTGCTGTGTCAACTGAATACGGCGGCTTGTGACGGCCTCGTAATCATTTACAAGGAGCGAGAACCACCTATCCAGTGTATCGGTCGATGTGAGTATTTCAGCATGTCCATTTTGAACGAAATATTCGCAGTTCTCTTCTTCCTGCCCAGGAATGGGATCATAGAAGAGCATAGGGATTCGTTTGACAAGTCCTTCCGTACACGTCATTCCACCGGGCTTCGAGATCAGCAGATCGGAGACATCCATAATTTTGTGCACCTCGTGCGTATAACCGAGAATGTGGATGTTCGGATGTTGATAATTCTGATCGGCTTGCATCTTCTGAATCATTTTCTGGTTGCTGCCCATACAGAAGATGAACTGGATCTTATCTTTCCACTGAGCCATATAGGTAAGCAGCCCTTCATCGAATACGAGCCCCCATCCGCCGCCCATAACCATTACGGTCGGCACGGCTTGGAATCCGAACTCAGCACGAATTTCATCGCGATTATGCGGCTTCCAGAAGTTCGGATGTACCGGAATGCCGGTTACTTCGATCCGGCTCTGATGAATGCCTCGTGCGAGCAGCAACTCTCTAACTCTCGGTGTTGAGACGAGAAATTTATTCACTTCCGGATTGATCCATGTACCGTGGGCATCATAATCCGTAATGAGCGTAAATAATGGAATATCCAGCCCGAGGCGTTTGAGCCTTGAAATTACAATGTTCGGGAACGGATGTGTGCATACAATCATATCCGGTTTCAAATGACGAACCACACTCGCGGCTTGCGCGTAGAAAATTCGGTGCAGCGCGAGCTGGGTAATGCGGTTTAATGGTTTTTTATATTTATTACGGTATAGTTTACCGACTAATTCAGGCCTCGTACTCACAGTCTTCCTGTAGGCAGAGACGATTAAGGGACCTACCGTAGGATTTAGGAATTTACCGAGTTCTATAACCCGCGTATGCACTTGGGGGGACAGTTGCTTAAGGCCGACAGCTAAGGCATAAGCAGCTTGGGTATGACCCGTTCCGAATGCTTCGGATAAGAGAAGGACCCGTTTCTTTCGCATGTTTTCACCTACTTCTTATACTCCATTGTAACGAAGGATTGCTGTATTGGATAGACCATTCAATGTAAAATATCCATAAATATATAAATATGTAAGAGAAAGAATGAATGAAAAAAGAATTTGTTTTGCTTGCAATTGGTAAAAAGGCATGGTAAAGTAATGAATGACCAATTGACCAATTTCGAATTCCGGTCAGTCCGTTCTCGGCTCCATTATATTATACACGAAAGAAAGGAGTGTTTGTACGTTGATCATTGATCGAAGGAAACAAGTAGTTCTAGCAGCATCCAAATCATTTGCGCTGTTCGGGTACAAAGCGACGACAATGGATCAGATTGCGAAAATTGCGAACGTTGGAAAAGGGACGATCTATACTTTTTTCGCAAATAAAGAAGAATTGTTCGATGAGATCTTGCAGCAGGTTATTCAAGAGATGAAACATATCGTTGAAGGTGAAATTCAGGAAGATAAGCCGTTCTTCGATAATCTGTATCGTGTTCTAGATCGATTGCTGGATTATCGCAGTCATCATGAGTTGATCATTCAGTTGTCTCATGAAGTACGGGATTTCGGGACCCAGAAGGCGAACGAAGGCTTAAGCAAGATTGAATCGATGATTCTTCATTATATAGAACAAGATATTCGCCTGGGCATATCGAAGAAAGAATTGCGAGAATGCGATCCAGCGGTTACCTCCTTTGTCATGTTGAAGCTGTATGTGGCTTTGACAGCCGATTGGAGAAAAACGCAAGAACCGCTCGAAAAGGAAGCCATCAAAGAGTATTTTCGGTTGTATTTTATAGAAGGATTGTCGCCTAAAGCGTAGGTTGTAAGAGCGTCATGAATCGATGACGTTTTTATTTTCACCAAGATTGACTAAATGACAATAGTGGTCATTCAGTATAATCTTATTATATAAAAGATAGAGGAGAGAAAGAAATATGAAAGGTTTGTCGGTGTTGTCTAAAGAGATTTCCACGATCGTGAGAAGTCCAAAAGTTTTAATTCCTGTTATTGCGATTTTGTTCATTCCATTACTGTATAGCGGGATCTTCCTCGGAACGTTCTGGGATCCTTACGCGAAGTTGAACGAGCTCCCTGTTGCAGTCGTTAACGCAGATAAGGGTGCGAATTATGAAGGAAAATCACTTGATGTCGGTTCGGATGTCGTGAAGAAATTGAAAGAAAATCCGTCCTTTGAGTGGCATTTCGTCGATGAAGCGGAAGCGGAAGATGGACTTCGAAACAACCGCTATTATCTGACGGTAAAGCTTCCTGAAGATTTCTCGAAGAAAGCAACGACGCTCATGGAAGATCAGCCGCAGCAAGCAGAAATTACTGTCGAGGCTAATGAAGGACATAACTTCTTAGCGGCTCAAATTGGTGGTTCGGGGATGCAGACCCTTAAGTCGGAAGTATCTGCAGAAGTGACGAAATCTTATACAGAGTCCGTGTTCGAACAGTTGACGGAAGTTTCAGAAGGATTTACGACAGCTGGCGACGGTGCAACGAAGTTAACGAACGGCGTCAATGATGCGGAATCTGGCGCGAATCTACTTAAGAAAAATTTAGGCTTGCTCGTCTCGGGAACAAGTCAATTGAAGACAGGTGTAGATAAGCTCCATAGTGGAGCTCAAGCTGTAGATCAAGGTGCAAAAGGACTTCAAAAGGGTGCGTCGCAGCTATCAGGCGGTCTTGCACAATTGAACGGAGCACAACAACAGCTGCTGCAAGGGGCGAATAAGGCCAAAGCAGGTACAGATCAATTGGCACAAGGCTTGAACGCTTCGGTGGACGGCAGTGCAAAATTGTCGAGCGGCGCGGAGCAGCTCTCGAAAGGTCTGGAACAATACATTCAAGCGACGAAGGGTGAACAGAACCCTGCGTTGCAGCAGCTATTAGCAGCGAGCCAAGCGCTTGCGAAAGGAACAGCGGATCTGCATGAAGGCCAAGTCAAGCTAAGCCAAGGGGCTACACAGCTCGAAGCAGGGCAAGCACAACTGCAAGGCGGCATGACGCAATTTGGTACGAAGTTGTCTGAAGCGGCTGCAGGTGGTAAGGCACTCGCTGCTGGGACAGAGAAGCTCGCAGCAGGAACATCGCAGCTCCCTGGAGGAATTAAACAAGTTGGCGATGCAGTTGTTAAATTATCCAGCGGTTCAACGCAATTGAATGACGGTGCTGGGAAATTAACAGAAGGACTTGTGAAGTTGAAAGACGGTTCTAGTGAACTGGCAACGAAATTGAATGAAGCAGCAGACAAAACATCGGGTATTCAAGGTACAGACCAACGTGTAGATATGTTCGCGTCACCAGTAACGCTCGTTGAGAAGAGCATTAATAAAGTGCCGAACTATGGTACTGGATTTGCGCCTTACTTCCTATCGCTAGGATTATTCGTTGGCGCATTGATCTCTACCATTGTTATTCCACTGCGTGAAAGCCCAGTTGCGAATGCGTCAGGCTGGGGGCGTTTCGTAAGTAAAACATTTATTTTGATTGGTATAGGTGTGCTTCAAGCGTTATTCGCAGATGCTATTCTTCTGTACGGATTAGGATTAGAAGTGGAAAGTGTGTCTTTATTCGTGATATTCAGTATTATCACGAGCTTAACGTATATGTTCATTGTTCAAGGTCTTGTTACAACGCTGGGAAACCCTGGACGATTCGCTGCGATTGTGATCTTGATTCTACAATTGACAACTTGCGGCGGTACGTTCCCTGTGGAATTGACACCGAAGTTCTATCAAGTACTAGGCGCTTGGCTGCCAATGACGTACTCTGTAAATGGGTTTAAAGCGATTATTTCGATGGGCGATCATGCCATGATGTGGAATAATGCAGGGATCTTATCCATTTTCGCGATCATTTTCTTGATCTTGACATTCGTATTCTTCCAAGCTGTGTATGGTAATAAAAAGGAAAATGCATTAGTATAATCGTATAGAATGTGAGAAATGCTCTAGAATGCACAGTTATGCGCTTCTGGAGCATTTTTTCTATCATTTTACCATGTACATTTTTGCACAAACTTTAGATTTTTTTGCCGAAAATAGTATAAACTTTCTTATCACGACCATAAAAAGAATTAAATTGTGTTGACCTTTTTGCGGGTGATACAATGATTGAACAATATTGAGACTGTATACGTTTTTTATACTTTAAATCATGTTCAAAAATCAGATTTTCAGCACCTATGAGTTTTCGGAGAAAACTTGCATCGTAAGCCTAAGCTTAGGTTGGGAGAACCTGAAGGAGGAGGAACGGAGTTTAGGCAAAACCTAAATGAGTACCTGAAATGTTTCAGAAGGAAACATACTCCGTAAGCGTAAGCTCTTCGAAGGTGAACGCAAGATTCGATGTCGAATCCGCTACTTGAAGCTCTTCGTGATCAAAAGATGACTTTTTGAACAACCTCAATTACTCTTTGAAAGGTTGCGATGCTACGATGATACAGAACGGTAATGGCCTGCCCCCAAAACAGGGATTATACGATCCGCAATATGAAAAAGATGCCTGTGGTATGGGGTTCGTTGCGCACATCAAAGGTCAGAAGTCGCACGAAATTGTACGACAAGCGCTAACCGTCTTGGTGAACATGGAGCACCGTGGCGGTCAAGGAAGTGAACCAAATACTGGCGATGGCGCAGGGATCATGATTCAAATCCCGCATCGTTTCTTAGCTCGAGAAATGGGCGCGATGGGTGTAACGCTTCCTGAAGCGGGACTATATGGCGTAGGGATGCTGTTCATGTCGCAAGACGCAGCGTTACGGGAGAAGCATGAAGCGATTCTTGCGACGATCGTACAAGAGGAAGGACAGCAGCTGTTAGGTTATAGAACGGTTCCAACGAACGATGAGAAGTTAGGGAAATCGGCAAAGGCAGTTAAACCTTATGTGCGTCAAGTGATAATCGGACGTTCCGAGGCGCTTGATGCAGTGGATGATCTTGCATTTGAACGGAAATTGTATGTGATTCGTAAACGTGCTGAACAAGCGATCCGTTATGCGGGTGGCGAAGGTGCGGATACATTCTATATTTCAAGCTTCTCCTGCCGTAAGGTTGTCTATAAAGGGATGCTTACAACAGAGCAAGTCGGAGATTTCTATGTGGATCTACAGGATTCGGCGTTGGAGTCAGCGATTGCGCTGATTCACTCAAGGTTCAGTACGAACACATTCCCGAGTTGGGAGCGGGCGCATCCTTACCGTTATTTGATTCATAACGGGGAGATCAACACGCTTCGCGGGAACGTGAACTGGATGCATGCGCGTCAGACGCTGGTTGCATCGGATATGTTCGGTGAAGATACAGCGAAGATTATGCCTATCATTAATCAGGACGGTTCGGATACGGCGATGTTCGATAATACGCTAGAGTTCTTATATTTGGCGGGGCGCCCCCTGACTCATGTTGCGATGATGATGGTGCCGGAGCCATGGTCGAATCATGAGAGTATGGACCCTGCGAAACGTGCATTCTATCAATATCACAGCTCGTTAATGGAGCCGTGGGATGGTCCTGCAGCAATGGCCTTTACGGATGGTGTTCAGATCGGTGCGATTCTTGATCGGAACGGGCTTCGCCCGGCACGTTATGTCGTCACCAAAGATGATATGATCGTGCTTGCGTCGGAGGCAGGCGTACTGGAGCTAGATCAAGAACAAATTCTCTATAAGGAACGTCTGCGTCCAGGTCGGATGTTGCTCGTGGATACGGCGCAAGGCCGCATTATCTCGGATGAGGAAGTCAAAGCACAAATCGCTGCCGAGCACCCGTATCAGGAATGGCTAGATGAGCATTTGGTGGCCCTTGAGGATTTGCCGGATGCGAAGGAAATGCCTGAACCGGACCGTGTAGCCGTTCACCGCCGTCAGCTTGCCTTCGGATATAGCTATGAAGAGCTGCGCAAAGTGCTAGAACCGATGGCGACAACTGGTCAGGAAGCAATCGGTTCCATGGGATACGATGCACCGCTGGCCGTGTTATCGGATCGTCCACAACGATTGTATAACTATTTCAAGCAAATGTTCGCGCAAGTGACGAACCCGCCGATCGATGCGATCCGTGAAGAAATCGTCACCGCGACAGGAACGACAATCGGACCAGAACGCAATCTGCTTAACCCAGAGCCGGAGAGCTGCCGCCAGATCCATCTGAGCACCCCGGTGTTATCGAATGAAGAGTTCGCCAAGCTGCGTCATCTGCATCGTCCAGGCTTTAAGTCGATTACGATTCCGATGTTTTTCCTGGCGAATGAAGGCAGTAATGGACTGCGCGATGCGCTCCAAGTGATGTGTGAAGCGGCGGATCGTGTCATTGCCAAAGGTCACAATATCATTATTCTGTCCGACCGTGGGATTGATGCGGAGAATGCTGCAATTCCGGCATTACTCGCCGTATCGACGCTCCATCATCACTTAATTCGCCAAGGAACAAGAACGAAAGTCAGCATCCTGCTCGAATCCGGCGAACCGCGTGAAGTACATCATTTTGCCCTGTTATTAGGTTATGGTGTCAGTGCGGTGAATCCGTATCTAGCGTTCGAGACGCTCGATGATATGATCCGTCAAGGATTGCTACGCGGTGTAACGCATGAGAAAGCCGTGAAGAACTTCATCAAGGCCGCGACGAAGGGTGTCGTGAAGATTCTATCCAAAATGGGCATCTCGACGATTCAATCGTACCGTGGAGCGCAAATTTTCGAAGCTGTTGGCCTCAAAGAGCAGTTCGTGGACGAATATTTCACATGGACGCCTTCTCGGATTGGCGGCATTGGTCTCGAGGAAATTACAGAAGAAGCGCTTGCGCCGCATCGCCGTGCCTTTGAGGAAGGAACAGCGAATGATCTAACGCTCGATTCGGGCGGTGAGTATCAATGGCGTAAAGACGGTGAAGACCACTTATTTAGCCCACAGACGATTCATACGCTGCAGCATGCGTGCCGCACGAATGATTACAAATTATATAAAAAATTCTCGAACCTTGTGCAGGGTGAGAACAAGAAGCATCTAACGCTTCGTTCGCTGCTAGACTTCAAGTATGCAGGGACGCCTGTATCGATGGATGAAGTTGAGTCCATTGAGTCGATCATGAGCCGCTTCAAGACGGGGGCGATGTCCTTCGGTTCGATCAGTAAGGAAGCGCATGAGAGTCTTGCGATTGCGATGAACCGTATTGGCGGGAAGAGCAATACAGGTGAAGGCGGCGAAGACCCAGCACGATTCATTCCGGATGCGAATGGGGATTCAAGACGTAGTGCGATCAAACAGGTCGCTTCTGGCCGATTTGGTGTAACATCGAATTACCTCGTGAATGCCGATGAGATTCAGATCAAGATGGCGCAAGGCGCGAAGCCGGGTGAAGGCGGTCAGCTGCCAGGACGTAAAGTTTACCCTTGGGTTGCTGAAGTTCGTGGTTCAACGCCAGGCGTAGGTCTGATCTCGCCGCCGCCACATCATGATATCTATTCGATTGAAGATTTGGCTGAATTGATCTATGACCTGAAAAACGCCAATCCACGTGCTCGCATCAATGTGAAGCTCGTCTCCGAAGTTGGGGTAGGTACTATTGCGGCAGGTGTTGCTAAAGGACGTGCAGACGTCATTCTCGTGAGTGGCTATGATGGCGGAACTGGAGCTTCGCCACAGGGATCGATCCGCCATGCGGGGATGCCTTGGGAGTTAGGACTTGCAGAGACGCACCAGACGCTCATGATTAATAACCTCCGGGATCGCGTCGTAGTCGAGACGGACGGGAAGATGATGAACGGACGCGATGTGGCGATTGCCGCATTGCTAGGTGCTGAGGAATATGGCTTCTCAACATCGCCGTTAATCGTCCTTGGTTGTATCATGATGCGTGTCTGCCAATTGGATACGTGCCCTGTAGGGGTTGCGACACAAAATCCAGAGCTGCGTAAGAACTTCACAGGGGACCCTGAGCATGTGGCGAATTACATGCGGTTCATTGCTCAGGAATTTCGTGAGATTATGGCTGAGCTCGGATTCCGTACCGTGAATGAAATGGTTGGACGTACGGAGTATCTGGATTCGAAGCAAGCGGTTATGCATTGGAAATCCAAAGGCGTCGATCTCTCATCGATGTTATATCAACCGGAAATGGCTGAGGACAGCGAACGTTATTGCGTACAGTCGCAGAATCATGGTCTAGAGCTGACGCTAGATATGAAGAAGCTGGTTCCGCTTGCGGAGCAGGCGCTTGTATCGGGTACGCCGGTTGAAGCGACGCTTCCGATCACGAACGTGGATCGAGCAGCGGGTACGATTCTTGGCAGCGAAGTGACGCGTCGTTATGGTGCGGCAGGCTTGCCGGAAGATACGATCTGTTTCAACTTTGTAGGTACGGCAGGCCAGAGTCTTGGGGCCTTCATTCCGAAGGGGATGACCTTAGTCGTGGAGGGTGACTCCAATGACTATGTTGGTAAAGGATTGTCAGGCGGTAAGTTGATCGTCAGACCGTCTGCGAAGGCGACATTCAAGGCAGAAGAGAACGTCATTATCGGAAATACGGCTTTCTACGGGGCGACATCCGGTAAGGCTTACATTAACGGGATTGCTGGGGAACGATTTGCTGTTCGGAATTCCGGCGCACATGTTGTCGTTGAAGGTGTCGGTGATCATGGATGCGAATATATGACGGGTGGTCGTGTTGTTGTTCTTGGTGCTACAGGACGTAACTTCGCAGCCGGGATGTCCGGCGGGGTTTCGTATGTACTCGATACGGATCAGTCCTTCGTGAACCGTGTGAACCTGGAGATGGTCTTGCTCGAACGTGTTGAGGATACGGAAGAAGTGAAGGAATTACGTACGATGATCGAAGAGCATGTTCGTTACACGGGCAGTGAGCTTGGTCAACGGCTCCTCTCTAATTGGGATGCAACGCTTCCGAAATTCGTACGGATCATTCCGAAGGATTATAAGAAAATGCTTGAATACATCGCGAAGGCTGAAGCGAAAGGCCTTGAGGGCGAGAGCGCATTAATGTCGGCTTTCGAGACCAGTATGCGTGAAGTTGTGAAGGTGTAGTCGAGATAGAGAAACCTCAATCCGTTTTGAACGGGTTGAGGTTTTTTGTGTTGTTTTCATAAGTTGAAGTAGACGCGGAGTAGGATCAGAAAAGAGAATGGGTATGGGGTGGAAAAGCGAAGCGTTCGCCTTTGAAATCGTGTCCAAAACCGCTATAACATCCATTCAAGTGGACACGATTTCAACAGCGATTGGAGCCCCATACCCATCCCTCCACATGCTCAAACGTATGGGTTTCGTATAGAATTGAGTCGTTCTAACAGCTTCTATAGGAACACTTTAACACTTTAAACTAAACCTAAATGGATTCGACAAAAAAAGAATGAAAAACCTGTTCATCCCTTCCAGATAACGACAACATCCTGTGATCGCTTCCCTTATAATAAGGCTTGTGCTTCATTAGGAAGTCCAAAATGATGCCAGATGATGATACGTGATACATAGAAATATATTAAAAAGCGAGGGTACATAGTATGAGCGAAGAGCAAGCTTTTGAAACCGTATTGGTTCACAAGGAAGCGGATGCACCGGTTAAGATTGAGATCGATGTCATTAAGATGCTGCATCAGCTCGGAATTGAGGAAGAACGGTGGCCCTTGGAGATCACTCAGAAGCGTGTGCTGCTAGATCCCTCTTAACAAACGAACAATCCTCAGTCAAATGAATGGCGAGAGATTTCATTCACTTGATTGAGGATTGTTATGTTTTCTTCTTATGATTTCATCATACGTTCGGCGCGAACAAATGCGATGAAGCGACGGGCTTCATCATCCGTTAATTGTTGTCCATCGATAGTTAGATTAAATCGTTCTAAGAGTTCCGAATCGGAGAGCTCTAATTGCTCCGTAAAGTGTTCGATTTCAGGATCTAGAACATGCTGTGAGGTATTCGTTCTACCGATGAGGTAGTCGATGGAGACCTGGAATAGATCGGCTAGCTGTGTCAACGTCTCAAAATCTGGCTTTCTGCGGTTCTTCTCATAGTGTGACAGTGCTGCTCGGCTGATGCCGATCATCGTTGCCAACTCCTCTTGCGTCCACCCTTTTTGCTCCCGCAGTTCTGAGATTCGATTCCCGTTTTTCATATGTTTTCCTCCCCAAGGATGCTATGCAATCTAAAATCGACAACGATAAAAAACGCTTGACATGTTACAAATTGTATCGTAAATTAATAGTGTCATCCATGATACAAATTGTATCGTAAAGCGATGTTTTGAAACAACAAGTAGCATTATTCCCTTTTTTAAGCTAGGTTAATCCTGCTCATTCCCATGAATAAAAGAAGGAAACGGTGTATGCAACATAAACAAAAACCTATTGGAAGAAAGAATATCAGACTTCGGCTCATCCCACCTCTGATCGGCCAATTGTGTATTGAAGCCGTAAATGGCGAGCCTGTGAAGAGCAATGCACATCCCGTGCTTATCGTCCACATGAGTCCTTCAGGATTGCGAATTTGCTCGCACCTCAAGTTCCCTGTAGAGTCCCACTATGAATTACGAATTGAAATGCGAATACTTCAGGTTCATTTGGAACTGAGGGGCGCTGTTGAGTGGAGGACTGAAGAAGAGAACTTGTACGAATACGGCGTTACGCTGCTTCAGACTGAGGCTGAGAGGCTCCTCTTAAGTAAATTACTCCATGACTATCTAAGATCAATCATTCCTGAGCAAGAGCGAATTCATCAATTATATAGCACATTGTTACGAAGTGTGTCATCGGATCACTAGAATATCATTTTACTATATTTCTGACAGCTGTGCATTAGTGAAATAGTCGCAAAAATAGGGAATCAGGTGAGAGGTATGATCGATACGCATTGTCACATTTTGCCGAATTGTGATGATGGACCGAAGACATCAGAGGGTTCACTTCGCATGGCACAAGCTGCTGTCAAGCAAGGGATACATACGATTATTGCAACCCCCCATCATGCGACCCAAAAATACAGTAATGCGTCTTCCAAAATCAAACGGGCCGTACGTCTCTTGAACGCCAAGCTGAAAAAGCAAGGGATTCCGTTGACGGTTCTGCCGGGGCAAGAGTTCCGCCTCACCGAGAATTATCGCACAGACTACCGCAAAGGCCGCATACAGACGTTGGCAGGCACCTCTTATTTACTCGTTGAATTGCCATCCAGACTTGTTCCAGATTACTTCATGGAATTCCTCGCTTATATGAATCGACATCATATTCACGTCATTATTGCACACCCAGAAAGAAATTACGAGATTATTAAACAGCCCGCGATGTTACAGAATTGGCTGGAGCATGGCGTATTGTTGCAGGTTACGACACAGTCGCTTGTTGGCTATTTTGGCCAGAAAATACAGGATACGGCGAAATGGATCTGTAAGCGGCAATGGGCTCATTTTATCGCATCGGATGCACATGATCCTGTACGTCGGAAATTCTATATGCGAGAAGGAAGCAAAATCGTTGTGGAATGTTCAAGCGTGACCTATCTATCACAGTTGCGATCCAATGCGACTCGCCTGATTCGGGGGGAGGAGATCATTACAGCGAATGTCAATGCTCTGACTGAGCAGCAGCACATGGATGAAATCTAGCCAAGGTGGAGGGATGAATCATGGAACTGAAATTATTGATACGCATGTTATGGAAAAGGGTATGGTTTCTGCTATTGACGGTCGTTATCTGTACGGCGGCAGCGGGCGTATACAGTATTTATTGGATGAAGTCAGTCTATGAGGCATCCAGTACGCTGATTGTGAATAAATCCAATCTGGATGCAGAAGGCAAACCGTCCCTCGATATCAATGAGATTAATTCGAACATTATGTTGATTAATTCCTATAAAGAGATTTTAAGCTCCGGCAAAATTATGGATCAGGTCGTAATGCAGCATCCAGAACTTCAGGTGACTGCACAGGACTTAAGAGATCGCATGAAAGTGATTACGACACAAAACTCACAGATTATTACCCTTCAACTACGTGACACCTCTTATGTGCAAGCGATGAATATCGTGAATGCAGTCTCTCAGGTGTTCAAAGAAGAGATCCCCAAGATTATGAAAATTGACAACATCTCCATTCTCGATACAGCACGCCCTCAGACAGACCCTGCACCCGTGAGTCCGCTTATTAAATTGAATATGGCCATCGCCTTTGTCGCTTCCTTGTTGATCGCGGTGGGCATTGTCCTTCTCATTGAATACTTAGACGATACAATCAAAACCGACTATGATGTCGAGCGTTACCTGGAGATGCCTACATTAGGGACGATCGGACGAATGAGCAAACGCGATCTCCGAACGAGGGTGCGATCCAAAGGGAAAAATAAAGTGGGGGAGCAGCAATATGCGACGATCAGCCAATGAATCGAAATTAATCATGGACATTAATCGAAGATCACCTATAGCTGAAGCCTATCGTGGTCTCCGTACCAATATTCAATTTTCTAGCTGGAAGCATGAACTGCAAGTGATGGCAGTCACTTCGACACTGGCAGGCGAAGGTAAGACCACGACGATTAGTAATCTGGCTGTTGCATATGCGCATGAGGGGAAAAAGGTGCTTCTCGTCGACGGGGATTTAAGACACCCTTCACTGCATGCCATGTTCAACATCACGAACAAAATGGGGCTGTCAAACATATTAGCGAATCAATGTCCATATCATGAAACGGTGCGCCTGACATCGATTGAGAATTTATCGATCATCCCTTCAGGGGCGATTCCCCCCAATCCGGCAGAATTGTTGTCATCTGGTAAGTTCAACGAGCTGATTGAGCAACTGAAAGAAGAATATGATCTGATTCTCATTGATACGGCACCTGTAATGGCAGTGGCTGACGGACTAGTCATCTCTGCTGTAAGTGACGGTGTTATTCTCGTCGTGATGGCGGGAAAAGCGAAGCGAGAGCATATTCTGAAGGTCAAAGAGAAGCTTATGCATGTTCAAGCGCATCTCCTGGGTGTTGTTCTAAATAATAAGAAATTCCATAAATCTGAGGCGAATCCTTATTACTATTACGGTCTGCAAGAACAATGAGTTACCGCCTAAGGTCATGCCTACTGCACCTCTATCACGGTAGGCACTCGGTCATGCTGTGGGTACAAAAGTACCTTAGACGTTCATCGTCGATGGTGTGGTGTGAGGCCGGGTTGAATGCCCGTTATCATACTTCGTGATGGAAGTATGAGTTATGGGGTTACGGACCCTATAGCTCATGTGTCGATCTGCGAGTTCGTAGGTGGTTGATACGTATGAAGATCATTGGTAGGTGGAGGATACGCAAATGAGCAGAGTGAGAAAAGCGATTATTCCAGCAGCAGGGCTCGGGACGAGATTTTTGCCTGCGACGAAAGCAATGCCCAAGGAAATGCTTCCGATCGTCGATAAGCCAACGATTCAGTACATCGTTGAGGAAGCCATCGCTTCGGGCATCGAAGACATTATTATTGTGACAGGCAAGGGAAAACGGGCGATTGAAGATCACTTCGATTACGCGTACGAGCTCGAGAATAATTTGCTTGAAAAAGGGAAGCTGGATTTGCTCGAACAGGTACAGCGATCATCGAAGGTGGAGATTCATTATATCCGGCAGAAAGAAGCCAAAGGATTAGGCCATGCCGTATGGTGTGCCCGTAATTTCATCGGTAACGAACCTTTCGCTGTACTGCTTGGAGACGATATTGTTCGATCGGAGAATCCATGTATCGGACAATTGATGGATCAGTATGAGATGTATGGACGATCAGTACTAGGGGTGGGCCCTGTTCCATCGGATCAGACGCATCGTTATGGCATTATTGATCCCTTGCATGTGCTGGATGCGAGCGGGCGTACCTATTCCATTCAGAGGGTTGTGGAGAAGCCGGCGGCTGGCGAGGCGCCATCGAATCTGGCGATTATGGGCAGGTATATTTTAACGCCGGAGATTTTTAATTTTCTGGAACGCCAAGAGGTTGGGTATGGAGGGGAGATTCAACTGACGGACGCGATTGGGCAGCTGAATTTGCTTCAGGGTACGATTGCCTATGAGTTCATCGGGGATCGATTTGATGTTGGTGAGAAGCTGGGCTTTATCGTAACAACGGTCGATTTTGCATTACGTGAGCAGGATCTCAGACTGGATTTGCTAAAGGAATTGGATCGGATTTTGCAGGCTGAGAAGCAAGGACGAGTACAATGAGAGGTGTGAAGGTCGTGAGTTTGCCGCAACGGCAGGGGGATCTCGAAGTTCAATTTCAAGTACATAAGCAGGCTAATAATCAGTTATTTATCATGATGAAGCGGGCCATGGATGTGATTTTGTCTTGTACCGCATGTATTGTTATTTCGCCGCTACTGCTCCTTCTCTGGATTCTGATTAAGGTCGAAGAGCCGGGAGCGCCCGGTATCTATAGGCAGATTCGGATCGGCAAGGATGGGAAGTCCTTTGAGATGTATAAGTTCCGATCCATGGTCAGGGATGCGGAAGCGAAGCAGCAGGATCTGCTGCACAAGAATGAAATTCAGGGTGCGATGTTCAAGATGAAAAATGATCCACGGGTGACCCCGATTGGGCGCATTATTCGTCGAACGAGTCTCGATGAACTACCCCAATTATTCAATGTTATACGAGGGGAAATGAGTTTGGTTGGCCCTCGTCCACCGCTTCCGCGTGAAGTCAATGAATACACATCATATGATTTGCAGCGTTTAACCGTCATCCCTGGATGTACGGGTCTTTGGCAGGTTAGCGGCCGGAATCAGCTCGGGTTCAAAGAGATGGTAGAACTGGATCTTCAATATATTCGTAAACAATCCATCCGCTTTGATCTCTTGATTCTCCTCAAAACCGTAAGAGTATTGGTTGGAACGAAAGATGCTTTCTAAAATTTGTACATAAGGCAGGGTCTCCGAATGGTAGAGAAGGTATGTGTGGTTGGGTTAGGTTATATTGGACTTCCGACGGCGAGTTTGCTCGCCATTAAAGGATTCCATGTCCATGGCGTTGATGTGAATCAGCATGCCGTTGATCGGATCAGCCAAGGCGAGGTTCATATCTATGAGCCAGACCTTGATATTATGGTGAAAGCCGCTGTACAGAGCGGTCAACTGCAAGTGTCGACGAAACCGGAAGAGGCGGATGTCTTCATCTTGGCGGTTCCGACTCCTTTTCAAGACAATCAAAAGCCGGACTTATCCTATGTTCATCAAGCTGTGTTATCCATCGTTCCTTATGTACGCCCTGGGAACATGGTCATTCTGGAATCTACGAGTCCAGTTGGTACGACAGAGAAGATCACCGATTGGATTCTTGAAGCACGAACGGATCTGAATATATCAGAAGCGGTGCATTCTATTCAGCAGCGCATCTATGTTGCGCACTGCCCAGAACGGGTGATGCCCGGACAAATTCTTCGCGAATTGGTTGAGAATGATCGTATTATTGGCGGCGTCGATGGTCCATCAACGAACCGAGCGGTTCTGTTCTACAGACAATTCGTTAGCGGGAAGATTCTGGAGACGAATGCACGTACCGCCGAGATGGCGAAGTTGACCGAAAATTCATTTCGAGATGTGAATATTGCATTCGCCAATGAACTGTCGCTGATCTGTGATCATCTTGATATTAATGTATGGGAAATGATACGGCTCGCCAATCATCACCCAAGGGTCAATATTCTTCAGCCGGGTCCGGGTGTCGGCGGTCACTGTATCGCAGTTGATCCGTGGTTCCTCGTCGATGCTGCGCCAGAGCAGGCCAGATTGATACATACCGCGAGGATTGTCAATGATTATAAGCCTGGCTATGTGATTGAGAAAATTGCGGAACGGGCTAGAAGATTGAAGTCTCCTGTTATTGCTTGTTTAGGGTTATCCTTTAAAGCCAATATTGATGATTTGCGTGAGAGTCCTGCGCTAGAAATCGTACAGCATCTCTCGCGGATGGAGCTCGGAACGATTCATATTGTGGAACCGCATATTCAGGCACTGCCAGCATCGCTGCAATCGGAGCATATCTGCCTGACGGGTTCGGAAGAAGCGATCCGTAAATCGGATATCGTGGTGCTGCTCGTGAATCATGAGGCCTTCCAAGGAATTGACCGGGATCTATTGCAAGAAAAGATTGTTATCGATACGAGAGGTTTCTTCACGGACCAGTCCCGGATCAAGGTTGGGGTGTGAGTCGATATGTCCACCTTGATGCAGAAGGTGCGGAAGCTAAGGGGAATGCCGATTCAAGCGGCGGTAAAGATGATCGCCGGCAAGGCTGCTCGGGAGACGAAGCACGTCTATCGGCGGTATCGGATTCAATGGACCCCATTGACCCTTCAGCCAGAGGCATTCCGGGAATTCCGAAGCACGAGTCGCTTCTTATTCGATCCACAGGATCGTGAGCGCTATGTGAAGGTTCTTATGAATACAGGACGTGACCAGGAAATTATTCAGGATGCCGATCGAATTTGTGCACACCGTTTCAATCTGCTCGGTTCAGGTGAACGTTATTTAGGTGGTTCACTTCCATGGCATGAGGATTTTAAGGCCGGATTTCGATTCCCGCCTACATTTTACAAACATATGAAGATCGTCGATTTAGATAATGCTGCAGATGTGAAAATCCCTTGGGAGCTTTCACGGTGTCAGCATTTTTTCACGTTAGGAAAAGCCTATTGGCTTACGCAAGATGAGACATATTCGCTAGAGTTCCAAGCTGAAATCGAAGATTGGATCCGTCAGAACCCGGTCGAGATGAGCGTCAATTGGACATGCACGATGGATGTGGCCATCCGGGCGGTGAACTGGATCGCAGCAATCTATTTTTTCCAAGATAGTCCGCTGCTTAGCGGAGAGTTCTGGAGTCAGCTGAACGCTTCACTCTATCGCCATGGATTGTTCATTATGAGGAATCTCGAGAATGAAGGGGAGCATACCGGGAATCACTATCTATCCAATCTGGTTGGATTGGTTGCACTCGGGCTTTATTTTGGAGATTTTGTACTTGATACCAAGGAATCCGGCTGGAATCATCCTCGGAATTGGCTCGAATACGGCTGCCGCGAAATGGAGCGGGAAATGTTCGTGCAAGTAAACCCCGACGGATCGAACTATGAGGCTTCCACTTCCTATCATCGATTAGTAGCGGAATTATTCCTGATCCCGACGATCTGGTGCGCACGCAATGGCGTCACGTTCACGAAGGAATATGAAGCAAGACTTGAAAAGATGCATGATTTCCTACATCAGATCATGAAGCCGGATGGCCTGACACCGCTCATCGGTGATGCGGATGATGGCAGACTGCTGATCGTATCGTGTTACGGCAGCTGGGTTCGGGATGATTTCCGCCATTTGCTCGCTGTCGCAGGGGAGTATTTCGATCGGGATGATTTCCGTGATGCGGGACGATTCGAACAAGAAGATGCGAAGTGGATTGCTGGCGACGTGAAGCCAAACGTAGAGGCAAGCGTGCCGCTCCAATCTGTATCCTTTCCTGATGGCGGATATTACGTGCTGCGAAATGCGAATGCTTACTGTCTGATTCGCTGCGGCGATCTGTCGTTCCATGGACATGGGGCGCATAGTCATAATGATCAGTTAAGCTTCGTGCTGCATGCCGCCGGCCAAGATCTCATCGTGGATCCAGGATCCTATGTCTACACGGCGGATTATCGCATGCGTAATGTGTTCCGAAGCACGAAGGTGCATAACACCGTACAAGCAGACGGATATGAGCAGAACGACTTCGATGAGTGCAATCTATTTCTGATGCGCGAGCAGAGCTTCGCGCGTTGTGAAGACTTCCGGACGGATTATTTCGCAGGGAGTCATCTAGGGTATGTGCAGAAATGCGGCGTCATCCACCGGAGAGTATTCACCTTGCGTAATGCGGAGCTCGAAATCGTAGATACGTTCGAACAGATCGAGGATGCGGGGCGATCTATGCCTTGTCTCGTAGCCTCTTATATGTTAGCGCCGGAGGTCGAAGTAGAGCGGTGTGATGGAGAAATTCGGCTGCGGGTTCGTGATCAAGCGTTCGTGATGCTGTTCGATGGTGCGGAATCGATCGAGCTTCAAGATCAAGGGGTCTCGCGTCGTTACGGGGTGCAAGTGCCTAGCCTGCTGCTGCGGGTCAAGGGGAAGGAATCGATGCTGCGCACGATCATACGTTGGGGATGAAGTGAAAGGGGTCATAAGATGAATCAAGTCATGATACAGCAAGGGCATGCCGTCGTTGAACAAATCCCTTCACCTCAGGTGTTGAAAGGGACACTGTTGGTCCAGGTCGATCATTCATGCATTTCGATTGGGACTGAGATGAGCGGCTTGAAGTCGAGCGGTGTTCCACTATGGAAGCGTGCCTTGGAACAACCGGAGAAAGTAAAGAAGGTTATCCAAATGGTTGCTTCGCAAGGGCTAACGCGAACACAGGCAATGGTGAGAAGTAAAGTGAGCACGGCGCAGCCGACAGGATACTCCGCTTCCGGGGTTGTAATTGAAGTGGGCGAAGGGGTAACCGATCTGAAAATAGGGGATCGCGTTGCCTGTGCAGGTGCACAATTCGCACATCACGCTGAGATTATTCGGGTTCCTCGCAACCTAGTAACGGCCATTCCCGAATCGTTGGACATGGCATCGGCAAGCACTGTGACTTTGGGAGCTATTGCGATGCAAGGAGTGCGAAGAGCAAAACCGACTTTAGGCGAGACATTTGTTGTTATCGGATTAGGGATTTTAGGACAATTAACCATGCAGCTCTTAAAAGCGAATGGTTGTCGCGTCATTGGCGCTGATCTAGATCTGAACCGTATTGAGCTCGCTAAACAATTGGGCATGGATTACGAGATTCATCCATTCGAATCGAGCAGTGTGGATGCGGTGCATCGACTTACGGATGGGTTCGGAGCGGATGGTGTCATCATAACCGCAGCAGCGAGGTCCCACGGTATTGTATCGAACGCGTTCCACATGTCACGCTGCAAAGGACGCGTAGTGGTGGTTGGAGATGTTGGACTGCACATCAATCGGGCAGACATCTATGAGAAAGAGCTCGATTTCTATATTTCGACTTCTTATGGTCCAGGCAGATATGATCGGAACTATGAAGAAGAAGGGCATGATTACCCGCTCGCCTATGTACGCTGGACGGAAAATCGCAATATGCAAGAATATTTGAAGCTGCTAGCGTCGGGGAAGATTAAGGTTGAGCAGATGGTGTCTCGTATATTCGCGCTGCATGACGCACCGCAAGCTTACGAATATATTCAGCAGTCAGAACACAAACCGATGATGGTGCTGCTCTCTTATCCGAGGGAGACAACAGATCCTTCACGAGCGTGTAAAGTGTTGATGAACCCTAGCATTCAATCGTTAACAGACGCTGATCGTAAGGTTCGCGTTGGATTAATCGGAGCGGGTGAATTTGCCAAGAGTATACATTTGCCTAATCTGCAATCCCTCTCCGGCCAATTTGGGCTGCAGGCTGTGATGAGTCAGACGGGCCATAACGCAGCGGCTACTGCGAAGCAATTCGGTGCTGTATACGCGGCTACCAGCTATCAGATGCTGCTGGAAGACCCAGAGGTCGATGCAGTTATCATTACGACAAGGCATGATACCCATGCTTCTATCGTTCTCGATGCACTGCGAGCAGGCAAGCATGTCTACGTGGAGAAACCACTTGCGCTTACAGCGCAGGAAATACACGGAATTGAGCAGTACTATGCGACATTTCCAGCTGATCAAGGCGCCCCTCTCTTGTTCACGGGGTTTAACCGTCGGTTCTCGCCTTATGCCATAAAGGCCAAAGCGCTTGTACGCCATCGCAGCAATCCGATGATTATGAATTATCGCATGAATGCGGGTTACATTCCTTTGGATCATTGGACACAGACAGGCGAGGGAGGCGGACGAAATCGCGGCGAATGCTGCCATATCTATGATTTGTTCACGTATCTGACAGATAGTAAGGTTGTCGATATTCAAGTCACCCATCTTGCTCCGGCTACCAAGCATTATTCTCATACGGATAATTTCGTTGCGAATCTAGCTTTTGCAGATGGATCGATTGCTACGGTAACCTATAGCGCTCTCGGTTCGCCAGACTATCCGAAAGAACAGATGGACATCTACGTCGATGGGGCCAATCTATTCTTGGATAACTACAAACGGTTATCGATCGTAGGGAGTAAGGCGAAAGGCATCGAAACGAAGTTCGCCGAGAAGGGACAGCGTGAGGCCCTCGCAAGCTTCGGTGAAGCGATTCTAGGACGTAAGGATTGGCCGATCCCGCTATGGCAGCAGGTTCAAGCAACGAACATTGCACTTGAGGTAGAGCAATTATTGAATAAAGGGCGGCGTATGGAATGGGTGTAACGAGAGAGATTGCCAAGAAAGTCTTATCCTATTTTCCGTTTCGATATGTGAATGTGGGCAGGGAGTTCCACAGCTGGTTGAACAAGTTTGAACGTATGGAGCAGATGACCTATGAGCAAATTCGCGAAGAACAATTTGAATCCCTCCGGCGCATTGTAACGTTGGCGTACGATCAGACCCGGTTTTATAAACATCTATACGATGAAAATGATTTTCATCCGACAATGCTTCGGAGCTGGGAAGATGTTGAGCGTATTCCAGTGATTCGTAAAGAGGCTGTAAGAGCTCGTGGACTCGATATGATCGTATCCCAATATCGACCGCAGAAGTTGAAGCAATTGGGGACGAGCGGTACGACAGGAACTTCGCTGGTCCTCTATTCCAATCGGGCTGTCGAACAACGAGAATGGGCGGCGATTTGCTACCAATGGGCTAGCGTAGGGTATAAGCCGGGAGATGGTCGTGTTGAATTCAGAGGATCATTGCCGAACAACAAAGTTTATCTTGCGGACCCGTACCATAGAACATTGAGAATTAATACGACAGCAATCCATGCCTCCAATATTAAAGAAATCGTCGAGGTGATCTGCCAATCGGGCTATGCATATCTCTATGGATTTCCTTCTGCGCTCTCAATGTTCTCGAAGTTGGTCGCAGATCACCATCTCATTGGGATCTATAAACCGAGAGCCGTACTACTTGCATGTGAAGCGGTCCATGATTATCAGGTGAATTGCATTCAGCATGTCTTCCAAGACGCTTCGATCTTCGCGCATTACGGACAGACGGAGAGAGTCGCACTGGGGGGATGGAAGGATTCGTCCAAGGCCTATTATTTTTTACCTTTGTATAGTTACGTGGAGCACAATCCGCAGACAAAGGCGATTATAGGCACATCCTTTGTGAATGATGTCATGCCGCTGATTCGATATGAATTAACAGATGAAACAGCAGGGTTTGAACCACAGCCTCGTCCAGAACAGTCGCATTTATTTCCCGTCGTTCCAGCGATTGACGGCCGAATGGGAGAGATCATGTATAAGCCAAATGGTGATTGGTTGTCCTCTTCCCTGGTTGCTATTGCTTTAAGAGGAACAAAGACGCTCAGCGCTTGCAAAATGATTCAACACCAATATGATCTGATCGAACTCGTCGTGGAATCAATCGCCTCAGAAGAAAGGGTTATGGAAGAACTCAAGATAGTCACGGCAAAGCTAGAGCAGATTTTTTCGTCCGAGATGAATTTTAAGCTCTCGATCGTACCGCATATTCCTCGGTCTGCGACAGGGAAATTTAAGAGTGTTGAAGTACGCATTGTAAAGGAATCGGTGATCGTGTGAAAATCGTGATGATTGGACCGGTACCACCGCCCATCGGTGGAATTTCGATTCATATTCAAAGGTTGTCCACTGCTGTAAAGGAGCGAGGGTTGGACTGCGTTATCTATAACGAAGCGAAGATCGGGAATGCAGAGGAACAGATCTATCCGATCGACAATTTTAGATGGTTTTTATTTCAGATTCCATTTCTGCGTGGAGATGTTCTGCATTTCCATACGATTGATCGAAGACTGCGGATGATCTTAGGGGTATATAAACTCTTCGGCAAGAAGTTGATGTTAACGATCCATGGGGAGAGTCTTGCAGAGCAACTGGAGCGATCCAACCGGCTCGTACGAAGGCTGCTCCTGCGCAGCTTGAAGTCGTTGGACGCAATCGTATGTGTGAACGAAGCAACGACGAAAACGTTGTTAGACGCAGGGTTTCGCCATGAGCAAGTAAGGACGATTCCAGCATACATTCATCCGGTAGACCTTGAGGAAGCTCGCCGTATGATCCCAGACCGGGTATTTGAGTTTATGGCGGGGGACGGCTTTGTCATCTGCGCTAATGGCTTCATTCGCTTCCACCATGAGCAAGATTTGTACGGTGTAGACCTGCTCATAGCGTTGGTACATCAATTGAAGAAGCAGGGCATAACGGTTCGGTTATTATTTGCCGTGCTAGGGGTTGCGGAACAGACCGCGCAGGAGCGCAAATATTATGAATCACTTCAGCAGAAGCTGCAGGCGGAGCATCTGGAACGTTATTTCTACTTCTATGAAGTGGAGAATTCGGCATTCTATCCGATCCTTGAGCGCAGCCATTTATTCATTCGGCCAACATGTACGGATGGGTACGGGGTATCGATAGCCGAGGCACTCCACTATGCGGTGCCAGCAATTGCAAGCGATGTATGCAAGAGACCAACAGGTACAATTCTATTCCCATCACGCGATGTCACTGCGCTTGTTAACTTAGTGCTGGATATGATAGCGAACTACGATACATATCAACAAGAGGCTTATCGTCTCAGCAGGAATGATGATTATGCTGCGGATCTTATCGCGATCTACCATCAGGTGGCAAGACGGGGATGGACCAGAGGAAAGCGAGTTATGAACATTGATGGAAAATAGGAAAATGTTGTCCAATGGCGTCGCTTATTTCTGTACCTCTCTACTTACCCAAGCAGTAAATTTGATTCTGATTCCTCTATATACGAGGAATATGACACAGGAACAATACGGTCAATACGATTTAATCATCAGCGTGCAGCAGTTGTTAGCCATTGCGATAACATTAGGTGTGTATTCGGGGATGATACGTTTTTTTAATGAGTTCGAGAACAAGCAAGATTTAAAGAATACGGCACTTACGTTCTCAATGTTATGGGGCGGCATTTGTATCGGGCTCACTTGGGCGATTAATCCTTTCGTCTATCCACTCATGTTCGGTCACACGCCATCTGCCTACTTGTTCGTCCCTTTTATTGTGATGAGCTCAGTATCAGTCTGTTTGAACATGACGTTCTCAAGCTTCTACGCCATGCAGTTCAAGGCGATTCAATCAAGCAGCATACAGCTATCCAGCATGCTTGCTACACTATTGTTTGCCCTCTATTTTTTTCTGGAGCTGAAGCAGGGAATCGTCGGCATTTTACTGGCGCAGTTATTGGGGAATCTGGTTGTGTTCATCACGTTGTTTTTGCTGCATATTCGGGGATTCAAGATTTCACTCAGACTGGATCCGCTTCGTAAAATGCTTAACTATGGGACGGGTCTCCTAATTGGCGACTTATCATCATGGGTACTCTCACTCAGTGATCGCTTCTTGATCAAAGGTTATATGAATCTATCATCCGTAGCGGTGTATTCGATTGGCTACAAAATTGGAATGTTGATCAATCCCGTATTCATTAGTCCGTTTAACGCTGTGTTTACCGCTTTTAAATTCAAGGTTTACAAAGAAAAAGATGGTCCAGAGCGGATACGTAAAATGTTCCGGATATATAATTTTATCGGATGGTTATGTGTACTAGGGCTGTCCATCTTCGCTAATGTGGCGATCCAGCTGATTGCGACATCTGCCTACGAAGGCGCTGCCTATCTGGTGCCTATTATTGCTTGCTCTTATTTTCTATCCGGCGTCATTTCATTCTATTCGCTCGGACTACATATTGCGAACAAAATGCGATTGAACTCTATGATCACAGTGCTTACGGCATTAATCAATGTAGGGTTCAATCTTCTGCTCCTCCCGTGGCTCGGGATATATGGTTCGGCGATTTCGACGGTTATTGCTTATGCCTTCACCAATGTCGTGTTCTATTATTATGGTTCAAAATATTATCCGTTAAATCTTGGCGTGTTGTATCCCTATAAATATTTAATGATCTATGTTCCGGTGTATGCGATCTATTTGATCTATATGCCTTTTATTCGTTCTCTTATGCTCGAAATTGCGTTGAACGTGGTCCTATGCCTGCTCTTTATTGCTTGCAGTGTGTGGTTCAAATTGATCTCGCGATCGGAGCTTACGGGTGCGGTACAGTATTGGATGGAACGGAGGTCGAAAAAAATACAGATCAAAGGAGCGCAGTCAGAATCATGAATACAAAGATAATTACGGATATGCATGAATTTCGAAGTATTCAAGAAGATTGGGAGAGGTTGGAGCAGCAAGATCCTGACTGCGCTTACTACAGCACGTTTCGATTTAACTATTCGTGGTGGGAAGCTTTCGGGAGCGATCCGCAGAAGGAGCTCTTCCTCATCTGCTGCTACCGTGGACATAAACTTGTAGGGATTGCCCCGTTAATGATCCGGCGCGGGAATAAGGTTATTGCTACATGTTTGACACTATGCTTCTTAGGGAAAGGAGACTATTTCTCGTTCCTGATCGATCGTGAGGATCAAGCTGAAATGGAGATCGTAGAGGTGATAATCCAAACGATCGAACAGCATCATCAGAAGTGGGATAAAATCGAGTTCACGCATTTAGCCCAAGATACGACATTGCTGCACTATTTGTTGAGGCATGACCATTATCATGCGCATGTAGATTATTTAACCTCTTGTCCGATTATTGATTTGCAAGCCTATCGCTCCTTCGAGGCTTTCGTTAAGTCCGGGGAGATTGTGAAAATAAGAAAAACACGGGACAAATTCCGAAGAACCGTCCGGTATCAGTTCAAAGTGATCCTAGGTGGACAGGATGATACGATCTACGAACGCGTGGCGTGTATTCACAAAGCCCAACAAGACTATCTTCAGCACAAAGGCAGGATGGAAAGACGAAGCCTGTTCGACGACCCACGGACGGACGATTTTCTGAAGGGGTTCTTGAAAGAGAATGCACAAGTGGTTACCTTCCTGCTCGAAGATGAAGCCGGCGAAATGATTATGTACAGCATCAATTATTTGTACAAAGGAACTTTGTATGACTGGAACTCGGGATATTCTCCAGCATATTCTTACGTGCACAGCTTATCCAATGTACTCTTGCTCGAGACCGTTCAATATCTCTACGAGCATCCTTTAGCCGGGCGAATCGACTGCGGTGCTGGAAGTTATGCATGGAAATTTAAGTGGACGCGTCAATTCAAGGTGAGCTATGTCTTCAGAAAGTGGAACAAGGCAAAGTGGAAAGTGAGGCTGTTCCACTTGTTGGCGGGTGTGCGAGGAATATTCGTGATTGAACTGCAAGATATACAGACGGGGATGTTATTGTGAGGGAAATTATCTGCTAAAGGAGTTCAATGATGGCATGAATACAAAGATCATATCGGATATGGAAGGGTTTCGCGGACTTCAAGAGGACTGGGAAAGGCTGGAACAGCGAGATCCGGATTGCACCTACTATAGTACGTTTCAATATAATTATGCCTGGTGGGAGACCTATGGATCGGATGCGAGTAAAGAGCTATTCATCATCTGCAGCTACCGAGATAATCGCTTGGTCGGAATTGCGCCGTTAATGATTCGTCATACGGAGAAGAAAGGGCTGAAGTTCCATGTATTATGCTTCCTTGGGAAGGGGGATTATTTCACGTTTATCGTTGACAAGAAGGATCCGACAGATCTGAAGATTTATAAATCCCTCTTCGCAGCTATTGAGGAGCATGCGGATCGATGGGAAAAATGCGAACTAACGCATATGGCTAACGATACCCAGCTGCTGTATTATTTGCTACGCCATGACAAATATAATCCGCATATTAGCTATCTTACGTCGTGCCCAGCGGTTAAGCTATCGGATTATTCGAATTTCGAGGATTTTATGAAGGCGAGGGTATATTCGAGGGCGAAGAAGACGAATGAGAAATTCCGCAGAGAATTCCCGTATCAATTAAAAGTGTTCTATGGCTGTCATAACGACGATCTCTATCATCGAATAGCTCAGGTGCATCGGCAGGAGAAAGAGTATTTGCAGACCCAGAAGGGAAGAAGCGAACGGCAGAGTATATTCGACGACAAACAGAATGAAGCATTTTTCAAGAAACATTTTAAAGAGAACAGACAAGTTGTTACTTTCCTGCTTGAGGATGAAGCGGGGGATATTATTATTTACCGGGTATGCTATCTCTACAAAAAGACGCTGCATGGCTGGAATACGGGGTACTCTCCGAAATATTCTCAGTTCCATAGTCTTGCGGATGTGCTTATGCTGGAGATGATTCAGTATTTATATGAACACGGTGTGGGGAATCAGATTGATTTCGGATCGGGGAGCTACCCATGGAAATTCAAGTGGACGAACCAGTTCAAAGTGAATTATTCGTTTACGATGTGGAATATGTCGAAGAATCGCGTGAAACTGTACAGATGGATGGCAAGCGTGAACCATACGATTCGAGCGATAAGGAGAAAAGGCTATGCACATTGATATAAGCAAGTGGTATAACGATGCAGATTCTCCTGTTCTATTCATGATTGACGACTTGGCGAATACATGGGTAGACACGAATCGAAATGGGACGGTCGATTTGGGCGAAGACTGGGGGTACTTCAGGAATCAAGAGCAGTCCTCGTTTCGTTTTTTGAACGAAAACATCTTGCTGCAACATCCCGAGGTCAAGGTCACTTTTTTCGTGCCGGTTGGGGTTCGGGTCGGTATGATTGACAATCCGGTCATCAAGACGGTATCGGTACCCATGAATGCGGATGAGGAGAGCAAGCAGTTTTTCCGATATATCCACGATCACCCGAACTTCGAGCTTGCCTACCATGGGACAACACATGGCATTGTTGGTCCCAATGCAGCAGATTTCGTGCAAGAATGGGCGACTTTCCGCAGTGTGAATGAGGCGCTCGATCGGATTGCACAAGGGATAGCGATCTTCGAGGATGCAGTGGAAAGGCGCCCGACAGGAGGCAAATATTGCGGATATACGAGTAATGAATTCTCGGATGAGAGCGTTAATCAATCGGGATTCTCTTGGTGGTGTCGCTATTGGAATCGCGGGAATGCCGACGGCGATACGCATGCGACGTATGGGGAAGATCGGAATCCAATGACGAACTATGATGTGAAACGGTTCGGCAGCCAGGGTGTAATCGATATTCCTTCTACGGTGAACGGGGCGCTTCTCGTCGGAATTGATCATGTGGATGCATCTGTCAAAGGGTTAGCAAAATTAATCCTGAAGAAGCCGTGGATACGTTTGAAGCTGCGAGAATTAGATTACTTGCTGGAGCATCAATTGGTGATCAGCATTCAGGAGCATATTGCCCCATCGCGTGATGATGGCAAAAGGCAAAGCCCGAATATATTCGATGATTGTCACAGTCTGAATCGAATATTCGATTATCTTGCGAATAAGAAGGTATGGTACTGTACGGGCTCGGAGCTCGCTGCGTATGTCAATCTTCGTGATCATGTATCGGTCGTGCGGATCAATGAGCAGGTCTTCACCTTGGAGCATGAAGCGAAGTATGGCGACGGGGTGATTACGCTAAGATGCAGTGAGAAGACGCCATTTCAAATTCAACTCCCGAATCAAGTGTGTGTTGAGGTGATCGACGGTGTGGTGAACCTGCCTGTCATGAGGGGGGAGTATTCAATCATTAAAGGTGGAAGATAGATGAAGACGCTGATTGTTGTCTCGGATTATATCGAAGGTCAGCCGGTGGTAGCATCGGTAAGGTTTGCGGGTCTAATGCAATATTTGAGTAAGGCGTATTCCTTGGTGATGATCAGTGATAGAAAGTATAGTGCTGCCTCCAGCCAATACGCGGATCGGAACTATACATTTAAGACACCGGATAGCCAATTTACACAGACGATGGAGGAGGGAGCACAAGCAGCCACATCGTTACCACGTAGAAGGATGGAGCGACTGCTCAGGCATCGATGGGTTCTATCCGCTTGGCGGAACTATAAGTACAGTAAATACCCTTTTACGAAAATGAATTATACGTTATTCATCCAGTTGGACCAATTGTTGCAGGAACGGGAAGTTGCAGCGGTGTTCGTAACGATTCCGGATGTCTATGGACTGTACATCTTGGAGTACATCAAAGCTCGCTATCCACATATTCCAGCCATCATCGAAATTCGCGACATTATCAACCACGAGATTGGCGAGGGAAATCCGAAGCTTGTGTACAAACAGGCAGAGCAGCGGATATCGAAGCTCGCAGACGGTGCTATCGCAGTATCGCAAGGAATTTATCAATATTATCAGAAGCAGAACCCTAGTCTGGATATTCAATTGATTAAGAATGGATACGATGAGCAGTATTTCCTAGAGTGTGCTTACAAATCTATTGCATCGGACGTGAAGCGTCTGAGGCTGGTCCACGTGGGATCAATCTATAAGGGAAGAAATATAAAGGCTTTGATTGAAGGACTGGTGTTGTTCCATCGGCGGACCGGTATCGAGACGGTATTCCGTATCGTTGGATTACTCGATCAACATGCTTATGAAGATATTCGCAGCATTGACCTGAATGGAACGGGGGTTCAAGTGGATGTCATGGGAAGCTTAGCGCATCACAAGGCGCTAGACCAATTGAAGCAGGCGGACATCGCCGTCATCCTAACACATACGAAAGGCAGTGAGTATGCCATTCCGGGGAAGACTTTCGAATATATTGGCGCGTGTAAGCCAATTCTCGCAGTGACTCAAGATCGAGAACTCGTCCAGCTGGTCCACGGCCAGTACGGTGAGTGTGCGAGCCATCATCAAGAAGATGTCGCAGCGGGATTAAGCAGGCTGTTACAGACCGAATATAATTTCGCGAATCGAGGCGACTATTCAAGGGAAACGCAGGCGCATCAAGTCATTCGTTTTATTGATCGTCGAATAAGCCATTGAGCCTTTCTAATATAGATAAACCGTTGGGGGGAATGATACATGGAAATTATCATTGCACTCATTTATGTGTTCCACCAAGCTATTTCACCCAATTTAGATATATTCTATTTCGTTAGTGTGCTGTTAATCGGGAAGGATATTCTGCATCGCAAGGAAATTACAGTGAAATCCTTGGGTTATATCTATCTCATCCTTCTCTATGCATTACTACAGCTGCTTCTGAATGAGCAGATTGAGATCCAGCGGATGGTCGTTAACATCGCAAAAATCTTCCTGAACGTATTCTTATTCCTTCAAGTCAGAGATACCTTCCTGACGCAATTGTCTTTAAAGAAAATGATCAATACCGTATCCATCAGTTACCTCATTCTGCTGTTGGTCGGCTTGTTCTACAAGACGCATCTATTATGGCGATTAGACGATACCGTCAACATTTATCAGAAGGTTCGATTCTCGTTGCTCTATTTTGAGCCGAGTGAAGCTTCCTTCCATGTCTGCATTGTGATGGTCTTATTGATGTACTATGCGCTGCGTGAACAGGACCTGAGGAAAAATAGTCTAAATATTATATTTATGCTATCCAATATGATCATCATCACGCTGACGGCGGGGATGGGCGGAATCCTTGGACTGACTTTGGCGATTGTTGTCATGTACCTCTTCTATTTAAGGGAGAAAATAAGCATTGAGCGCATGTTGATGTTCATGGGGCTCTTAATCATTAGCGCGATCGGTTTATTCCTATTCGTGACGAGCAGCAGCAGCTTCTATTTAAGAATCAATGACATCTTCTCGGGCAATGATAGCTCCGTCGTGTATCGCTTGAATACGAGCTTCATGATTATGAAGCAAATGCTCTTGAATACACATTTCTTAGGCATCGGTTTTGGCAATCTCAATACAAGCATGGTTCAGAACAGCTATGGAGGCTATGGATTAGTTGAAGTAATCTCGAATTCATTCATGTATGCCATCGCAGAGGGAGGAATTGTGATGATCGTCCTTCTCCTGCTCTTTCATATGCTGCTCCTTTCACGTATTCGCATGGGTGAGGGGATGCTGAAGTATTCGCTATTTATTTTTATTTTTATCTATCAAATTGCGGGTGGCTACTTCACGAACCCTGTCAATTGGGTGATCTACGGGCTCATTGGGAACCAACTCTTTATGAGTCAGAATTTTCTTCGCAGCAGCGTTGTTGTCAAACGGTCAACCAGCCAATTAAGGTATTTTCGAATAGTGGGGGAGAAGCATGACTTCCAAGCATGAAAGAACGAATGTATTTGATTTTCTCAGGTTGTTTGCTGCGCTTTCTGTTCTTATACAACACTCGGTTGGTCATCTCAATGTAAACTTCTTATGGCTGCAACCGGGCGGATCAGCATGGTTCAATGATGGCGTCCCCTTATTTTTTGTGTTAAGCGGGATGCTTGTATACTACTCGTATGAACGTCATGTGAACGAAGGCAAGCCATTGAAGTATTATTTGGCCAACCGGTATTTACGCGTCGCACCTGCGATTTATGTGTATGCCATCATCACGACGATCCTGCTACTTGCAGTTGGCGTTATCTCTTTTAATACAATGTTGACTGTAAAATTTATGGCTTGGTTCTCAGGCCATTTTATGCTGGCCCCTATTGCTTATCCATCGATCTTCAAAGACTTTGGAACAGGGATCGTGAACGGAAGTCTATGGACCATCCCGCAGGAATTTTCGTTCTATCTCGTTGTACCATTGATATTCTGGATTGAGCGAAGATTGGGGTTCAATCGAATGTTCGGGGGATTAGTTGCCCTCTCTTTTCTCGGTATTGTACTGCTACAGGCATTGAACCACAGCTTAGGAGAGCTGAATATACTCACCTTTTTATATATTCATACGTTCTTCCCTTATTTGATATATTTTGCGATGGGAATCTTCTGGTTGAGGTATTGGGGGAACATGAAGTCTAATGGCTATCTAGCGCTGTTATCTCTCCTATTGTATATCATTCTTCGTTATCTGCCGCTGTACAGCGGTCCGATTGAACCTTATGCCAGATTGCTATGGATTCTTCCGTTAAGCTACTCGATTGTGTGGTTCGGCTACAATGGTCCCAAGATCCTGAATACGATCGTGAAAAAGATTGGAGACTTAAGCTTTGGCGTATACATATGGCATATGGTTGTCGTGAATTTGTTCATGTATTATCAAGTGGCGGAGACGGGCTTGCCGCCTACGGTTATCCATCTGTTGGTGATGCTAATAACATTGGCGCTAGCTGCATTATCGTGGCGATGGGTAGAGCGGCCAGCGCTAAAGTTGAAGCCTTATAGTTCACGAACAAGAACAGTGGATGACGCCGAGAAGCGCGAGCATCTTATCGTCGCAAATTATAATGGGAGCTAGATGCATGCGAATACTACATGTTTCATTAGGATTACCGCCTTGGCGCACGGGAGGGCTAACGAAATACAGCGTTGATCTGATGCTGACGCAGCTTGAATTACAGCATGAAGTCACTGTGGTGTATCCAGGACGCTATACGCTGACAGGGAATATGAGTATCAGGAAGAGGAGTGACTATCAAGGCATTCAAGTCTATGAGATGATCAATCCGCTGCCTGTACCGCTGCTAGGCGGTATCAAAACACCTGGGAAATTTATAAGAGAAGGGAACCGGCAGCAGTATGCGGCTTTCCTTAAGATGCTGAATCCTGATATTATTCATGTTCATACATGGATGGGAATCCATAAGGAGTTTCTGGAAGCAGCCAAGCAGCTGGAGATTCGAATCATATTTACATCCCATGATTATTTTGGTATCTGCCCCAAGGTTAATTTGTTCACGGATACGGGAGATTCATGCGAGGACTATCTTGATGGTACTCGCTGCGCCGGATGCAATCAAGGCGCCTATAGTATGGCGATGATTCAACTGATGCAGTCGCGGACATATCGATATTTCAAGGGCAGCCGTGCGCTTAAGCGGCTTAGTCAGTACGTTAAGCATCGTCAACGCGGAGAAGCCACGAGAGAACCGGTCGCCCGGCTTGCTGGTTCGGTCGAACGTGCGGATGGAATCCCTTATATCGAGCTGCGCCGCTATTACATGGAGATGCTTCAACTGGTGGATCGGATTCATTTCAACAGCTCGATTGTTGCGCAAGAGTATGCCCGATATGGATCGTGGAATGGCGAAGTGATGTCGATAACGCACCGCGATATCCATGATCGCCGCACAATACGCGCAATACCTTCTGATAAGCCTTTACGATTCACCTATGTAGGCCCGGTGGATCACTATAAAGGCTTTTTTCTATTGCATCAAAGTTTGCAGCTGTTGAAGGCGCAAGGGCATAAAGATTGGCATCTCCATGTCTATGGTGGTGCAATCAACGATAATCCATTTCCGGAGGCGCAATATACATTTCATGGCCGATACAGCTATCAAGATCTGCCCGAACTCTTCGGGAATACCGATCTGTTGATAATCCCGAGTCTATCGAAGGAGACATTCGGCTTTATCGGGCTGGAGGCATTGTCATATGGAGTTCCAGTGATGGTCACAGATACGGTAGGATTTCAAGATCTGATTCAAGACGGCCTTACCGGGTTGGTCGTTAGAGCGCATCCAGATCAACTAGCCAATCAACTTCGGCATGTGATAGAGGATCGGGAAGTTCTCTCGGAGATCAATCGCAATATTATGGCTATGGATATTCCGTTCTCTATGGTGCAGCATACAGAACGGTTAATGAAGTGGTATTCTCTAATGAAGGCTGAGGTAATCGGATGATGAAGCATATCTTTATTATTGGATCCAAAGGAATTCCCGCCAAGTATGGTGGTTTCGAGACATTCGTCGATCAACTGACAGAACGAAGGCAAAGTCAAGATATTCAATATCATGTCGCTTGCCTGTCGGATCATAAGCATGAATTTATGCATCATAACGCCCGCTGCTTTGGCGTGAAAGTCCCGTATATTGGAAGTGCCAGGGCCGTATTATACGATGTATGGAGTCTGCGCGAGTGCAATCGATATATTAAGCGACATCAATTATATAACAGCACGGTGTATATTTTGGCCTGTCGCATCGGGCCTTTTTTTTATGCGTATAAAAGAAAATTATCCAAGATGGGTGTTCAAGTGTTCGTGAACCCGGATGGCCATGAGTGGAAGCGTGGGAAGTGGAACGCGTTGATCAAACGTTATTGGAAAATGTCCGAAAGGCTTATGGTTAAGCATGCCGACTTGCTCGTCTGTGATTCGAAAGGCATCGAGCAATATATCCGGGAAGATTACAAGGCCTATCAGCCGAATACCACCTTCATCGCCTATGGTGCAGATGTCACCAAATCTAGGTTAGCAGATAACGATGAGGGGCTCATTCGTTGGATGGATCAATTCCAGATCTGGCCGAAATCCTACTACGTTGTCATCGGGCGCTTCGTTCCGGAGAACAATTATGAGCTCATGATCACCGAGTTTATGCAATCCAATACGGATAAAGATTTGGTGATTATTACAGGTGTAGAAGAAAATCGGTTCTACCAAGCTTTGCGTGAGCGGACACAATATGAGCAAGATCCGCGCATCAAATTTGTTGGAACGGTCTATGACGCTCAGCTGCTTAAGAAGATTCGGGAACAGGCTTATGGATATTTGCACGGGCATGAGGTGGGAGGGACGAATCCTTCTTTGTTGGAGGCGCTGGCCTCAACCTCTATAAATTTGCTGTATGATGTTGTCTTTAACCGCGAGGTTGGTGCAGAGGGCGCGGTTTATTTTACGAAAGAAAAGGCATCCCTTGCTGCATTGATTGATGAGGCGGATAAATATACAGAGGAGAGGATATCTCAGCTGGAAACGAATGCGAGGAATCGAATCATACATGAATATGGATGGGAGCGCATCGTAGACCAATATGAGCGAATCTTCACAGGAGAATATTTGCCGCATGTTGTGCAGGATTGGACTGTTGCTTCGGTGGGTAGCAAGCCTGTCTCAATCAATGAGATAAGTAGGTAAGAGTAGGCATTAAGGAATCAGGCTTCTTTTTTCTATTATGAGTCTAATTACGTTCTAGTCGATCAACAAATCGAAACTAATAGATTTGACTATAGCAACAGGGAATGGACCTGAATATGCTATTAGAGAAACTAGAGATGATGAATCATCATAGAATAGGGAGGTTGTTCGATATGTCAGGATTGAAAGATATGTTCAGAAAGATTAAACAATCCATCCTTCCAAACAAGACTGATGCGGTAGAAAGCGATGAAGAAAATTCTGTATTGGCTCAAGCGACGATATCTGCATCGAGCAGTATACCGAATAACTCTGTTACGACAGCATCGATCGTTGATGGTGCAGTGACCAACCCGAAACTTGGGAGTGGTTCCGTTACGGTGGATAAACTAGGCATCCCGTGGTTCACGGTGACGGATCCAACCCGTCTAGCGGATGCGCTCGCGAATTTGAAGGCGAACGGAGGCGGAGTTCTCATGCTCCCGAGCGGCACGTATGCGGTGAATGCTGATACAACGGTGGATGTCAGCATTACGCTACACTTCATGAATGGGGCCAAATTGAATATTGCCAGTGGGAAGAAATTGATTCTGAACGGTAATATTGAAGCGGGATTAACGCAGATTTTCACAGGAGATGGAGTCATTGCAGGGGACCCGCAAGTGAAGGAGCTCTATCCGCAGTGGTTCGGGGCTGTCGCGGATGGGAAGAACGACGACTCTAAAGGGATTCAAGCAGCGGTAAATACGGCATCGTCGTTAGGAGGGACGGTTGTATTCCCGCCAGGAATGTACAATGTAGGTACCATAAATATGAAATCGAATGTCAGATTGGTAGGGTCGAAAGGGGCAGTGCTTCAATCGACCTCGGTGACAAGTCCGGATACGTTATTGAACGCTGTCGGCGCATCCAACTTCGAAGTTGCGGATCTTGAAGGTAAAATCAGCTTCGTCTGCAATGGATGCTCTGATTTCGTCATTCGCAATCTTCGGGTGGTAGGCAATACGGCGAACTGGTACTTCTATCAGACATCCGATGGTATGATTCTGAACAATCAGATCGAGAATACTTTGAATACGACGGAAAGAATCATCTACTTGAACGATTGCTCGACGATTCTTGTAGACGGCAATCGAATCAAAAATAACACACTATTCAATAATGTCACGCCGAACAGTAACATTGGGATTAACGTGTCGTCATCGAAGTATTGCAAAGTCAGCAACAACCATGTCGAGAATTGCGGCGGTCAAGGCATTTGCTTCGATACGAACATCGGCATTACCGATGCCACGGAACGACAATGCTTCAGCAACATTGCGATCGGCAATATCGTGATTGGGAATGGTCAAGAAGGAATTACGGCCTTTGCCTCCAATCAATATGAAACCTACGATATCACCATCATGAGCAATATTTGTATTAACAATCGATTTGATGGCATAGAAATATGGGGTGTTAGACAATGTCTAGTGGAGGGCAACAGCATAAGCGCGCCGACTATGACGGATTATAGTTTTGGTGCCATTAATCTGTATGGAGCCAAGGATATTATTATAAACGGCAACTCGGTTGAGAATGTTCCCAATTCAGGCATTGCAACAGCATACGGCTATAATTATTCGCAACCCATTTGTTCGAATATTATTATTACGAATAACCGTATTCAGAACTGGAATAATCTCGATTTAAACCCGGCCACGAATCATGATCAAATATGCGCAATCAACTTATTCGGCGGGGATTACACTGTGGTGCGTGGTAATATATTTTTGGATACAAAAACAGGTAGAAAGTATGGCATTAAAGCTGTATCGGTCGTACAAGGCCATCATTATATCCAAGGGAATGTGAACCCCGGCAATTTGCCTGTCGATGATCATACTGAAGCGGACATGACATGGGTAGGAAGACAGATTGGAGAACGCATTCCGATGCTGCGGATGTCACAGTTGCAAGGAGATTTGAATAATGGTGTAATGTCTGCGATCGACCCCGGTTCTGTGTGGTATAATGCGAACAAATACGCCTTATACTTCAAAGGTTATGACAAGACGATGCTGACTCCGATGATTATCGATGAGAGCAGCACCACTGGATATCCTACAGCAGATTATACGCCAGGGTATTACACGTATCAGACATTGACGGGCCGCTTATTTTTCAGAAGCAAACCAAGCAATTCGAATGGCAAATATACTGAAGTGGTGCTGAAGGATAAATTCATCAATTTAAAGCGAAGTACCGAAGTGTCGAAAACGCCGATTGAAGGCGATACGTATTACGATACAACGAAGAAAAAACCTGTATATTATGATGGTGCAAACTGGAGAGACTATGCGGGGAATATTATCAGTGTAAACCCATAAGAATGAACACACAGAACCGAGACTATGAAGCGAATGCTTCGAATAGAATCGGTTTTTTTTCTATTGAATTTATTACTCGCCGCAGCGGTGGTGAAATAAAGGAGAGATCTTCCTTGAATAGAACAATGATCGGCTTAGTCAAAGAACACCGAGGGCCCGGCGCGGTGCTGAAGGAAGTTCCCGTACCAGTGATCGGACCGGACGAGGTGCTCGTACGTGTCGTAGCGAGCTCAATCTGCGGAACGGATATGCACATCTATAACTGGGATGCGTGGGCGGAGAAGTCCGTGGTAACGGGCAATGTATTCGGACATGAGTTCGCAGGGATCGTAGAAGAGATCGGCAGCGGGGTCTCTCATGTGAAGGTAGGCGATCACGTGTCTGCGGAAGGGCATATAGTATGCGGGATTTGTAAGCCGTGTCGGACGGGAAAGTCACATGTATGCTTGAATACGCGGAGTTTCGGCATTACGGCATCAGGATGTTTTGCGGAATATGCGGCCGTGAAGGCGAGCAATGTGATACAGAACCGTAAGGATATGCCATTCGAGATTGCCTGTCTGCAGGACCCTCTTGGTAATGCGGTACAGACGGTACTGACGGGCGACATTGTAGGCAAGTCGGTTGTCATTATTGGAGCGGGGTTAATCGGATTGATGTCGATTGCCGTAGCGAAGGCATGCGGTGCGGCGCAGATCATCGCGGCAGATATTAATCCATATCGATTGGACATGGCACATCGTATGGGCGCGGATGTATTGATACATAGCGGAGAGGTGAAGCTGTCGCAGGCGATCCTTGATCATACGAACGGCGAAGGCGCGGAGGTTGTGCTTGAAATGTCAGGCCACCCGGATGCAATTCGCGAAGGTTTCGAGGGTGCAGCGAACGGAGCGCGTGTATCGTTGTTAGGGATTCCGACGCAGGATGTTCCTCTGGATATGGGGCAGATCATCTTCAAAGGGATTCGTGTTGAAGGCATTACAGGCCGCCGGATGTATGAGACATGGTATCAGATGAAAGGGCTGCTGGATCGCGACGTGCTTCATTTGGATCGATTGGTGACACATACGTTCACACTGGACCGTTATGAAGAAGCCTTCGAACTCATGCGCGAGGGGCGCTGCGGCAAAGTAGTTTTCCTTCATGAGTTATCAAAGCCGGGAGGTATCGCATATAACAGTACAGACCCTGCATTGCAGGCTATCTCATCGATATAGCGGAGGAGGGGTGAACCTTGCGAGTTATTCCTAGCAAATTAGAAGGCGTCGTATTGATTGAACCGGCTGTCTTCGGCGATGCACGAGGATTCTTCATGGAGAGCTATCATGCGGAGAAGTATGCAGCAGCTGGACTTCCCTATCAGTTCATTCAAGACAATCATTCCTTATCTGAACCTGCAGGGACGCTGCGAGGCCTTCACTATCAACTATCACCAAAAGCACAGACGAAGCTGGTGCGTGTGTTGGCAGGGGCGATTTATGATGTGGCTGTTGATATTCGGTCAGGTTCAGAGACATTCGGTCAATGGGTTGGATATGTGCTGAGCGCTGCGAATAAACGCCAACTGCTCGTCCCTCAAGGGTTCGCGCATGGCTTCTGTACGATTGTTCCGAACACCGAAGTTAGTTATAAAGTGGATCAGTTCTACGCGCCTGCACATGATCGGGGCATTCGCTGGGATGATCCCGCACTCGCCATTCCATGGCCGACGGATCGCCCGCTGTTGTCACCCAAAGACGAACTGCACCCTTACTTTGCGGATGCGCAGCTCGAACTGGAGGGGGAAGACGGATGAGTTCTCGAAGAAGAGTGTTAATAACCGGAGCACAGGGACGACTAGGCACAGCTTTCCTTAAAGCTTGGACGTCTCATGATGATGAGGTGATTGCATTAAGCAGACAAGAGTTTGATGTGAAAGACGCGGGGTCGGTCATGAAGCAATGCGAGCGGTATCAGCCGAACATTATCATTCATACGGCTGGATACACCGATATCGATCTTGCGGAGGAGGAGCCGGAGGAAGCGTATCGCGTCAATGCTTATGGTGCAAGGCATGTTGCACTGGCTGCGAGAGCGGTCGATGCACAATTGGTACATTTCAGCACCGATCAAGTCTTCCAAGGGTCATCGGAGCAGTCGTATGAGGAGACATCTTATCCACTGCCAGTGCATACTTATGGGGCTTCCAAAGTGGCTGGCGATCGATTCGTACAGGCTATTCATCCCCAGCATTTGATCGTTCGAACAGCCTGGCTGTTCGGAATTTCTCCGATTAAGGAAGAGATCAGCAGTGCAGCAAGCTCCAGCCGTTCATCGATATGGCACGCCGAATCTACTGTAATTGGTTGTCCGACCTATGTGCCAGATTTGATCCACCATGTCGAAGAGATGCTAGGGCAACGTTGTCACGGTCTCTACCATGTTACAAGTAGCGGTTCCTGTTCCATGCAAGAGTTCAGAGATGCTATTGGGGCGCTTACCCCCGCGATTGATTGGCAGCAGAGCTCATCTGATCAAGCGCAGCGGCGCGCTAGACGGCCTGAACGGGTTGTATTAGAACCCGCAGCGCTAATGCGAACAGGAATCCCGCCGATGCGTCATTGGTATGAAGCATTAGCGGACTGGATGAATCGAAATATATGAAACTTTCTCCCAATGAATTGACAATTTGAGAGAAATGGTGTAACGTTGATACGATACATATTGTAACATTAAAACATTGTAAGTATCATTGGAAGTCTGCTCATTGGGGGTTGAGTGAAGGTGAGAACCATCCATACGGATTCCGTGGAATCCATCTATTGTTTGGCATGCAATACGAGACAAAGTGTACAGCGACAGCGTATTGTTTTCACAACAGGGTATTATCGTGTTGGCGTACCACTCGGCTGCTGCGAGGCGTGTTATTCTCTTTCTCAGATTCAAGAGCAGTTCGTAAATTTTGTGAATCACCAGAGTCCCCCTGTCCTGAAGTGAACCAAGACCTCCTAAGCAGTTATGGCGGGAACCGGGAGGTCTTGCCCAGCTAGCAGTCTCTCTGACTCTCTATCCGGCTTGCTTCTTATTCTTCTTCGCAACCGGTAATTCCGAATCTTGGACAATGGACCGAGGTTCTAGTTTCTCCATCCGACTTTCACCACTGAAGATTCCACCCTCATGAATAATAATGGAAGAGCCATGGTAATTACCGTGAAATTGGCCCTTGCTGGTAATGATTAATTTTCCCTTTGTCGTCACATCGCCATAGACTTTGCCCGCAATCATAAGTTCTCTGGCCTGAATGTTGGCCGTCGCAACGCCTTGCTCCCCGATGGTGATCGTCCCGCTCGCTTCAATCTCCCCTTGGAAATGTCCTTCGATTCGTAAATTGGTCTGACATGTCAGATGTCCATCCATTGTCGTTCCTTGTCCGATTAATGTATCGGTGAGACGTAATTTCTTCTGTCGCCGCATCATGAATTATTCCTCCTCCGGATTCGTAATGTAAGGCAATGGATCGATGAGCTGATCTTCCCGAGCAATTTGAAAATGAAGATGAGGGCCTGTGCTTCGTCCCGTATTGCCGAGCCGCCCAATCCGATCCCCTTTGACAACAACGTCCTGTTCATTCACTTCAATCCGATTTAAATGCATATACCAGGTGTCATAGCCCTTCGCATGCGCTATCACAATATATTTGCCGCGGGAATTGTCGGACCCGGTCGTAATCACTTTCCCATCTGCCGCTGCAAAGACAGGATCCCCTACTTTACCCGCAATATCGACACCGGCATGATAGGCTGCTCTTCCTGTCATGGGATCACGACGGTACCCGAAATTCGAGGTCAGTCGATGGGATGTCGTCGGCCAGCCTGTAGGCATATTCTGGAACACATCCTGTACTCGCTCAACGGTCTTCGAGACGTTCTGCTGCATGATCGCAATGACGGCTTCCATTTGCTCCAAATCAATGGCTGTATCCTGTGCGAGCCGAATAACCTCTTCATTGCTAACCGGAAAATATTCACCGCCGACATCTTCCATAGCATCCCATGGCAGCTGCGTAACGCTTGAATCGCTTGTTGACTCCGTCTTGCCGTATTTGCGGATTAGACCTTGCAGTGTCTTCTCCATCTTATGTATACGTTCCATGCCTTCTTTCATCATTTGCGCATCCGAAGAAAGTTCAATGACTTCATTTTGGAGAGAAGTAATGGCGTGGTCTTTTTGCTGAATGGTATTTGCGCTTGCAGTAGCATTGGCAGAAATTCTTCCTTGCAGCCCTTCAATCTGAGATGAAGAGCGCATTTGGAGTCCGAGGACAAAACTTGTTAGGGACACAGCAGTAATGAGAGGAACGGAGATGACTAGCAACTTCGGCACTTCGATTTGTCTGACCGACTGATCGGCATTACGAATCACGAGCAGCGTTATCTTGCTAGTAAACCATCGTTTCTTCAAGGGTTCTCCTTTCTACCGGAAGAAAAGCACCGATTCGATTGGAATAGACTGCTATAGATGGGATTCTATTCGGTTGTCCGCCAAAACATGCCAAAAAAATATTGTGAATCCTGTGCAAAGATGATTGTACCTGCGTATAGGTTAAGGGAATTGTTGTTATAAATAAGAGTAGCGTGATCGAAAGCGATCATATCCTCTGAGCGGGGACGAAGGCGAGGGGGAATCAGAAGTATGGCATGGCTCGCACTGGCGTTAGTTGTATTTATATTTCAAATCGCGACGATCCTTATTGTGGAATTCCGGCATCCATCGAAGACGGTGGCGTGGCTGCTCATTCTATTCTGTTTTCCGGTGATTGGATTTGCGGTCTATTATTTCGTAGCCCAAGATTATAAGAATCGGAGGAAGGTTCGGAAGAAAGGGACTTCGATTTTTCGGAAAAAAAGAAAGCTCATCTGGCAGAATTCTTCCATTGTGACGCGGCATTTCCAGAGCAATAATTATGAACTGCGCCGAGAAGGACGATTGTTCCGGCTGCTGACGCATTTATCCGAAAGCCCGATTAGCGGCTGTAATGAGACGGTGGTGCTCACGAATGGTGAGGCAACCTATGAGGCGATGTTTAAGGCGATGGAGCAGGCTAAGCATCATATTCATTTGGAATTTTATATTTTTCGCGGTGATCGGATCGGTACAAGATTTCAACAACTGCTGTTGGAGAAGGCTAAGCAGGGCGTGAAAGTACGAATTATCGTGGACGGCCTTGGGAGTTATGGATTGAATGATCGGTTTGTGAAGCCGCTGAAGGACAGTGGGATTGAATTCTATAGCTTCCTGCCGCCGCTGTTCGCCTTGTATCATAAGAAGCTGAACTTTAGGAATCATCGTAAAATCGTCGTGGTTGACGGGAAAATTGGTTTTGTCGGCGGCATCAATATCGGTGATGAATATTTAGGAAATGATAAAAAGCTCGGATTTTGGCGAGACACACAGATTCAGGTACGCGGCGATGCCGTCTATTTTCTACAAAATTCGTTCGTAAATGACTGGTTTGTCGTATCGAATCGAGAACTCAGTGATCCTGACTTATATCCGCAGCATGAATGCCAAGGCTCCGAGCAGGTGCAGATGATTGCGAGTGGCCCAGATTCCCATTGGGATGCCATTCAGGAGATGTTCTTCGGGGGAATATCGGTGGCGAAGCATCGAATCTACATACAGACGCCTTATTTCATTCCCGATCTGAGCATTTTTACGGCGCTGAAGACTGCCGCAGTAAGTAAGGTAGACGTTCGTGTTATTATTCCGGGTGTAAATGATTCGAAGCTGGTGAATCTTGCGACCTTGTCTTATGTAGAAGAGCTGATGCAGGCGGGTGTTCGGTTCTATCAGTATAAAAAAGGATTCATGCATGCCAAGGTTGTCCTGATCGATCGGATGCTGGCTTCCGTTGGAACAGCGAATATGGATATGCGGAGTCTATTTAGCAACTTTGAGTTAAATGCGGTATTGTTCGATCGCGTTACGATTGACCGGCTCTATGCCGATTTCGAGCAGGATTTGAAAGATAGCAAGGAATTGATTCTGAAGGAATTCGAGCAGCGTTCCCGGATTCAGAAGGGCAAAGAAGTGTTGGCACGCATGCTGTCACCGTTGTTATAGCACTTACACCGAATTGAATGGGAACTGGGTGAAACGGGTATATTGTAGAGGACTACGAAGAACCATCAAGGAGGACTAGTAACAATGGATGCACGTCGTGCGCAAGAAATTTATAAGAGCCAAGATACCATTGCGGTGAAGCTTGATACTGGTGAATCCGTCTGGATTGAAAATGTAGATGAAGCCAATCAGATGGCGACCGTACAAATCGGCTCTCGTTCGACGGATACGCAGACGGTGTCCGTGAAACGGCTGAGTGAGCATTAAGCAGGAATGCTGAAATAAGAAGATGGTGAACCGGCCCGAACCCAAGATGCGAGCAAGCACGCAGTCTTATGGTTCGGGCCTTTTTCGAATCGCATGGGCTGTGCCTGAATATTGCAGGCAGGGAAGAGGGCCGATATAATAAGAGCATTATGCAATATGAATCAGGCAGACAGGTATGTTTGAATCATACGGAGAAGAACTGGAGTTGAAAGTGGTGTTTAATACGTATACATTCCGTTCCATGCAAGAAGCAGACACTGAACGGCTTGCTGCAAGGCTGGCGGATTGGATTCAGCCGGGGACTGTTATTGCGCTGGACGGTGATTTGGGAGCGGGGAAGACGCGATTCTCTCAGGCGCTAGCTCGCGCGATTGGCGTGCCTGATGTCGTGAATAGTCCGACATTTACGATTATCAAAGAATATGAAGGAACAACACTTCCTTTCTATCATATGGATGTCTACCGTCTGTCCATCGAAGAAGCAGACGAGCTTGGACTCGATGACTACTTCTTCGGGCAAGGGCTGACGGTTGTGGAATGGTCGAGTTTGATTACGGAGCTGCTGCCTGCAGCGTACTTGCACATTTATATTGAATACGCCGGGATGACAGAACGGGTATTCCATGTGCGTGCATATGGCTCTCCCTATGAGACATGGTGTGAGGAACTGAACAAGGAGGGGGCGTCATCATGATGAGCAAAGAAGCACCGCGCAAGCGGTTTTTGGCAATCGATACATCGACTGCGATGTTAAGTGTTGCTGTTGTTGAAGGTACACGTGTACTGAAAGAGGTCTCTTCATCAGCAGAACGCAATCATTCACTTTATTTAATCCCGACGGTGAAAGAGGTCCTTCATGCATTGGATCTGGGAGAGCAGGATTTGGATGGCATTATCATAGGCCGCGGACCTGGCTCCTATACCGGTGTACGCATTGGCGTGACGGTTGGAAAGACACTGGCATGGGTATGGAAAAAGCCGATTGTCGGGGTCTCAAGTTTGGAAGGTCTAGCACTCGCGGGGTGGCAGCACGGATTGCATGCGGAAGGAGCCGAAACTTCGGATGGTGAATTGGACATGCTCCCATTAAGTTCAATCGATGCGAAGCAGGATCAGCACTGGATCGTCCCGTTGATGGATGCCCGCAGAGGACAAGTCTATACTTCCCTGTGGTGCGGCGAGGTGGCTGCGGATTCGACCCCATGGGCCAATCTCGAAGAGGATCGGGTTCGGCTTATGAAGGAGTGGGTCAATCAGCTAGCGGAAAAGGCTGAAGTTGAAGGAACGCCATCTTCGATATGGGTCGTGGGTGACGTGGAATTGCATCGAGCTGAAGCGGAGCGTCTAGGTACGCTAGTCCGTTGTCCGGTGCAGATCGTTGGTCATACAATAGAAGCAAGATGGATTGGCCTTACGGGCGGCAAGAGGCTGATGCAAGGGGAGTATGATGATGCGCATCGATTGGAGCCGAATTATACACAGCTTGCAGAAGCGGAAGCGAAGCTGCTCGGGAAATCGTAGGGGGGAATGCGAATCATGGATGAGTATAAGGACCAGGCAACAGACGGGCTTTGCTTTCGGCTAATGCAGCTGAATGATATTCCGGATGTCGTCGAATTAGAAAGACAAGCGTTTACGCTGCCTTGGACAGCAAAAGCGTTCCGAAATGAGTTAGCGCACAATCATTTTGCTAAATATATGGTTATGGAATGGAATAACCAGATTATTGGCTATGGCGGGATGTGGTTCATCATGGATGAAGCGCATATTACGAATATTGCCGTTCGTTCGGGGTATCGCGGTCGGAAGTTGGGCGCTAGACTGCTTAAGGAAATGATGAAGACAGCAAGTTTTGTCGGGATGAAGAAGATGACACTTGAAGTCAGGGTGTCGAATCATATCGCGCAAAATTTATATCATAAATTTGGTTTCTCGCAAGCGGGCGTTCGTCCTGGTTACTATTCCGATAATAATGAAGATGCACTTATTATGTGGGCGGATATTCCAGAGCATTGGGAATCCATCGAATCTGGGGAAACAACCCCTGGATCGAAGGAAGCAGGTGACAGTCATGAGTAATCTAGGCGGCGAAGGAAAGCCGAATTATATATTAGCCATAGAGACAAGCTGTGACGAGACAAGCGTGGCAATCATTAAAGACGGCAAAGAAATATTGTCGAATATCGTTGCGAGTCAGATCGAGACGCACAAACGCTTCGGTGGTGTCGTGCCGGAGGTGGCTTCACGCAAGCATGTGGAGACCATTACGATCACGACGGAGGAAGCGGTGGAGGAGGCAGGCATCGCCTTAACCGATTTGTCTGCGATTGCGGTGACCATGGGACCTGGCCTTGTCGGGGCGCTGCTCGTCGGGATTGTAGCGGCCAAAGCGCTCGCAATGGCATTGGATTTGCCGTTGATCGGAACGCATCATATTGCAGGGCACATTTACGCGAATCAGCTCGTACATGAGATGGAATATCCGTGTATGGCGCTCGTTGTATCCGGTGGGCATACGGAACTTGTGCTGCTCGAGAGCGAAGGCGTATTTCGTGTGATCGGGCGGACGCGAGATGATGCGGTGGGCGAAGCGTATGATAAAGTCGCACGTGCGCTGCAGTTCCCATATCCGGGGGGCCCGCATGTGGACCGTCTTGCGCATGAAGCGGAAGCAGCAGTTCCATTGCCGCGTTCCTGGTTGGAACCGGATTCCTATGATTTCAGCTTCAGTGGTCTGAAGTCTGCGGTGCTGAATGTGATTAATCAGACGAAGATGCGGAACGAAGAATTAAACTTCGCGCATGTTGCACGTGGATTCCAAGAGTCGGTCATTGACGTCTTGACAGAGAAAGCGATTCGCGCGGCGAAGGAGTTCGAAGTAAAGCAGCTGCTCATATGCGGTGGCGTAGCCGCCAATCGAGGTTTACGCGAAGCGTTGACGGCTCGATGCGCAGCAGAAGGCTTGCCGCTGCTTATTCCGCCGTTCGCGCTATGCAGTGATAATGCGGCGATGATTGGTGCGGCGGCGTACCTGAAGTGGAAGCGCGGTGAGTTTACAGCGCTGGATCTGAAGGGGGAGCCGACATTGTCGCTCGAAGCTTGGTCCGTTCAAAGCTAGTCCATATACGAAAGGCTGTATCGATTCTCTTCATGGAAGAGTGTCGATACAGCCTTTTTTGTTAAATACGAACATTTGTATGCTGTAGCTTACGGTACTGCATCAACATGGCGATACGCCATGGAAGCAGCATGCCGAACGCGAGAATGAAGAAGAGACCTGCGCTTTGTGGGACCGTGATGTATTTTTCAAGCACATCATGAAGGATGACGCGAAGCACAAGGAGTCCGACAATGACGAAGATGAACATATTGGAGCGTTTCAAATAGATCAGCTCATCCTTTTGCTCAAATCGTGATGTAAGGATCAGCGGATAAGAGAAGAGAATTGCCCCGACGAGAAATGAGGCTAGAGCCCAAGTTAGCGGGACTCGAAACTCAGGTACTACGAACATGAGGAAGCCGGATACCATACCGATCGGCGGCATAATAATTTTTTTCATATTCGTAGGTTTGTTCGTAGCGCGCAGTCGTAGGAAGATAACGGCGGACCCGCCTAATATGGTTGCAAGAATGGAAAGGCCGTGCATAGAGAATATAGAGCCAGCCAAGACAATCACCTCATTGTGGAATATAGTGCGTTCAATGCATTAAGTCGTATTATAGCACAAAGCATCTGGAGAAATCTCCTCTTCCTTAGAGCTGATTAGGGGAGGTGACTTCAACCTTGTGGACAAAGTTATCCACATATCCGACGAGAGTTGTGCATAACTGCTATAACGCTATGGCGCGCAGTGGTGCGGGTTTTATGGAAATCGGGGATAGCTTTTTCATGTCGAATCGGTTATTTCTGTGGATAATGTGGATAAAAAAGTGAATAATTATGGAAATTGCATGTTACCCCCTCGTATATCAATAAAAAAAGCGGCCATATAGGCCGCAAGAAGGATAAAGTTATTCACTTTATTTGTGGATAAGGCTGTGTACAAGCGTATGCTTAAGCCATTGTCTCTTCCCATTGCTCGTACGTTAGAGCCAGACGGGACTTTTTCTCATCGATTTGGGTCTGAGTTTCCTGTACGGCAACGTAATCTTGATAGACCTCAGGAAGCGTGAGTTTGTGCTCCAGCTCCGTAATTTCCGTTTCAAGCTGTGCGATATCGGCTTCGAGCTGTTCTTGTTTGCGCTGTCTGTTTCGTTCATCGCGTTTTGCTTGTTTGTTGTCTTCGAAGGAAGAGGCACCGCCGGATGATTTGTCTACCGATCCGTTATTTGTTACGGATTCTTTGCTAGTCGCAGCTGCAGCTTCGGCTAACATTTCAGCAATTTCTTGCTTTTTCTCGACATAATCATCGTAATTTCCTAGGAAATGTTGCGTGCCAGTCGGACCAAGTTCTACGATACGCTCGGCCATTTTGTTCAAGAAGTAACGGTCATGCGAGATAAATAGTAACGTTCCTTCATAATCCATGAGTGCGGATTCCAACACTTCTTTGCTGAAGAGATCCAGATGGTTCGTCGGCTCATCCAGGATCAGCATGTTAGCTTTTAAGAGCATAAGTTTAGCGAGCGAGACGCGAGCTTTCTCCCCACCGCTCAACGACATGACTTTCTTAAGCACATCTTCTCCGCTAAATAAGAAATTGCCTAACACGGTACGGATCCGTGCTTCCTCTAGATGAGGATAGGCAGACCAGAGCTCCTCGAGTACGGTATTATTCGGACTAAGTCCTGTCTGTTCTTGATCGTAATACCCCAGTTTGACATTCGTTCCCCAGTTAAAGGATCCGCTTAACGGTTCCATCTGTCCGACAAGAGCCTTCAATAAAGTGGATTTGCCAATCCCGTTCGGACCAATGAGGGCAACCGTCTCCCCCCGCCGCAAGTCGAGCGAGACATTCTTGAATAGGGTTCCTTTATTCGGAAAACCCATGGCAAGATCACTAACCTGCAGCACTTCCTTCCCGGATGTGAGCTCCACTTCGAAGGTGAAGGACGCTTTCTTCATATCACCAAGCGGTTTCTCTAGACGATCTATCTTCTCGAGTGCTTTACGGCGGCTCTGCGCGCGTTTGGTCGTCGTTGCGCGTACGATATTTTTACGGATGAAATCTTCCATCTTCGCGATTTCAGTCTGTTGACGTTCATAGTGCTTGCTCTCGATTTCGTAGTCAGCTGCCTTAAGCTCGATATACTTGCTGTAATTGCCGGTATATCGCTTCGATTGATGCCGCTCGATTTCGACGATGTTCGTGACTAGGGCGTCGAGGAAGTAGCGATCATGCGATACAACGACGATGGCGCCGGCGTATCCGCGCAAATAATCTTCAAGCCAAGTTAATGTTTCGATATCCAGATGGTTCGTTGGCTCGTCCAACATGAGCACATCTGGGGCTTGCAGCAGGATGCGAGCAAGGGCAAGTCGGGTCCGCTGGCCGCCGCTTAACGTATGAATGGGCGTATCGAAGGAGAAGTTCCCGAATCCCATCCCATGTAGAATAGATTTGATCTTGGTCTCAACTTCATAGCCGCCTTGTTCGCGGAACCAATCTGAGCGTGTGGCATAGCGGTTCAACGTGTCCGCATATTTCTTATCATCTGCCATCAACGTCGGATCGGCGATTTGTTGTTCTAGATCACGCAGTTCTTTCTCTGCATCAATCAAATGCGCGAAGACCTGCAGCATTTCATCCCAGATCGACCGATCGGATTGCAGGCCGCTGTTCTGGGCAAGATACCCAAGGCGTGTCTCTTTGGCTTTGAAAATTTGCCCTTGATCTGGACGGATTTCACCGGCGATAATCTTAAGCAGTGTAGATTTGCCCGCGCCGTTCACACCTACAAGACCGATTCGTTCTCGATCATTGACCATCAGGTTAATATTTGACAGAATATTGGTTACACCATAATTTTTCGTTATTCCTGAAGCTTGAAGCAGCATTTCGTCGATACCTCCAACACATGTTCACGGTTTCATTAGTACATATTGTACATGAATTTTGAGGAAAGTGCGAAGAAATGGAAGGATAACGTTGAAAACTAGCGAAAGTAAATGAACAATGGTAAACTAAGGGTGTGATTTCGTTAAATGAGCGAGAAACAAGAGATTCGCAAGCGAATCAGGACCTTGCGAAAGGCCCTGTCCGCGAGTGAGCATCGGGTGAAATCCGAACGAATATGTAGAGAAGCTGCGAGGTGGGTTGATCATAAGGCCCTGTCGGGAGAACAATCCGCGAATCGTAGCGTTTTCGTCTATCTTCCCTATGAACACGAGATCGATGTCATTCCTTTCATTCAACATTGCTGGGACCGGGGATATGCGGTATATGCACCACATGTGGATCAAGCCGCTGGACAGATGCAGTTGTTCCAGATCCGATCGTTATCCGATGTAGAAGTTGGCAGCTACGGCATTCGGGAACCGAAATTATCGCTTCCTCTACTACCTGCGACTGGGTGGGCAATGCTTGATTGGGTTGTCGTACCAGGGCTCGCCTTTGATCAGCATGGGGGGCGGATGGGATACGGCGGTGGCTATTACGATCGTTTTATGGCAAGAGTTGCTGCGTCACATCCAGAAGAATCCGATCGAAGGCCGCTATGTATTGCGTTGGCATTCGGGTTACAGGTGATTGATCATGTGCCAATGGAGGTCCATGATTTGCGTGTAGATTGCTTAATTACGGAAGACATGACACTCGTTATAGACTCAGCCAGTTATAATGGCTAGCTTGATGATGATTGATATAATACATGAATTTTTCTTTTATATACGATAGAAGTACTACATGGAAAAACTATATATTGAAGTTCGACATTCGAGGGAGGAGTGCGAAATGATCTGGAGAGTAGGAATCCTAACCGCTAGCGATAAGGGCTCAAGAGGCGAACGCGAGGATACGAGTGCGCAAGTCATTCGCGAGATGATCGAAGAGGAGCTTGGCGGTGAAATTGTCGAGTATCGCATTGTACCGGATGAGAAGGATGAGATTATGGCGGGATTGATCGAGATGGCCGATTATTTCCAGACTCATTTGATCTTGACGACAGGCGGGACAGGCCTAGCCGAGCGTGATGTCACACCGGAAGCAACGTTGAAGGTAGTTGACCGTGAGGTACCGGGGATGGCGGAGGCCATGCGCGCAGCATCTATGGTGAAGACAAGACGGGCAATGTTATCGCGCGGAGTATGCGGGATTCGTGGAAAGACATTAATTCTGAACTTACCGGGGAGCCCGAAAGGTGTGCACGAGAATCTCAATGCGGTCATGGACCAACTTCCGCACGCACTCGACATCATCACAGGCCGTTACAAGGAACACCAAGATGAATAATCGAAGTATTTCTTCTTCGCTTCTTTTCCGAAGCCTACTGTAGATCGCATCGATTTGTACCGGACGATATGGTGATAATTGTCACGAAAATTCCCTAATTGAAGGAACAAATGTGTGATATGATACTGCTGACAGGCGGGACGTCTGTAGATCCCGATGATCGGACGCCTGAAGCAATCCGGCAAGCAGGCGCAGAAATTGTCCGCTATGGGACGCCAATGCTGCCAGGTTCCATGTTATTAATGGGCTAGAACAGAATCGATATTATTTTCGCTGATGAAGTGAACGAAGGGGGATATGCAAGGTGGGAGGCATAGGCGTTACAGGCTTTATTTTGCTGATTATCGTCGCATTGTTATTGTTCGGCCCGAATAAGCTGCCTCAATTAGGTCGCGCATTTGGTCGGACATTGCGTGAGTTCAAAGAGGGAGCGCGTGATATTATCTCAGACGATGAGTATGATGATCGCAAACCCGCGAAGCAAGAAATTCGCAGTATGGACAGCACATCGCAGCCTGTACTGGATCAGAAGCACGCGAATGATAAACGTTTACCTGATTAATATTAGCGTGGTGGTTGTATGACAGAGCAGCATATCGAAGCAGACGACATGACGATATGGGAGCATATCGGCGAGCTGCGCAGACGAATCTTCTATATTCTGATTGTATTGGTCCTTGGGATGATTCTCGGGTTTGTCGTTACAGACCCAATCTATAATTATCTAATTGCCATTGCGCCGGTAAAAGACATGAATTTTCATGCTTTTTCGATGTGGGATGCAATCGGTATCTATATGAAATTTGCTTTTGTGATTGGTTTAATCGTAGGTCTGCCGTTCACGGTCTACCAGGTCTGGTTGTTCGTACGCCCGGGGTTACGCGATGTTGAACGCAAGGGTGCCGTGCAATACATTCCGTTTGTTCTGCTATTATTTCTAGCTGGACTTGCTTTCTCCTATTATGTTGTATTTCCACTCGCATTCTCGTTTACGACGGAAATGACGAAGCATATGGGACTCGTGGAGACCTATGGGGTTACACAATACTTTTCATTCTTATTCAATATTCTCATTCCGATCTCGCTCTTGTTCGAATTGCCGATTATCATTATGTTCTTGACCAAGATTCGAATTGTGAATCCGAAGAGATTGCGTAAAATGCGAAAGTTAGCCTATTTTGTATTGATCTTCATCGGTGTACTAATTACACCGCCGGATTTGATCTCAGACTCGCTCGTTGCTGTACCATTGATCCTGTTGTATGAATTCAGCGTATGGTTGTCTTCGCTTGTCTATCGGAAGCAGCTTGCACGAGAACAAGCTTGGGAAGAAGAGTTCGAATACGAATCGTAGGAACAATAGAAGACGCTTATCGGATGAACCGATAGGCGTCTTTTTGACTAGGATCGTAAGTTTTCATATTTTAGAAGCATGTAAAAGATGCGATCTGTCTCAAGTCTATGCCGAAATACATCCAGAAGAAGCCATTCCAGCGGAACCCGGCTACGGAGTCGCGTCCGACGAATACAGGGAAGAACCAGAATTGCTGGCCGTTGTTCAGCCATACATACGTATTTCGGAACAGACAACGGCTAATGGCTCCTGGATCTACGGCGAAGACACCTGCTTGCGCTTGGGGCATAGCCGGTGTGAATTGTGGTGGCGGTGAGGTTGGAGCTTGGGCTCCGGAGGGTCCAGGTGTAACCGGCGGCAGTCCAGGCGGTCCTCCGAAGGGAAAGAAAGAGCGTCCGCCTGGTGGGCGTCGTGGAGGTATAAATGCCATGAAGTTCACTCCTTATCGTTATTTTAGCAATCTTATCCTTAACGTATGGGGGCGGATGACTATCGGCTTGGGCACGTGTCTTGGTACGTGTATTTATTTTTCTTGCGAGTATCGTTTGGCATAATTTGGTTGAAATTGGATAGAATGGGTAGGTGTGCCGAAGCGGAAGAATGTTTGAAAAGTTCATGTAAATTTAGAGAAAAGGACTTGAAATGTTCTTCCAAAATAGGTATCATAAAAATTGTTATTAGCACTAATGGTGAACGAGTGCTAATACATTACACATAATGGTTAATGCTTAAAAAACATATTTAAAGGAGGCTATTTTTCATGATCAGACCTTTAGGTGAACGCGTATTAGTTGAAGCAGTAGAGAAAGAAGAGACAACAGCATTCGGTATCGTATTGCCAGACTCCGCGAAAGACAAACCACAAGAGGGTAAAGTTATTGCGGTAGGAATCGGCGCGGTGAAAGATGGCGTTCGTATTCCGCTTGAAGTGAAAGAAGGCGACCGCGTAATCTTCTCGAAATACGCTGGCACTGAAGTGAAATTCGAAGGTAAAGAATACTTGATTATGAAAGAAAGCGATATCCACGCGATTATCGGCTAATTGATCCAATCAGTGAATCCATAATAACAATTATTTAGGGAGGTTTTTCACGATGGCAAAGGAAATTAAATTCAGTGAAGACGCACGCCGTGCGATGCTTCGTGGTGTAGATACATTAGCAAACGCAGTAAAAGTGACGCTTGGACCTAAAGGTCGTAACGTTGTTCTTGAGAAAAAATTCGGAAGCCCGCTCATCACGAATGACGGTGTTACGATTGCGAAAGAAATCGAACTTGAAGATGCATTCGAGAACATGGGTGCACAACTTGTTAAAGAAGTAGCTACAAAAACAAATGATGTTGCCGGTGACGGTACAACAACAGCTACCGTTCTTGCTCAAGCGATGATTCGCGAAGGTTTGAAGAACGTAACTGCAGGTGCCAACCCAATGGTCATCCGTAAAGGGATCGATAAAGCGGTTCGTGCAGCGGTTGAAGAATTGCAAAAAATTGCAAAACCAATCGAAGGTAAACAATCGATCGCACAAGTTGCTGCAATCTCGGCTGCTGACGATGAAGTTGGTGAATTGATCGCAGAAGCAATGGAGAAAGTCGGCAAAGACGGCGTGATCACGGTTGAAGAATCCAAAGGTTTCTTAACAGAACTTGAAGTGGTTGAAGGTATGCAATTCGACCGTGGATACACTTCCCCGTACATGATTACTGATACAGACAAGATGGAAGCTGTCCTAGACAACCCTTATATCTTGATCACAGATAAGAAGATCTCGAACATCCAAGAAATCTTGCCAGTGCTTGAGAAAGTGGTTCAAGCAGGTAAGCAGCTTCTAATCATCGCTGAAGATGTTGAAGGTGAAGCACAAGCGACACTGATCATGAACAAACTTCGCGGTACATTCACTTGCGTATCCGTCAAAGCTCCAGGCTTCGGCGATCGCCGCAAAGCAATGCTTGCTGACATCGCTGCATTGACTGGTGGTCAAGTGATCACAGAAGAATTGGGTCTTGATCTGAAATCGACTACAGTTGGGCAATTGGGTACTGCGCGTCAAATCCGCGTAACGAAAGATAATACAATCATCGTTGATGGCAACGGTGCAAAAGAAGATATCGAAGCACGCGTGAACCAAATCCGTGCGCAATTGGAAGAAACAACTTCCGAATTCGATAAAGAGAAATTGCAAGAGCGTCTGGCTAAATTGGCTGGCGGTGTAGCGGTAATCAAAGTTGGTGCAGCTACTGAAACAGAATTGAAAGAGCGCAAATTGCGTATTGAAGATGCATTGAACGCAACACGTGCAGCGGTTGAAGAAGGCATCGTTGCAGGTGGTGGTACAGCACTTGTAAGCATCTACAATGCTGTAGCAGCAGTTCAAGCGAAAGGCGACGAGCAGACAGGTGTGAACATCATCTTGCGCGCTCTTGAAGAGCCAGTTCGTACAATCGCAGCGAACGCAGGTCAAGAAGGATCTGTTATCGTTGAGCGTCTGAAAAAAGAGGCGGTAGGCATCGGCTATAACGCAGCAACTGGCGAATGGGTGAACATGATCGAAACAGGTATCGTTGACCCAGCGAAAGTAACGCGTTCCGCATTGCAAAACGCAGCATCTGTTGCAGCGATGTTCTTGACTACAGAAGCGGTTATCGCTGACAAGCCAGAACCGAACAAACCAGCTATGCCTGATATGGGTGGCATGGGCGGTATGGGCGGCATGATGTAAGGACTGACAAGGATTCCCAGCCTTTCTGTTCTAAAACGTCAGACCAAATTGCTCCTTAAAATGAGGTTATTTTAACCATGATTTAAGAAGCAGTCACAGTTATAAATAATAAATCAAGCAATGACCACTTCTTAATAATTCTATTAGGGAGTGGTTTTTTGTGTTGTTAAAGTTTGCATTTAAGGATTTTCTTGATGACCGTAAGTTTAAGAATACTACACAGAAGAACATCAGAAATTATCAAACTTTGCTAGGTGAATTTGTTATCTATTGCAAAGATAATGAGATAGTGAATGTTGAGGACATTGCACAAAGTCATGTGAGGGATTATTTGATGTTTTGTCAGGACAAAGGCAACCAAGCTGGCACAATCAATACTAAGCTGTTGAGAATAAGAGCATTCCTCAATTACATGGTAGAATGTGAAGTCATTAAAAATAATCCAGCCCACAAAGTAAAATTCCAAAAGACAGATGTTAAGATTGATGTATTCTCTGATGAACAAATCAATCAGATGCTTAATTTTTATAGACGTAGTAAGCGAAGAGAAAACAGTTACGTTGCCTATCGAGATTACATGATTATAGTTGCGATACTAGGTACTGGCATTAGACGTGGTGAAATTATTGGGTTGAAATGGTCTGATGTAGACTTTGAAAATCAATCTTTATCAGTGTTTGGAAAGACGAGAAGAAAAGAATCTATTCCAATAACATTGAAGCTTACAAAAGAATTAAGAGCATATCAAGCCTTTTGTAAACAAAAGTGGTGTAGTGTAAATGAGTATGTATTTACAAAGCGTGATTATACACAATTAACAGAAAATTCTTTAATGTTGGTTTTTAAGTATCTAGGACAAAAAATGAATTTCCCAAATGTGAGAGTATCACCACATACGTTTAGACACACGTTTTGTCATAGACTTGCTATGTCAGGAATGAGTGCTTTTGCAATTCAAAAGCTAATGCGCCATCAAAATATTACTGTAACCATGCGTTATGTTGCAATGTGGGGCAATGAACTTAGGGAGCAAAATGATAAATACAACCCGTTGAATCACTTGGATATTTAGATTTAAAAGATGCTCCTAATGCCCTTAGGTAAATGCAGAGGAACCATATGAGCCGGAATTAAGCGTCTGAGAGCGAGTGGGGGATAATCAGCGAAGATGAATTTGAATCACAGAAGAAAAAGCTGATTGGATAATCGGAATTGAAACAAACCAGAAGTGGATAACTGCCATTTCTGGTTTGTTTTCTTGAAGGACTTGAAGGATTTATTTATCGTCAATCAGCTTACTTATCTTTAGGATTAGGTCTGTAACCTCAGAATCGTAAAAAGTCTCGCCGCATCCAGAACACTTACCGCCGCGCACTTTGATGCTCTTGATTCTGTCGTCTTTCGACTTTAGGTCAACGTCAATATCCACATTCGGTACATCATCAGAACCGCACATGGGGCACTCACATATATTGAGTTCGTCTTCTCCATAATCAGGCTTTAGCTTTCGTGCTTCGTATTTTGCTTTTCGTTCTTCTAAGTCCTTCTCTCCATATGCCATTATCCATAAATCATCAAGGGTCTTGCCTTGAAGGGACTCATCGTAGTATCTATTTTTCTTATTTTCTTTCATGTTCCCGCTCCTTTACGAATAAATAAAACTCAGATTCAATTGAAACTGAATATGGTTTGCACTTCCCCCATTAGGTTGCAGATTGGTGGTGGTAATCTCCTGCTTACAATCATTTCAATATCCGAAGGATTAAGCTTAAACCATTCATTCTTATACTTTTTGGATTTGAAGTGATTTTTTAGCATAATATCAAGCACTTTCGCATAATCGCTTTGGATTGTGGCAAGCATTTTGATCTGAGATGCTGTGTCCGAATTGATCTGGTTATACCTAATTCTCGGACGTCCAGACTGACCTATCTTCACCACTTTATGTGACTCATCCCAAATCAAATATATTTGTGATGGTTCCTTCTCATAAAGCTTCGAAACTACATTATTTTGAACTTCTTTAGCTGACTGATACCTGTAATCAACATCTGGATGCTCTAATAAATATTTGTCTAAAACTTCCAGAACCAAGCTTTCATTTTCGCTTTTGTATTTTCTACCTTTGTTTTCTCCGTTGAGATAATACCATCTTATTGATGGCATCCATTGTTTGAGTAGTTTTTGTTGCAACATTTTCTGATTCTCCAATACAAAACTGATTTTTGCTACTTCAACCCATTTTGTTTTGGTAAACGCTATTTTCACAAAGAAAATTGGTGTATCTCCAAGTAGAACTTTATCTCTTGCAACATATAAGTCAATCCGATAAAGTTTGCTTTCTAAAGTATGTTGATGAAAATCCGCAGTTAGATACTTACAAACGTTCATGGTAATCCTCCATTCATAAAATTTGCTATTCAATCCAGTAGTTTGATATTCGACTTTTGTTGATGGACTATAGGCATTCCTCTCCCTTCAAGTTATTAATGTCAAAGAAAGTACTGGCACATTTTTCGAACAAAAAAACAGAGTGGCTTGGTAGCCACTCTGTTAAGGTAAATATATGATAACGTCGTATTTCTTTGATAGGATTATTGCACATGTTTATCGCACTCCTTATATATGTAAAAGCTAAAACAAATAACTGATATGAACTTAGCACGAAAAGAAAATTGTGTAAAGTAGCTATAATTTCGTTAGTACTTTCTTTGGCATTACAGATTTCTTGCTGACGCGGACTACGCTTCGCTTTAGTCCTTGTCATGATTCGAACGCTTCGCTCATCGAATCATTTGGGTTATAGCTTCGCAGAATACATATCCATGCATCGAGTGCTTGTTTTTTACCATTTAACTTTTCTTCTTATAAGGACTTTGAAAAATAAGCCTTTGTTTTATTGGCTTTATTAAGGGTTCTTAGGAAGTATATCTACCTAAGTCTTAAAGATGCCAGTCACTTGGGGGTTCGTTTATGATCGCAGTAGCAGGTGCTTCCTCAAAATATTCACTGGCTAAATATCGCTTCAATAATCCACGCATTCGACTACTTGGAATAAAAATATTTATGGGATGACCTTCGCGAATGCGACTTCTCCAAATCCACTGGATTAGTTCTGATAATGCCCAAGCATCTGCATCTACCGTAATACCCATTTGTCTGAAAAATCCAATCTCTATCGGCCTCATGTATCTATTTGCTAAATATACTAGATTGTATTTCTCTCTGTATTCATTCGTTGCTCTTGATGTAACAGCTACGAAGGAATTAGCAAATCCTCTTGGTGCAATAAGCTTTTGATATTTTGCTTTACTTCCCTTGTATGTCGTCCAGATACTATTGCTGTTATTTGCTTTATTTTTATTTGTAAGATAGTTATAGGCATTGTTTTGCAGTGTCTTAATATCCTTTTTGTTTTTGGAGTTTCCAAACCAGCTGTATGACATTACATTGCTCTTTTCTCCAATATCATTGAGGTTACCTTCATAGATATTAATTTTCTCTGCTAATAAGGGCTTATTTGACCTGACTCTATTTTTATAAGGAACCAGTTGGTAGATTCCATCTAAGAAAGCAACAGACAAGTATTTGTATTTTATCTGGAACAAATCAAAGTAATATCTTTGGAGTTGTCCTTTAAACAGATACGTCAGTATATAAACATCTTGAAATAAATCGAACACTTCCACTGGAAATGACCATATCAATGCTGAGTTCTCATAATGTAATAAGGAGTTAGACAGAGCCATTCTCTTTATATCATTAAATCTACTGTCGTGAGTTACATGTTCATGCCACTTGATGTACTCGACTCCGTTTTCTTTCATCTCATAACTAATCGCCCCTGCTTTCTGTAGTAGCCCAAGGTCGTTTTTCTTTAATTCCACTTGACGTATGACATTAAGAACCTCATCCAGTATGAGTATATATTTATTTTGTTGCAGTAAACTTCTTGTTGTTTCATTAACTCTCATAAACAGATTATGTGTAGTACAAATATTTTTGCCTTCCTCTAGTAATCTGTGGAGGTCATCCAATTTAGTTTCGCCATTAACATCATGAGGCTCATAAAAGATAGAGTTTGTTACTGAGTCTTTGACCCTAGAAACCTCTTCAAGAAACGGAGTGACATAAATAAACTTGTACTCATCATATGGGACTGAGTTCATGAATTGAATTGCCCAAGAAGTTTTCCCATAACCACAAGGTGCATCGATAATATTAACAGTTGTCATTAAGCATTTCCCCTTTAATTAGCTTGATTATTTTAGCTTTTAGTCGTTCTGAAATTACATATGAATTATTGTGAAGCCATCTGCTTAAATGCTCTCTGGAAACACAACACTTATTAGCAATAAATGTGATTGATGTTCCGTATCTTTTCTGGAAACTAAATAAGGCTGACCGCAAATCATTATCATTCATTAACTGTCACCTCCTTTCACGAAAGTGTGATGTATTAAGCAAAATAAAAAACTCTCTGACTAAACGGAGAGTTTTTGGTTCACTTCTTATAGTTTTAATATCCAATAGATTTCTATCCTTTTGGCAGGAGTAAAATATCTCTAATATATAGTTATACAGAAGGTGTTGAAAAACACACAGTTTGGCAAATAATATGCTCCACGAGAGAGCATTTTCGATTTCACGATTTTTTTAAGATCGCCTAACCTGGGGTTAGTTATGATTTATTAAAGAAATAGAGAGGGATTGATTTGAATAATATGAACATAGTACTCGTGTCGTAAAATCTGTTTGTAGGGTTTGTGGATGTAAGTGTTGGGGCAATCTAATTCGTCTCAGTATCAACTCAGGCTGTAAACCACCTCGGGGTGCATTTCTATCGTACATTCGATAGAGGTGTCTTGGATTAAATGTAGTAAAACACAAGCGTTTTCCCGCTTCCTTTTATGGTAACATTATCATAAAATTTATTGTTGAGATTGCTTGTTAAACTATCGGCATGGATAGAGTGGTAAGAGGAGGAGATCGGAAGAATGCGGACTAAGTTTCAACTATGGGTAGAAAGCAAAAAGAATGAACTTGAAAAGGTATATATAAAGATGGAATATGTAAAGCATAAAAAACCTGATGAGAGCCGTATTCCAGACCCTTCTACAGGCGTTATTTATGAATCTGATTTCAATGAGATATTAGAGCAATTTTTCCATGTACTACAGACGGGGTTAAAACCGTAAGTTGTTACACTTATTGACTAAACTAACGTAGAACATTAGTCAACGACAAGCAGGATAGCTTACGGCAAAAGAAAATACGCCCAAAGGAGGCGTGAAAATGGAACAAAAGACAAAACTCATAAATATCCTCTTGGATGCAACGGCTAGGGAAGATGAACGCGATGATGCCGCAATTGATTTGGGTTATTTCGAGGGAAACGAAGTTGTACAAGCTTTATTCTCTGTCGCTACGGATGAGTCGTTTCTCAGCGAAATGGTTAAAGGTAGTTGTGGTGAGTCCCTTGCTTCGATTTGGATTCGGACAGGGAAAATTGATTTTGAATTACTTTCCCAACTTGAAGGAACGGCATTGAACGAAGCTATAGGGTCAATCAGAGAAAATCGGACGGATTGGTACACTGAATATTTAACGTTCGAGGAACGATAGTTCAACCGTAAGAGGTGTAATATGGAGAGACTTGATTGGATTCCAATACGGAACATAAGTGATAATGAAAAGATTTGGGCGGGGACAAAAGTTAGGCTATATAATGTTGGTTTGAATGTTATTGATAAGGATGATGACTATTACGAATACTTAGTGTCTTTTATCTATGATAATGAAGAGCATCTTCAACTAACCAATCTCACGCAAGGCAAGGCTGGAAATATTCTTTGTGTTATTAAGAAAGATACACCAAACCATTATGCACTAGGTAAAACTTTGAAAGATATGATGGGACTTGAAGATACATTTGTCCTTTTTGAGTAGCTAAGTTAGCTGAACTAACGGTGAACGATAGATCAATGAACCGCTCAACAGAGCGGTTTTTCTTGTGGTCGAAAATTAATATCATACGAATACGAGTCTTTAGTGATTGAAGTTTAGAGCGTAACCTATCTTTACAAGTCCAGTGCAATGATTTTGTGTAAATTTAGGATTTATTTTTGATTTAATTTACATAATATATTCAATATTATAGACTCTATATTTACGATTTAGTACAATAACAATATAGAATCTAACGATATGGAGTGATTGAACAACATGAATATTTCTTATATACGAGTAAGTACTGCTGAACAGAATGAAGCAAGGCAAGTTGAAGCTATGAAAGCGTATAAGATTAATAAGACATATACAGAGAAGGTATCAGCTAAAGATACGGATAGACCACAGTTGCAAGAGATGCTGAATTATGTACGGACGGTTGAATGTGAAGAATGTGAGCCATGTATCGAGAACAGCAAAGACAAAGGCAATAGGCTTTGTAAGGAGTGCGATACAATTTACGTTCATGACTTCTCTCGACTTGCACGAAGTACAAAGGACTTACTGAATATCGTTGAACAGTTGGAAGCGAAGAAGGTTAAACTTGTCTCTTTGAAAGAGAACTTAGATACTTCAACGGCAACGGGTAAACTAATGCTAACGATGATCGGTGCAATCAATGAGTTTGAGCGAGCAAACATGTTGGAGCGTCAACGTGAAGGCATTGCAGAAGCTAAGAAGGATGGCAAATACAAGGGGCGCAAGGAAGTAGAGGTTAAAGGTTTTGAAACACACTATGAGCGTTATATGAAGCGCGAAGTGAGCAAGTCAGCTTTGGCTAAAGAGTTGAACATATCAAGACCAACACTCGACAGATTAATCAGAGAGCAACAGGAGTCTGTATAAACAACAAATAAACGCTGACTATGGATGACAATTACAGTTAATCCCAGTGTATGGTATAGTGTGTGTGAGAGTTCTTTGGATTTGAAAGAACGATTTTTTTTGGGGTGAGAATGTGAACGATGAACTTAACTGTGACTGTCTACTGTTGAAAAGAAAAATAGACGAGGGTGCATGTTACGATATAAATGCTGTTGCGGTAGAATGGGTTATAGAAGATATTCTAAAAATTATTGCGAAACAATTTGAGGTTAGAATTGACATATCAAAAGCCAAAGAAGTTTGTCCAAGATGTAAACACTATCCTTTCGATAGGAAATACTAAATTAATGAGCAATCTAATAAAAGGGGCATTGTTTATGGTTATAATAAAAAGTCTTGCGAACGAACCAATAATTATAAATGCTCCCAATTTATTAAATGCTAAGCTAGATGGATTAAACTTACATAGGGCTTTGCTTTACAATACAAATTTACAAGGCGCAAGTTTCATTCAAGCTAGCTTGCGAAACGCTCATATGGATGGCTCAGATTTAAGTAATTGTAATATGAGCAATACATTAATGGTAATGGCTGAACTTAAAAATGCAAACTTGCGTGATGCAAAACTGATTAAAGCAAATTGTTCTTATGTACTTTTCAACCATAGTAATCTCGAAGGAGCAGATTTTTCAGATGCTATCGTAAAAGGGGCAGATTTTAGGGAAGCAAGGTTATTTGGAATAAATATGAAATGTGAAGGTTTAGTTGATGCAATACTTGATGGAGCGTACTTTAACGATGAAACAATATTCCCTATTGGGTTCGATCCAATTAAAAAGGGCGCAGTTAAAGTTAAAGGTCAATAAAACATGGAGTTTGTTTTTAATAACGATAATAGTGTACATTAACAATCTTTACATCAAGCAACCACCACTTTATACTGTAATGGTAAGCACATTTATAAGAAGTGGTCATTGCTCTAAATTTGTTATTAATAACAGTGATGAATATACCCGTAAGTCCTTGTCAGGTATCGTTGACCCAGCGAAAGTAACGCGTTCCGCATTGCAAAACGCAGCATCTGTTGCAGCAATGTTCTTGACAACAGAAGCGGTGATCGCTGACAAGCCAGAACCGAACAAACCAGCTATGCCTGATATGGGCGGCATGGGCGGTATGGGCGGCATGATGTAATAATCAGGCCAAAAACCTTGATGTATCAACAAAAAAAGGACCCGCGAGGGTCCTTTTTTTAATGAAAATCACATTTGTGTCACGAAATAATGATACAAATCCAAGGAAGCGTCTCGGCTGAGCCAGTTTAGCCGTTATAGCATGCTCATGCCAACTCCGATGAAATAAGGAATCAACCATAGGATCCAGACGATCAAGCTAAAGCGATGGAAGGTGTGCTGAGCATTCGCGGATCCTCTCCATTTGACGAGTGCAGCCCAGACCGCGTGAATTAGCATCAGGATGAGGGCAGCACCACCGGTTAGCGCATGAACAACATTCCCGCCATTCGAAGCGAGCGTGCTCATGAGGGTTGTACCTGTGGTATCGCAGACGAGACCGAGTAGGAAATAAATCAGATGTTTGGTTTGAAGTGTACCGGAACGTTTTTCGCCCCAGACACCGATGGTGTAGAATATAAGGGCACAATTAATGAAAATAATTGCAGCTGCTAGCATGTAGGTTCACCTCTTATTGTGAGTTGTTGTTTCTTCGTACATGGATCCTATCATGCCAATATGAATGCAGTGTGAACAGGACATTACGGCTAGGATGGAGGAGAATGGGCGTGTTGTTGACATTGCAATCTGAATTCTCTATAATGTCTGTAATCTTATATGTCTTATACGTTGAAAGAGCGAAGTAGCAGCTTGTCCCTGTTCTCAGAAAGCTGGGGGTTGATGAGACCCAGTACACACAAATCCTGCGAATTACACTCTGGAGTATCTTAGGTGTCCCTAAGCGGAGTAGCGATCGATAATATCGCTGAGAGTGGTATTTATGGCGACGTACGCGCTGTAAATGCAATTTGGGTGGTAACACGGTTATTCAATCGTCCCGATGTCTAGAATAGACAGGGGACGATTTTTTGTTGTTTATTCGGAGAATTTTTAACGATAAAAAGGAGATGGAGAACATGACGATGAACATTATCGACGAACTCGAATGGCGCGACGCCATTAACCAACAGACGGATGCAGAAGGATTGCGTCAATTGACGAATGAGAAATCAATCTCCTTGTACTGCGGCGTTGACCCGACAGGCGACAGTATGCATATTGGACACTTAATTCCTTTCATGATGCTAAGACGCTTCCAGCTCGCTGGACACCGTCCTGTCATTCTAATTGGTGGAGCAACAGGAACGATTGGGGATCCAAGTGGCCGCCAATCGGAGCGCTCTCTACAGACGATGGAGCAAGTACAAGCGAACGTTGAAGCGTTAACTGCACAGATGAAGAAGCTGTTCGATACGGATGGCAGCAACCAGCTTCGAATGGTGAATAACTATGATTGGACACATAAAATCAATGTCATCGACTTCTTGCGCGATTATGGGAAGAATTTCAGTATCAATGCGATGCTCGCAAAGGATGTTGTAGCAAGCCGTCTTGAGAGCGGAATTTCTTTTACGGAGTTCTCGTATCAGATTCTTCAATCCCTCGACTTCCTTCATTTGTTCAAGGAAGAGGATGTTCAACTGCAAATTGGCGGTTCTGATCAATGGGGGAATATCACGAGTGGCTTGGATTTGATTCGTAAGAAAGAAGGATCGGAAGCAAAAGCTTATGGCTTAACGATTCCACTTATGCTGAAATCCGATGGTACGAAATTTGGCAAAACGGCTGGTGGCGCGGTATGGCTTGATCCGAACAAAACAACCCCATTCGAATTCTACCAATTCTGGGCGAACACGGATGATCGCGATGTCATTAAGTACCTGAAATTCTTTACGTTCCTGGATAAAGAAGCGATTGATGCATTAGTGGAGAAGGTCCAGACAGAACCGCATAAACGTGAAGCGCAGAAGACGTTGGCTGAAGAAATGACGAAGTTCGTGCACGGTGAGGAAATGCTGGAGCAAGCGAAGAAAATCACCGCAGCATTGTTCAGTGGAGATATCAAATCATTGACCGCGGACGAGATCGAGCAAGGCTTCAAAGAAATGCCGACTTTCCACGCGACCAAAGAATCGAAGAATATCGTAGAATGGCTGGTCGACCTGGGCATCGAGCCTTCCAAACGCCAGGCGCGTGAGGATATTACCAAAGGCGCGATTTCCATGAATGGCGAACGCGTTACGGATCTTGAGATGGAAGTAACCGTAGAGAACTCTTTCGATGGCCGATTCATCATTATCCGCAAAGGGAAGAAGAATTATAGTTTAGTTCGATTGACTTAATAAGGTTTGTGTTAGCAAGAACTCCTCACATTTTTTTATGAACTTGTGGGGAGTTTTTTGGTATCTAGCAAGGTACGGTATATTAGGGAAATATTGACGTTAAAGGCTGGAAGTCTTATAATGTCGGTAAATGATGGTAAGATTATTGTCATTTTTAGTAACATAAAGGGGATCTATGAGATGGTTTACGATGGGATTTTAATCGGGTTAATTGTTGGGTTTATACGAGCAGGTTTTCGAAATGGTCTCATCGCGCTCTCGAATGTTCGAATAAAAGGCGGGCTAATCTTTCCAGTCCTACTGATTCTTCAATTTGCTATGTTCTACATACAAGAGAGGATTCAGTTTATTGCTGATATTAGTGGATATTTCTATATTGTCGTTTATATTACAGGACTCTATCTATTGTGGCTTAATCGACATGAGAAAGGTTTTGGATTTATTACTGCTGGCGTAGTATTAAACTTCCTCGTTATGATAGTGAACGGTGGGCGTATGCCGGTGTCCTTAGAAGCGGCCTCAGTACTAGAACCGATATATCTACAGATGCTTCAAAGTGGTACGGTTGTTACGAAGCATTTTCTAATGGATAGTTCAACCAATTTACCATTCCTTGGTGATATTATACCTTTATCATCACCCTACCCCAGAACGCAGGCGATCAGTGTGGGAGATGTTATTATGAATTTTGGGATGTTTATCTACCTTCAGAAGATTATGTTGGAGGAGAAAATTCGTACTTCTTTAGTCGAGACACAATGACTATTAATATCATACTAGACTAAAGTGAAAGGGGATACATACGATGAAAAAAATTAAAGGCATCAACGTTGCGGGCATTTTGCTAAATGTTGTGATTGTAGCATCGGTTGTTATTGCATTAACATCGGGCTTTAGAGTAGGAGATTAATATTAAGACGGAAAGGAGGTAGGATTGCCTGCTTCCTTTTTGTTTGAAGAGACTAAGAGAGAGAAGGTAGGGAGAATCTTTGTTACATAATTTTAAACTACAGTTAAGACAACCTGGGTTTATTTATGCGTTGTTGGTTTCCCTAGTAGGTTTCGCACTCTTTGTCTGGAATTTTGATAAAACTCTGTTTTCTAAATCACCATCAGACTGGGTGATGTTTTACGCATTTATTGCATCAGTATTATTGCTTCAATGTTTTATGTTTCGAGTTCCTCCTGAAGGGAACTATGAATCTATGGATTCCGCTGTACTGATGGCAGTTCTTTTTGTATATGGTGGAGGATATGCACTTTCAGTCTTATTTATTAGTTCTATTGTTCTTGTATTTATTGATAAGAATACTACGACACTTTGGAAACATTTATTGAATTTCAGTGCTTATACGATGATGTTGCTTGGTGCTGAAGCTTTCTTTCATTTTTCAGGAGGCCATACAGGAATATTTGAATTGAATCATCTGTTTGCATATATAGCGTCACTATCTATGTATTCATTAATTAATGTTATCTTCATGAGTTGTTATTTTTTTATTGTGTCCAAAGTTAAGCTTCATGATATCGTAGTTGGTTTTGTAAAAGATGCGATATTTGCATATGTTAGCACCATGTTGTTGTCACTTGTTTTAGTGATGCTATTGGAGAAAAACGGGTTTTTTGGATTGTTATTGATTTCAGCAATCACTCTTTTGTTATCCTTTTCCTTCAAAAAATTATATTTGATCTACAATCAAGTAACTGAAAAAGCGAACATTGACCAGCGAACCGGACTCTATAATCATAGTTATTTTGAAGAGAAGCTGGATGAATATATTAAGCAATATCGATCACAAGAGCGTACCTTTTCACTGGCCATGCTCGACCTAGATGATTTCAAAAAATACAATGATGCTTATGGGCACCCTGAAGGAGACAAGTTACTAAGTTTTTTTGGCAATCTCGTAAAGGAGGAGTGCGAGCCCCATCAATTCTTAGCGGCGCGATACGGCGGCGAAGAGTTCGCGATAATTATGCCAGATTATACGTTGGATCAAGCAAAGGGATTTATTAATGGCTTAAGAAAGCTCGTGAACCATACGCCTTACGATGGTGTAGATGTGTTCCCACATGGCTGTATATCTTTTTCGGCAGGCTTACTTGAAATTAATAAGGTCCATTACGATAAGTCGCAATTGGTCGATGCGGCGGATCGTGCATTATATATGGCTAAATCAAAGGGAAAAAATATGGTGTCAATCTATGGAGAACAGGATGCGCCTCCACAGCGTTTGGAATATGACATCCACGAACTTGAACAGCAGGTCAAGATCTTCCTATCCAAAGACATCTACACCTACAAACACTCGAAACGTGTCTACTCCTATGCGGTAGATATGGCGGAAGTCTTGCAGTTGAATGAAGAAGATCGTCGAACACTGATTTTAGGTGCGTTGATTCATGATATTGGTAAGCTCGAGATTCCACGAGATGTGCTGAATAAGAAGACGAAGCTGACTCCGGATGAATGGGAAATGGTCAAGAAGCATGTTCTATGGGGCAAAGAAATTGTACTTGCGACAGGCAAGTATAAAGAGCTTATTCCACTTATTGAGTTGCATCACGAACGTTACGACGGCAAGGGTTACCCGCATGGCTTAAAAGAAAATGAAATACCAAGACTTGCTCGAATGCTCTGTATCATCGATTCCTTTGATGCGATGACGACAGAGCGGCCTTATCAAGCAACGAAATCGTATGAGGAAGCGTTGAATGAGATCAGACGATGTACAGGCAGTCAGTTTGATCCGGAGCTTGCTGGGTATTTTATCGCTTATATTGAAAAGAAATATACCATCGACACTTCTCAAGTGCTGACTTCCTAATCATGATTAGGAGTCGGCATTTTTTATTTGTGTGATATGAGGTCTTCTTCGTATAATCAGAATGATGGAAGTCTATGACCTATAACCATATTAAGGGAGGGACAGGAAATGAATATTCTTGTCATCGGTGGATCACGATTTCTTGGCAGATTTGTCGTCGAAGAGGCGCTGCGTAAAGGCTATCAGGTAACGGTATTTAATCGAGGGCAACATAATGGGATTTTTGAAGGACAGCCTGTAGAACAGCTGATTGGAGATCGACAACAGGATCTATTACTGCTGCGCAATCGATCTTGGGATGCGGTTGTGGATACATGCGCCTATCTCCCGGGTGATGTTACAGGGCTATTGGATATGCTCAAGGGCAATATCAAACACTATACGTTCATCTCCAGTATTTCTGTGTATCAGGATTGGGTTCCTGTCGGCATTGATGAGTCGTATACAACGCCAACGCTATCGGAGGAGAAGTTACAAGAGCTTCTAAGTGATCCTTCGGTTACTTTACCAGGAGAGCACTATGGTCACTTGAAACGAATGTGTGAGATGGAAGCGGAGCGTATCATGCCGAATCAAGTCTTGCATGTTCGTCCTGGTTTGATTGTTGGACCTCATGATGAATCAGATCGATTGACTTATTGGGTAAGACGTGTAGGTGAAGGTGAGGCTGTGCTTGCGCCAGAATTTCCGGAGCAGCAGATTCAATTCATTGATGGCCGTGATCTTGCTTGTTGGATTCTGCATGGTGTAGAACAACAGATTACCGGGATTTATAACGCGACAGGTCCCGCTAGACCGCTAACGATGGAGCAATTCCTGAACACGTGCCGAAGCGTCACGAACAGCGATGCGGAATGGGTATGGACGAAGGAGCAATTTTTACTCGATCATGGGGTTCAGCCATGGCGAGATTTTCCGTTATGGATACCGCATAACTTCCCGCTCGCAGAAGGTAAAGAGCCATGGCGCGGTGCAGGTTCGGTGGATATAACATGCGCGTTGGAAGCAGGACTCACCTTTAGACCTCTGGAAGCCACGATTGCAGATTTATGGAATTGGGATCGGCAACGATTGCAGGAGGGGAAGCCGCTTAAGGCAGGACTAACCTCTGATAGAGAAGTGGAATTGATTCGTTTATATCGTGACGAGCAGTAATTGTTAGGTCTCCGTAAGGAGGCTTTTTTTATTGATTCATGGACGAAGATCAGCACTATCTGTCTCAATTTGTTGATCGGACAGATGTCGAGAAATGCAGCAATAGCAAGGTTTTTAAGGGGAAAAATGACACAAAACAAAATGTATCTTTTTGGTAGATTTGTGATTGACAAGGATACATATTGTATCATAAATTTAATATACAAAAATTCATAGATGAGAGAGTAGAGGAGGATCTAGTCATGTTGAACTTCGAATGGTTGTACAGCAAGGTCTGGCAATCCGGATCAGTAGTAGAGGATGTCGTAGATCCAATTCTATTAGGGATTCTGATTCTTAGTATCATCAGTTACGGATTATTCCGCATCGTTCAGCGCAAGAAAGGTAGAGTCCACTCCAAATCGGGGCGTTCGGCAGCGGGATGGGGAATGATGACGCTCATCGCAATCGCCGTATTGCGAGAAGGATATATGCTGCTTAAGGTCACGGGTATGATGGTTGTTTTGGCACAAGTGATTGTATCGGTAGTGTCTGCTTGAAGGATTTCAGAGGCATTCGAAGAATGGGACTGGGACGGTGCAGGATGGAAAGCATGAATCGCTTAACTGCTGAATATGATTTTGATGGTGGACGGTATTGGATTTTGGATTGTAGACAGGAGCCCTCAGGACATATCGTGATGTCGAGCAAGTATGTGCTGGAGCCGAGCTATCAGCTGGCTTATGCGAATCACTCGATGCGATCCAAAGTGTGGGTTGTTACGCATGGCGATGGCGAGTTCATACATAACGGGGAAAGCCGACAAGTACGTGCGGGTGATGTCTTGCAAATTATGGCCGGTAAACCACATTGCATTCGTGCGGTGACCGAAATGAAGTGGGCTGAAGTCCAAGTGGGAATAGGCGGTTTCAATGAAGTGGAGGAGCAGCTTAAGGTCTGGTGGGGCGAATTGGAGCTGATGGATGAAGGGGTCTTATTACAATGAAACGTTGGGTATGGATTGTCTCGATAACCGTCTTTCTGCTGCTGTGTGGCGCAGGTGGCGTTGCCTATTATGTCTACAGCTCGGTCAAAGAGACGGCGGAGCAAATGTACATCCCTGTGAAAGCCAATAAGCCGGTATATGTGAGCCAAGATACGACCGTGAAGCCAAAGACAGAACCTGTAGCGGTGGAGAAGCTCGAACCCTTCAACGTACTCGTCATGGGTGTGGATGAACGTGAACATGACCGAGGTCGGTCCGACACCATTATTGTGGTTTCTGTAAATCCGAATAAGCCATCAATGCTAATGTTCAATCTCCCTCGTGATACAAGAACCGAAATTGTGGGTCATCATTCAGTGGATAAGATGAATCATGCTTATGCCTTTGGAGGCGTTGAGATGGCGCTTGCGACCGTAGAGAAGTTCCTCGATATGCCGATAGATTATGTCGTTAAAATTAACATGGAGGGCTTCGTGCAGCTCGTCGATTTGGTAGGCGGTGTGGAGGTCGAGAATCCGTTCGCATTTAATCAGGAAGGGGTTCATTTCAATAAAGGAACTCTGCAGCTGGACGGGGAGCATGCGCTGCTCTATACTAGGATGCGGTATGATGATCCACGCGGGGATAAGGGACGGAATGATCGTCAGCGTCAGGTATTACTTAAGCTGATGCATACCGCGATGCAGTGGGGTAGTATCGATCGGATTCCGAGCATATTAAAGGCTCTTGGCCGAAATGTGAAGACAAACATTTCATTCGACGAGATGAAGTATATGTACAAGAACTATCTGCCTGCGTTTAATACCATTGATACAACCGAGGTGCAGGGGACGGGAACACGGATTAGTAACATTTACTATTACCTCGTGAATGACAAGGAACGTAAACGGCTGCATGATCTGTTAAAATCAAATCAGTGACGATACAGCAAACCCGCCAAGTCTTTCTTGGCGGGATAAATTGTGTTATTTTAACAGTATCTTATACTTTCCTTTAAAGCATGACGCGGAATAATTAGATGCGTTCGTGTCCATATTTTAGATATAGATTAACATCAAGAGACGAAAATTTTGCGACCCTATTAGACATAGAATTGTATAGTGCCAATGAAGTACGTACAATTTGTGTTGTTCGACATCTTTATACAAATATCGATTTAATTATAGTAAACTTTTCCTATTAATTCAAGTGACTTGAACGAAATAATAGTCTTATTTACCTATAAGATATCTTTTAAGCATTCTTCAACGTAATCGGGAGCTGCTTTCTGAATTTGCTGCACAGTATGTAGATATCTTTGTGTTGTATTGATATGCGTATGCCCAAGGGACTCTTGTACCTGCTGGAGGGTCGCACCGCGTAGAAGGGCTAATGTCGCATTCGTATGTCTGAGCCAGTGGGGGGTTACCACTTTGGTTAGACCGCATTCTATTCGTGCATTTTGAATGATTTTCTCAATATAGCGTACAGAGATAGGGAAGATGCGCGAGTCTTTAGCAGGGGATTTTTGTTCCAGCATCATGAAGTATTGCGAGAGTAACGTCCACAATCGTTTCGGAACTTTCACTTCACGTTCTTTACCGCCTTTGCCGAATACGGTCAACCACATGGTAGTTCCTCCCGGATCGGTATGAAAATCCTCTTTCATAATCGATATGAGCTCAGATACCCGCAACCCTAGTAAGACAAGGGTTAATCCAATCAAATAATTCCTTAAACTCTGCTTCTTAAGTTGATTGATAAGGTGAACCAATTCCGTTTCAGTGAGATAGTGGTTCTTACTGGTGATTGTTATTTTCGGAATACGAAGACTTGTCGTCGGATTGTTCGCGAAAATTCCAATGTTCGGATCATTCCCCCATTTATAGAGCGATCTTAGAGGTGCAATAAGTGCTGCTACCGTTGCAGGAGCTTGCGGCTTATTCCCTTTACTTAAATACCCCTGAATTAACCCGAGTTTATACATCTCAAGTTCTTTCCACGTCGCTTCTTTAAGCGTTTTATTTCCGAGGAAATCCCTGAATTTATTAATGGCGTTCCGATAATTTCGTATCGTGTAGGCCGAATGATGAAACGAAGCCAGAAATATGTTAACGATTTGATCATCCGAATAAGCGTTGTTGTGATCCATTTGTATAATGCTTTGAGATAAGATGGGTTGTGTTTTCAATCTTATGGTCTCCTTTATTATGCGAACAACACAAATTGTACGTACTAACCATTTTACCATGTAATGGAGGTAAAGGGGATGGATGCGGACAGGAATATGGGATGGATTGTTAAAAAATGTTGAAGATCCTCAATTGAACGGGTGGTCTTCAATTTCTTATGCATAACATGGCGAAGAAGGTGAGGTATTGCGATACGTTCACATCTCGGAAGTGCTGCATGACTTGTTGGAGAAAGACAAGATCACGTATGAGCATAGTATCCGGGTGGGATATTTAGCGAAATGTATAGCGAAGCAATTACAACTAACCAAGACGCAAGCGAGTCAGCTGATTATGGGTTGTTGTCTTCATGATATCGGTAAAATTCTAATTCCGACGGAGATTCTGACGAAGGATACGCAATTGACGGCGTATGAATGGGATGTCATGAGACAACACCCGATCCTTGGGGCAGAACGACTATCGTTACTCCAGCTCGGTAGTCGTACGGTCATGGATATCGTCAAATATCATCATGAACGGTGGAATGGCGAGGGTTATCCTTCCGGATTAATGTGGGATAATATCCCTCCGTTTGCACGGATATGCGCAGTCATTGATGCCTTGGACAGGATGATATCAGATCAACCTTATCGACCGGCAATGACGCTTGAGGAGGCTAAGGCTGAATTAATTCGCAACACCAATAGTCAATTTGATAAAAAATACGTTGCAGCATGTCTACGAATCCCAGATGAAGAATTATTGAGGAAGGAGATTGATATTCTAGAGCTGCTAAAAGACATGGGAGTGAAGGAGGAACAACATGACAATTTCAACTTTATTTCCAGTGATGCAAAGCGAGTTTCTAGACGAAGCTACAGCACAAATTAATTATGTAGGTCAAGAAATCAAAAAGGTAGATTTGTCGCACAAGTCCAATCGATTATTAGAAGTTGAGCAAATGAAACAACTCAGATATGAAATGGAACGGTTGTTGAACCTTGTACGGCATTGGAAGCTGAACATGACTCACGATATTATTAATTTGATTTTTCGCTGTATGGATCAAATGCGAATGCTGAAGGATGCGATTCTGCTCGGGAGTACCGTCACTGCGGATGTGACGTCGTTGCTATGCGAATTAAGAGGCTATGCGCTGGCGAGTGAGAAGAATACGAGCATGCGGCAGGACATAATGAGCGCGATATCCGCGGAGGCCAGCAAAGCGTTTAATGTGGAGAGCATCATCCATCGGATTCAGCATGAGGGGATTCGGGTGCTTCAGATCCAAGTGGGATTCGCTTCCCGGTGTATGATGAAGATGGCCTGTGCGATGGTTATACTGGATCAGATCGGTTCCTTGGTCGGTGAGGTGCTGTATATGGAGCCGAGCAGTGTCGAGGCGGGGGAGGACTCCTACAGCCAGGTCCGATATATCGTTGTTGATCCGGTCCAAGTGGATGATATCCAAGAATGGATACGATCCATGGGGGATGTCACCTATGTCGATGTTCACTTCAAGGTTTAACTAATCCGTCACGGTTTCGTGTAGGAAAAAGCGCCGCCATCTATCAAGATGCGGCGCTTTCGGTTTTCCTCCCGCCCCCAGAAACCGCAGAGAGAATCCTTGGCGGTTGATTTTTGGAGTTCGTGGGGTTGGTCAGGTTATTTCAAATGAATCTAAGATGGAAGGGTAGAACTCACGGAAAAGTCTACGTCCGGTCTTTGGCAGCCCATTTCATCCACCTCATCCAATCAAGGAAATGGGCGAACATGAACCGGTTGGAGAGAGGTCTACCGTGGAATCGGCCAAATTCATTTGAAATCCCCCGCCTTTCCCCACAACAAAGAAACCGCCAGAGATTTCTCTCTGACGGTTTCTTCTTATTAGTAACCCCAAATCATCGTGAACAACGTACCGAAGATCGTGACAAGACCCACGAAGAGGGCATAAGCAATGTTGAGGTAAAGGCTCGTTTTCGTATCCTTCGATTCATTGATGTGCATGAACAGGAACAGTTGCGTTCCGGCTTGCAAGATGGCACAGATAAGTAGGATTGCAAGTCCTACGGTGTAGGTGATACCATCCATCAGAACCGCCAGCGCGACGACCGAAAGGACAAGTGAGAAGATATACCCCATGACATGCTTGATCGGGAATAGCTGCTTCATCATATCACATCATTCCTTTCAAGTAGACAAAGCTGAAGATGAAGATCCAGACCACATCAAGGAAATGCCAGTACAAAGAGAAAATAAACGATTTATTCGTTGTATCTGGCGTGAAGCCTTCACGTTTGATTTGAATCATGATGGCAGCTCCCCAGAGGAAGCCCATCGTAACGTGGAGACCATGCGTACCCAGCAGGACGAACAAGCTGGATAAGAATGCACTAGTCGATAGTGTTGCTCCATCATGTACATACGTAACGAACTCTGTGATTTCGACGCCCAAGAATCCAAGACCCATGAGTAAGGTAATGGCGAAGAACACGAGTGTTGCTTTTTTGAAGCCGTGGCGCATTGCATGAATCGCAAGTCCACAAGTGAAACTACTCGTTAAGAGTAGGAATGTCTCAACAAGAACCCCTTTTAATTCGAAAATCTCACTGGCTGTCGGACCGCTGCCCGCACGATTCCAGAGTGTGAAATAAACGGCGAACAACGTAGAGAAGAGGGCGATCTCCGCACCTAGGAACAACCAGAACCCGAAGATTCGGTTACTGTTCTCTTCTGTGCTGTACTCGAGCGGTACATTCGTATTTATTTTCATACGAGTTCACCTCCATGTTTCTTCTCTATCTCCATGATCTCTTTGACAGGGATGTGTCGACCATGATCGCGCTCGAATGTACGAGCTGCAAGCATAATGATAACCGCGATACCCGCGATGATCGATGGAATCCACCAGCTGAAGACCAAGAAGAAACCTAAGAAGAAGAAGATTACGCCGAGAATGAACGGTTGGCCGCTGTTATTCGGCATATGAATCGGTTCAATTTTACCTTCAAATAGTGGTTGGTTTTCTTTCTTCGAATGCCAGTAAGCATCCATACCTTTAACGTTCGGTGTACGTGCAAAGTTGTATTCAGGAACTGGACTGTGTGTAGCCCATTCAAGCGTACGACCGCCACCCCATGGATCGTTTACATTTTCACGTGGTGCATAACGGAAGCTCCAATAGATGTTGTAGCATAGGACAACGAAGCCAAGTGCAAGTCCGACAGCACCGATCGATGCGACCATATTTAGCGGCCCGAATCCGGAACCTTCGGAATAGGTGTACATCCGACGCGACATGCCGTTCAATCCCAAGAAGAAGAGCGGAAGGAAAGTCACGTTGAAGAAAATCGTAATTAACCAGAATGCAAGTTTACCAAGACGTTCGTTCAGACGGAATCCGAAAACTTTCGGGAACCAGTAATGGAAACCTGCGATCACGGCAAATACTGTACCTGGAATCAATACGTAGTGGAAATGCGCAACCAGGAACATCGTATTATGATACTGATAGTCCGCGGAAGCCATAGCAAGCATAACCCCAGTAACCCCACCGATTGTAAAGATCGGAATGAACGCTAACGTGTACAGCATAGGTGTCGTGAAGGATATTCGGCCTTTCTGCAAGGTGAATAACCAGTTGAATATCTTGACCCCGGTAGGAACTGCAATGGCCATCGTTGTAATCGAGAAGACGCTGTTGACCATCGAACCATGACCCATCGTATAGAAGTGATGCGCCCATACGACGAAGGAAAGTAACGAAATGACAACCATACTCGCAACCATTGATTTATAACCGTACAAATTCTTTTTGGAGAATGTCGCGATAATTTCACTATAAATACCGAAGGCCGGCAAAATAACGATATAAACCTCTGGATGACCCCATACCCAGAACAAGTTCGCCCAGAGCATATCCATCCCTCCGTTGGCCATCGTGAAGAATTGGCCTCCGAACATCCGGTCGAACATCATTAGTGCAAGTGCTACGGTAAGAACCGGGAATGCGAACACAATAATAACACTTGTGATCAAGATAGACCATGTGAACATTGGCATTTGCATTAGCTTCATGCCTGGCGCACGCATTTTAAGAATCGTAACGATAAAGTTAACCCCTGTCAGCAGGGTACCGATACCGGCAATCTGTAATGAAATCGAATAGAAGTTATTCCCGACGGTCGGACTGAATTCCAGACTCGCGAGCGGGAAGTACGCTGTCCATCCTGCATCTGGGGAGCCCCCGATGACGAAGGATATGTTGAATAACATCGCTCCAGCGAAGAATAGCCAGAAGCTGACTGCATTTAGTCTTGGGAATGCAACGTCACGCGCGCCAATTTGCAGTGGAACGACGACGTTCATAAGTCCGATAATGAATGGCATGGCCATGAATAGGATCATGACAACACCATGCGTTGTGAAAATTTCATTATAATGCTGTGCGTCGAGCAGTCCATTCTCAGGAACTGCAAGCTGAGCACGCATCAGTAAGGCATCGACGCCTCCACGGAATAACATGAGGAGTGCTGCGATAATATACATGACGCCGATTCGTTTATGATCGACGGTCGTTAACCATTCTCTCCAAAGGTAGCCCCATTTCTTGAAATAGGTCAGACCGATGAGGATTGCTAGAGATGCAACGACGATACTCACCATAGCGGCGTAGATCATCGGTTCTCCAGTAACGAAAAATTCATCGAGTTTCATACGGTTAATACTCCTTCCTGTCCCATCGCTTATTCGTGCTGCGAATGATCCATCGATCCCATATCATCCATGTTCATGCCATCCATGTCCATGTTCGAATGATCCATCGATCCTGTGTTGTTCTTGGCATCTGCGTCGCCGCCGCCATGATGATGTCCACCATTTGCACCTTCAGGTGCTGGACGGAATTCAAGATGCGTAGAAGAGTATGTCTTACGTCCGACAACCGGTGTAGCCAGTAATTTATCGAACTCTTCCGGCGTTAATTTCGAAGCTGTTTTCTTAACATCGTCAACCCATTTGGTGTAATCCGCAGGGGATTGAGCCAAAACTTCGAATTCCATATGTGCGAATCCTTTACCCGAGAAGTTCGAGTTCCTACCATAGAATGATCCTTCATGTTCAGCGACAAGATTGAGTTTATTCACCATATCGCTCATCGCATATTTCTGGCCGCCAAGCTGTGGAACCCAGAAGCTTGTGATCGGTCCGAATGCATAGAGACGGAATTCGATCGGGCGGTTCGTAGGGATATTGACATAGTTAACCGTCTCAATGCCTTCTTCCGGATAACTGAAGTGCCATTTCCAATCGGAAGATGACGCATAAATAACAAGTGGCTTCTGATCTTCATACCCGACGGGAACATTCTCGACCGCATTGGTCGAACGAACCGTTACGACGGATAGAATCACGACGATAATGATCGGGATTATCGTCCAGATCAGCTCCAACCACTTGCTGCCTTCAATATGAGGCGGTTCATAACCTTCATTCGCTTTCGTAGCGCGATACTTCGTCAGCATGTAAATGTACAAGACGTAGACGACAAGCAGTACGACAGCCATGATGATCATGGAGAAAATAATCGTGCTCGATTGCGTCTTCGCTACCGGACCTTTTGGATCCAGTACCAGCAGTTTCGAACTACACCCACTTAATAGCATAATGAGTGAGATGAACAATAATAATAGCGGTCCTCTCTTTTTCATAAGTAACCCCTTCCTTAACAATGCAATTCACATGTTGATGTATTTCAAGAGAACTTAATTTTCTTTTATCTTATTAAGATATTCAGTTAATAACAAACCCTATTGAGAACCAATAATGGAATTTAATGGTTTTATTTCTAACAAAAAAAGATGACGATTTCATAATAAAAGCCGAAAATGTGTTAAATATCACTGAAAAGCGCCAAATTCGCCGATTTTGATTTTTATTCATAAATGTGATAGAAAGTACAAATATCAAATATTCGTCACAATTGAAAGCGGTAAATCACGGTTTTTTGGAAGTAATGACCAGAAAAAATGAGGTATTCATGAGAAAATAAGCGAAAATGAGAGGAAAAAGAAGTTAAAATTTTGACTATTACGTGTCTGATCTGTGATCAAAATAAGGCGGCAGCAGGATCTGTTTGGCATTGGATGGTGTTTTCTAATAAAAGGAAATTTGAAATATCGCCTAAAATCTCCGATTTTCTTCGTTTTTCATTTTTGAATTTTTTGTGACGAAATTCACAATATGTGAACAAATAAAGACCATGCCAGGCACATGCCCAGTATGGTCTCCTTCCATTTATCATTGTCGAGTCCCCCTCAAAGTACCTGAATCAGCTTCGAAGTCAAGTCCTCACTTTGTGGGGTTATCTTTTATTCTTCATCAAATAATGGCGTGGATAGGTAACGTTCACCTGTATCTGGTAGAACCACGACGATGTTCTTGCCTTTGTTCTCAGGACGTTTAGCGACGAGCATTGCAGCATAGGCAGCAGCACCAGAAGAGATGCCGACGAGCAAGCCTTCACGTTTCGCGAGAATGCGTGCGGTATTGATCGCTTCGTGATTTTTGACGGTAATGATCTCATCAACCACTTCTGCTTTGAAGTTTCCTGGAACGAATCCTGCGCCAAGACCTTGAATCGCATGGAGGCCACGTTTGCCGCCAGAAAGAACAGCCGAGTCAAAGGGCTCAACAGCGATGACTTGAATGGCAGGGTTTTTGGCTTTGAGCGCTTCGCCTACACCGCTAACCGTACCTCCTGTACCCACGCCTCCAATAAAGATATCGACTTGACCATCCGTATCCCGCCAGATTTCCTCCGCCGTCGTCTTGCGATGAATGGCAGGGTTCGCAGGATTATCGAACTGCTCCGGAATGAATGCGCCGGGGATTTCCTTGGCTAGCTCATCCGCTCTGCGAATAGCTCCGGTCATGCCTTCTGTAGCAGGGGTTAGTACGAGTTCTGCGCCGAGCGCTTTGAGCAATTTTCTCCGCTCAATACTGAACGTCTCTGGCAAAGTAATGATGAGTCTGTAACCGAGAGCGGCTGCCGCAAAGGCAAGTCCGATCCCCGTGTTCCCACTCGTGGATTCAATAATGACTGAATCGGGTTTTAGCAATCCGCGCTCCTCGGCATCCTTGATCATCGCGAATCCAATACGGTCTTTGACACTACCCGCAGGGTTGAAGTATTCGAGCTTCGCAATAATTGACGCTTCTAGTTGGTGTATTTTATTGTAGTTGGACAATTCCAACAACGGTGTATTGCCAATAAGTTCCGTTAAGTTTTTATAGATATTCGGCAATGCAATTCCCTCCAAAATATGTTCAAATATAAGAATTTATAAGTTTCACGAATAAACTGTTCTTATATTTCTCGCTTAAACGCTTATTGTCCTATAGAGGACGACGAAGTCGCTTATGCTTGTTCCTATAAGATTAATCGGTTATATAACCGTATCATGAATGCGTTCAAAACACAATTTTAGCGGTGCGGAGACAGGTTTTCTTCGTGATTACCATTATTTATATATTGTCCCATATCATTCACGGATGTCATGATAATTATGCGAATCTATCAAATTTTGCTAGTGAAGGAGATGAAGTGTGGATGAGTGTTTCAAAATACATAAAGGGTGCGGTGATTGGGCTTTCCATTGCTGCAGTCACGTTAACGAGCATACCGAAGATGGAAGCGGAAGCGGATAGTCATCGATTCGCTATGTCTTATATTTATTTTGGTAAGCCGGATCAATATCTTCAAGCCGTGAACCAGACCAAGGGCAGTCTGGATATGGTATCGCCGAGTTATTTTGATTTGAACGAGAATGGTTCCTTGAAGTTGACTGAAGCGGTGGATCCGAAGTTTGTTGCGGAGATGCACAAGCAAGGGATGAAGGTCGTCCCGTTCCTAAGCAATCACTGGGATCGGAAGTTGGGCGTTGCTGCGCTATATAATCGAGAAGCATTAACGAAGCAAATTGCTGAGGCGATAGAGAAATATAACCTAGACGGTGTAAATGTCGACATTGAGAATGTCACAGAGAAACAGCGTGATGATTATACTGCCTTCGTGAAGATGCTTCGTGCAGCCATTCCTGCCCATAAAGAGGTCTCGGTCGCTGTAGCGGCGAACCCAGATGGTTGGGATACGGGGTGGCATGGGTCCTACGATTATGCCGAGCTCGCGAAGGTAAGTGATTATCTCATGATCATGACGTATGATGAGAGCTATGAGGGCGGAGATCCTGGTCCTGTTGCAAGCTTACCATTTGTACAGAAATCCATTGCGTATGCGCTTAAGCATGTGCCAAGCGACAAGATTGTGATGGGGATCCCGTTCTACAGTCGTTACTGGAAATCGGATGGCAGCATTCAAGGGCTTGGAATTCAGAACACGGTTGTAACCAGTCTCATTGAGAAATACAACGGGAAAGTTGTCTTTGATGCTGCGAGTCAATCGCCGAAAGCGACCTTCACGATTCCAGCCGGTGATCCGGGAACAACGGTCCATGGGAAGCGAATCACAGCAGGCAATTATACGGTCTGGTATGAGAATGAGCAATCGATTAAGGCGAAGCTGGGTCTTGTCCAGAAGTACAATCTGAAAGGCGCAGGCAACTGGAGTCTGAATGAAGAGTCCGGCAACACGTGGGATTATTATTCGACCTGGCTGAACAATTCTTCATATCTGGATACGATCGGCCATTGGGCAGACGCATCTATACAATTTGTATCGGATAAAGGATGGATGACAGGGACGGGGAATCGGCTTTTCCAGCCTAAAACGCCATTAACGCGCGCACAAGCGGCATCCGTACTCGTACGAATGTCAGGCGCGAAACTGCAAGCAGGGAGCCAGACCACCTTGTTCAAAGATGTTCCATCGAACTATTGGGCAGCAGCGGACATTCAGATTGCGAAGCAGCGCGGACTGATTAACGGCTATGAAGACGGTCGATTCCTACCTAATCAATCCGTAACACGGGAGGAACTGGCTGTAATGCTGGCTAAGGTGCTGCAGCAGCCAACATCGTTGACCACTGCATCGTTCAAGGATGTGAGCAGCAGCCGCTGGTCGGCATCTGCGATCGCTAGCTTAGCACAACGCGGTGTCGTTAGCGGTTATGAAGACGGAACGTTCCGTCCGACACGTGCGGTGACACGTGCTGAACTGGCTGTGATGCTGCAAGCTGGAGCGTCAATGCAACCATAAATCATGGATAATAAGGGGCCTTCTAAGGCTCCTTTTTTTCATTTTGATATGGGTTGACATAACGAGGAAATTGAAGTTATCATATTACTGAAGTTACTTAAACGTTTCAGCACTTAAACGTTTAAGGTCCAAATGGAGGGGGCAAATACATGTCAAGACGGTTGATGATGACTGCAGTTATTGCTGTTCTTTTCAGTTTTTCATTTCTTGCTGCATGCGACAAGGCAGAGAACTCACCTGGGAAGGAAGAGCAGAGTAACGAAGCGCAACAACAAAGTAATAGCTCTGAAGGATTGCAGCCTGAACCAGGCGCAGAATTGCTTGTCTGGGAATCGAAAGGTCCTGAATTCGATTTTTTGAAAGCGATCTCAGTGGAATTTGAGAAGAAATACGGTGTGAAAGTAAAAGTCGAAGCGGTTCCGGCGATAGACAGTGTTAAGAAGCTGACGACAGACGGCCCGGCAGGAATCGGAGCCGATGTCTTCTCTGCACCGCATGATCAATTAGGAAATGCCGTTACGGCAGGTCTCATGCTGGAGAATGATGTGTTCGACGAGAAGACGACGAATGAATTTATGTCCAGTGCCATCAGCGGCGTCAAGTATCAAGGCGTGCTCTATGGCTTCCCGACGGCGATCGATACGTATGCGTTATTCTATAACAAGAAGCTGATGGATAAAGCCCCTCAAACCTATGAGGATATCATCAACTTCGCAGTGACCTATAATGATCCAGCCAATAAGAAGTTTGCCTTCATGTGGGATGTCGCACAGCTGTATCAATCCTATTCGTTCCTAGCGGGCTATGGTGGGTATATATTCGGCAATGAGGGTGCAGACGCGAATGATATTGGTTTGAACAATGTGAAAGCGATCGAAGGGGCGAAATTCCTACAGTCGCTTAAGCAAATTCTTCCGATTAACGTCAATGATATGAATGACAATATCATCACGGGTTTCTTCCAAGAGGGTAAAACGGCGGCAATCATTAACGGGCCGTGGCTGATTTCCAGTCTATCCAAAGACAACCTGGATTATGGAGTCGCACCGCTGCCACTGCTGCCGAATGGCGAACATCCGAAGAGCTTCTCCGGGATCAGAGCATTGTATGTCAATTCCTATACGAAGTATCCAGCTGCTGCGAAGCTGTTCGCTAGCTTTGCAACGAACAAGGAGAATTTGAAATTACGTTTCGAAATGACGACGCAGCTGCCACCGCGGAATGATCTAACGAATGATCCGATTCTGACGGAGAATCCGAATGCACTCGCATTCCTAGAGCAAGCGAAGTATTCTACTCCGATGCCTTCCATTCCGGAAATGGGGAATGTGTGGCAGCCGGCCAGCGCAGCAATTGCTTCGATCTGGAATGACAATCAAGACCCTGCGGCAGCCCTCAATAAGGCGGTAGAACAGATCAAAACGGCAATGAAAACGAAGCACTAAATGAATTTTTTAAATTATTTCTAAGGCGGTCTGCAGAATGCATGTAAACCTAGACGCTCGTCGCTATCGGACCAAAGCTGCTATTTTTTCCGCACTATTTATCGGGTTAGGACAGCTTTATAATCGGCAATATGTGAAGGGCTTCCTATGGATGGTCGTAGCCCAACTGTTCTTCTGGACGTATTATCCCATTGCCTTTAAAGGCATAACCGGCCTGATCACGTTAGGCGACGTGCCTTCACGAATCATGAAGGGGAAAGTGGTCCAAGGCGATCATTCGATCTTTTTGCTTATTAATGGACTTATCACCGTTGTGATCATTCTATTGTTCTTGGGCATGTACATCATGAATATTGTTGACGCGAAGAAAAATGGCGAGATTCGGGATGAAGGGGGCCAAGTGCTCGGATTTATTGCATCCCTGAAGAGGGCTAAATTTCGGAACTTTCCTTATTTACTCTTGCTGCCAGCCTCCTTCTTCGTACTATTCGTGACAGTCATGCCATTAGTCTTTAATGTATTGATTGCATTTACGAACTATTCGGCTCCGGATCATATTCCTGACCGTTCCTTGGTTGATTGGATCGGCTTCGCATCGTTCTACGATTTATTTACGCAAGAGGCATGGCGATCTACTTTTGTAGGCATTGCGGTATGGAACATCATTTGGGCTACCGTGTCTACCATTTCGGTTTTCTTAAGTGGTCTGATCCTCGCGATGATGGTGAATCATCCGAGAGTAAAGTTCAAGAAGTTCTGGCGCACGGCGTTCATCCTGCCATGGGCGGTTCCACAATTTATCTCGATCCTTGTATTTCGGGTGCTTCTGAATGGGTCGTTCGGTCCGATTAATGATCTGATTGTCAAACTTGGATTTTCGCCAGTACCTTGGCTCTCGGATCCAACCATGGCAAAAGTATCGATTATTCTTGTGAATCTGTGGTTCTCGACGCCATTTCTCATGGCGCTTATGTCGGGCGTGCTCACAACGATGCCGCGCGATCTGTACGAAGCTGCAGAGGTTGACGGTGCATCATGGAGGCAGAAGTTTAGCAAAATTACGCTTCCGCTTGTGCTCTTAGCTACTGCGCCCATATTGATTATGCAATTTGCGTTTAACTTTAATAATTTCAATTTGATTTATTTACTAACGGATGGTAACCCGAATCAACCGGATTACTTCTACGCCGGAAGTACGGATATTCTGATTTCGTGGATATTCAAAATGACGCTGAATCAGAGCCAGTTCAACATGGCTTCCGCTGTATCCATCATCATGTTTATACTCATAGCAGGGTTCTCTTTATGGAACTACAAGCGAATGAAGTCAAATCAAGAAGAGGATTGGGTCTAAATGTCTAAATTAAAAAGCAATTTAGTCGTCACAGGGATTTATATGGTATTTATCGTGCTGTTGATCACGACCATTTATCCAATGATCTGGGTTGTCGGAACCTCGCTCAATCCAGGGAATACCTTATTGGTCAGCAAGATGTTCCCGGACAATCCGTCGTTGCTGCATTATGTTGAGTTGATTCGGAATACCGATTTTATGCTATGGTTCGGCAATACACTTAAGATTGCTGTGGCGAATGCATTTCTATCGACCATCCTCGTTGCGATGACGGCATATGCTTTCTCCAGATTTCGATTCAAAGGACGGCAGCAGGGACTCATGACTTTGCTTGTTTTGCAGATGTTCCCGGGCTTCTTATCGATTATGGCGATCTTTGTGCTGCTGCTGCAGACCAAATTGCTCGATACGCATCTAGGGCTGATTCTCATCTATGTCGGCGGTTCGATTTCGATGGGGACTTGGGTGATGAAAGGTCATTTTGATACCATTCCTAGAAGTCTAGAGGAAGCTTCTTTTATCGATGGCGCGAGCAATAAAGATGCGTTTTTCCGAATTATTCTACCTTTATCCTTGCCGTCGATTACCTTTGTCGCCCTGAATAGCTTCATTACACCGTTCATGGACTTCATACTGCCGCAAATTGTATTGCGGTCATCGGAGAAAATGACGTTAGCGCAGGGGCTATACAGCATGGTCGCGAATGAGACCAATTCGAGTTTTACGGTATTCGCTGCTGGCGCGGTATTAGTGGCCTTGCCGATCACGCTCTTGTACATGTACTTCCAGAAGTATTTAATCCACGGCATGACAGCAGGCGCAGACAAAGGATAAATCTGACCCTCTCATGACTTGCAAAATTGACTCTGAAAAGGCAGTATGCTTAAATTAACTTAAACGTTTAAGTCATGGTGAGAGGTCGGATTCATATGAAAAAAACTACGATTAAAGATATTGCGAAAGCAGCAGATGTATCCATAGCAACCGTGTCTTACATTCTGAATGATGTGAAGACACAATCCATCTCGGATGAAACCCGTGTCAAAGTGCTCAAAGTCGCGCAGCAGCTGAAGTATGTGGCGAACCGTTCTGCTCAATCGTTAAAGATCAAGAAAACAGGACTGATGGGTATTCTGTTGTTCAAGGACGCCTATCAAAGCCCTGGATCGGCCTTGAAATATGCCAAGACGATCTACAAGCTGGAGGAGCTGTGCAGAAATCTCGGATATCATGTGATTTTTATGCAATTGGACAGCGCATCCTTATCCTATAAGGTCATTATGGAACGGAATTTGGATGGTGTGTTCTTAATTAATGCGGATCGGGAGAAATTCTATGCGATCTCGAATCAATTTGGGTTCGGGATTCCGGTATTCGTCATCGATAGCTATATCGAAGATTCGTTGTTTCACAAAATTATGCCGAACTTCGGGCAAGGCTTTGCAGCGGCCCAGACGTTACTGGGGCAAGCGCCGGAGTTTCTCGTGATGGATGCCTATAACAATACAGAATTAAGAGAAGTCATCAAGCAGCAATCGGGATTGGACGAAGATCGAATTTATGTCTATGAAAATCGTGATGGGATGCAAGCTTTTTTATCAAAGTTTGCGGGTAAGCCTGGGATCGTAATCAACGAGTTCTTGGCGAATGGAGCATGGAAGACGCATAAGAATCTGGTGGCATGCTGTACATCCCATTGCGAGGAGTTATTTCCGGACGACATGATGAAGATATCATTTAATCTCAATGGCTACACGGAAGTTGTTAATATGATGGACAGTTATATTAATGATGCGGCGTATGTCAAAGAGGAGAAGTTTTTCTTATTGACCGCCACATCATGATTCTTATGTGGTGAGGAGAATGCGGAGTGGATGTTTCGCGGTTCATACAACTTAAAAATTTCGAATCGAAGATATTAAAGAATACGAGAGAAGTGTTCATATATTTGCCGCCAAGCTATAACCTGAATGATCAAGAGCGGTATCCAGTCTTATATATGCATGACGGTCAGCATGTTTTCTTCGCGGATCAGAAGGGCGAATCCTGGGATGTGCATACGGCCGTAGATCGGTTGGTTGCGGAAGGGAAAATGAGAGAAATCATTGTGGTCGCGATCTCGCATATTGAAGATGCTAGAATTGCCGAATATATGCATGCGAATCCGCAAGGACATAATATTTTTGGCACAACCAATCAAGGGGAATTATACGAGGAATTTCTCGTTCGAGAAGTAAAGCCCTACATCGATACAACCTACCGTACGTTGCCGGGTAGAGAGCATACAGCGCTCATGGGCTCGTCAGCTGGAGGATTAGTGTCCTACAATATTGGATTTCGAAAATCGGATATATTCGGCATGATCGGCGCGTTATGTCCTTTCTTTGTCAGTGTTGACCCGAATACGATGGAAGACCGCTGGTTAAGCCATGTGTACACGGAGAAGAAGGATTTGAAGATATGGATGGATGTCGGCGATGCTGAAGGCTTTACCGTGATGGAGAAGCATGTGCGCCAGGTGGCGGATATCCTGATCAACACGGGTTATCAGCCTGGTGAGGACTTGATGTATTACTATGCCGTAGACTCCGGTCATTCGCAGAAAGATTGGGCAGCTAGAGTTCACGCGCCGCTCCTTTACTTTTTCGGGGAGATTGGCAAGCCGATCCGTGTGGAATTGCATGGGCCTGAGACGGTTGGGCTGCAAGGGGCTAAGCGTAATTTAAATGCGATCGTTCACTTCGACAGTGGTTTTATGATGACCGATTTACAGGGGACCTATGAAGTGGCTGATCCTGAACTGCTGGATGTGACGGTGGATGGAAGACTCCTTGCCAAGAAAATAGGGCAGACAAAGGTGACCTATCACTATGCGCATTTGACGGCTTCGTTAGAGCTGAGCGTTATCCCTCATCTGTCCCCGACCGCTACTGTGAATGTCTTCGTGAAAGTGCCGACTACGACGCCGCAGACGGATTCCTTATATGCAGGCATTGAATTGCCGATGATTCATAATCGACTCTTCGGAGGCACGTTCGAAGTACCGCGAGATATGTCTTTCGAATTCCGTATTTCCAGAGGACTGGGTAAGCACGAGACGGATCGCTATGGCCACGAGGTCCCTTATCGCAAATTTACGGTCACGGATGGGTTAATCCTGAATTACGTCGTGGAGAATTGGGTGGATTGTGTACCAGCGAGGGAGGTGCAATAAAGATGAAGCATCGTTCAAGCATGCTTAGAATTGAAGGTTTCTATTCGTCTTATCTAGATAATCAAAGAGATTTGTTTGTCTATCTGCCGCCTAGTTATGACCAAGACTCAAGTAGACGGTATCCGGTGCTGTATATGCATGATGGTCAGAACATTTTTCATCCGGCATTTAACGGGTATTCATGGAACGTCCAGGAGACCATCGATCAGTTGGTTCAGGATAACAAGATGGAAGAAATCATTGTTGTCGGCATCTCCAATATGGGCATGGAGCGGTCGAATGAATTTACCCACGATATGGACGGCATACGCTATCTGGATGATAAGGTTGATATTCGGCCATTGGGGCACTTGTATGAGAAATTCCTCATCGAAGAGGTAAAACCTTATGTCGACAGGATTTTTCGTACAAAACCAGGTGCCGAGCATACCGCATTGATGGGCTCTTCCCGTGGGGGACAGGTCACATATCATATCGGGCTTCGCCGTCCAGATATTTTCAGCAAGCTCGGCATTATCTCACCGTATTTGTATTACGTCGATCCGCTGACATTGGAGGAATTCCCGCAATATCACTCTTTTCAGAGCAAGCAGCCGATTTCCCGCATCTGGATCGATTTGGGCAGCAGCGAAGGCCTGCTGATTATTGAGAAGCATGTGCGCGAAGCGGCCGAGAAGCTGGTGGAGCTCGGATATGAAGCAGACAACGAACTGCTCTATCTGTACGCGCCCGAAGCGGCTCATGTAGAGAAGGATTGGGCGGCAAGATTGATTTCACCGCTCATTCATTTCTTTGGAGATAAGGGAAAGGCACGTGCAATTACTTTACACGGTAACGATGAGGTGGGCATGATGGGTATGAAGAGCCGACTCAATCCGATTGTCGAGATGGAGAATGGGCTTCAGATGACCTTGTTGCGTGCAGATTATCAAGTCTTGAATCCTGAAATACTCGATGTTCGGGCGGATGGTACCCTTGTTCCGAAATCTACAGGAGAAACTACGGTCACCGTGCAATATCAGGGGCTTCAAGCGAGCAGAACCATTCGAGTTATTCCGGAGACCCCAGAACATGTAACGCTGGACATCATCGTTCACGTTCCGCCGAACACGCCGGAGGTTGTTAGGATCTACGCGTGGTTTCCATTGGCTGATGCGGGTCATGGAACGTATACGAATCATTTGCGTCTTCCTCTGCACACGGAGCTTGTGTTTCAAGTGACAAGAACGGATGGGCGTATCGAGTTAGATCGGAATGGGAATCCGGTAGAGCACAAATATAAGGCTGCTGCTAATGGGACCGTCGAAATATATGTAGAGCGATGGTCTTAGGTGAGCAACAGAAAAGGAAAGATAGAACATGAGAAAAGTACTCATAGGATTGATTTGCAGCGTGATTTTATTCTCAGGGGCTGCGTATGCGGCGTCGAGCTTACCGGCGAAGGGTGAACAGCCTAAAGCCAAGGCTAGCAGTAAGCAGATTTACAATTTTCAGAAGTTACCCATCACGCAAAAAATAAACGATGTCGAGGTTACGATTCATGCCGTGAGGTTGACGGAAGAGACGACGGATTTCGAAATCACGATCAAGAACAACACGGATGATGAGACGATTACACCGGAATTGGTTCATAGCATCGCAGGTGCGAATGTTCAGATCCAAGGTAAAACCAAGGAAACAGTGGGCATATCAGATAATCCCGACTTTGGCGATAGCGCGATCAAACCGAACAAAGAAAAGTATGGTTGGTTAAGCTATAAAGCCCTATCAGATAAAAAGGTTAGAAATATGACGTTAAGCTTTTCTGTAGAGGGGAAAAACAAACAGAGAAAGTTCTCCTTCTATATCGATTGTAAAGATCTTAAATTCCGTGCGCTATAAATCCAATGACGAACATCTGGTAATATCTGTTTATTTCTCCATGGTTATGGGCATATTAGCAGCATGCTTATAAGGTAAATGAACGGGATAAGGAGAATAAGAGATGAACCAGATGTTCGAGATTGTGATTCGATCAATAGCCTCCTTTGGAATTATGATGGTTATCGCTCGGATTTTAGGCAAAGCGACGATTTCACAGATGACCTATCACGATTTTGTTGCAGCGATCACACTCGGTGCGATAACCGCCAATCTTGCATTTAATGTGAAAATGAACGGTTGGCAGCTGCTCGTTTCGCTATTTATTTTCGGCAGTATTGCTTATTTGTTCCTTGTGCTGGCAATGAAAAACCGGACGATTCGCAAATGGATCTCCGGTCAGCCGACAATCATTATTCAAGAAGGGCAAATATTAGAGAACAATATGCGAAAGATGAAATTTACGCTCGATACCTTAAATCAGGAGCTGCGCGAAAAAAATATATTCAATATCGAAGAAGTCGAATATGCGGTGTTGGAACTGAACGGCAAATTGTCCGTGCTGCGCAAAGAGGAGTATCTGCCTGTCACGCGTAAAGATTTCAAGATGAAAAGCAAGAAGCAATCCTTTCCGACTGAGCTCATTATGGATGGTGAACTTATTGACGATAATCTGAAATTGAGCGACGTAAATAAGGAATGGCTCTTGCAGCAAGTGAAGAAGCGAGGCCTCACGGTTAAAGATATCAATTACGCGGTGAAAAGCTCGAACGGCCATTTGTTCTTGGATCCTTATACGGATCAGATTAAACATCCAATCGACAAGGAATAGCCCAAAGGAACGAGCTTTGCGTAATAAGCATTTTGTCGTTGTTACTTGCGGAATACATCCCAAATTTCTGGCGATTCTTGACCTATAAACCATATGGCGGTACCCCGTAACTTATATTGATCAACAAGGCCTAGTCGCTGTTGCATCGATTGTTCATCCTCAACCCATATTTGATGTTTTTTATTCTCTTCTGTATACTCGATAACATTTTGTTTGGATTGCGGATCCCATTTCTTCTTTAATCCTTTGTCCGCAATAATCTTCTTCACTTCGATTAAAGTAAGATCTTTTTGTTCGGTTTTTTGCGTTTTTAGATCGGTAACCCAATCTCTTGTGTAGAAGGGAACAGCAAGAATAACTTTGCGCGCAGGTACATCTCGCAATAATAGCTGGATCCCTTTCTCTACCCAAGGTAGAGATGCAACGGAACTGACTTTCCCTCCGCCGCCTAAATCCTCATCATACCCCATCATAATGATATAATCTGCTGCTTTGCCCAGTTCATGTCGATCAAAACTGCCAGACCAGAATGGATCAGGGTTCTCACGACTGACATCGACAGAGACGAGAATGCCGTGGGGATGAAGAGTCTCTTGAAGTTCTTGGATAAAGGATACATAGATTTTTTTATCCTTGATGTCTATATTTTCGAAATCAACATTAATCCCATCGATATCGTTATGAACGAGAATATTGCGCAGGCGATGAATCAGTTTTTCGCGTTTCTTCGTATTGCTTAGGACGAGATGCGTTAACTCGGGATCAAATCGATTACCGAACAATGGCCATACTTGGTGGCCTGATTGATGCGCCCAGCGGATGTACTTAGGGTCAACTGTTGATTGAACGAATTGCTCTGCCTCCAATCGGAACCAGCTAGGAGATACCACATTAAGGCTGGGGGCGGTATTGTTTTGTTCTATATACTTCTCGGTTGTACCGAAGGCATTCCATCCCAAGACGATGCGATTCCCGCAGTTCGAAGCTTGTTTCTGTTTGGGTGGTTGTGTTGGTGGGGGTGGCTGTGTTGAAGCATTACATGAGGTCAGTAGGATGACTGCGAAGAACAGCAGGGGGATGATAAAGCGTCGCATCATATAACAATCCCTTCATCAAATGATGTTTACGAATTGTATATTTCCCTTGCGGCCTCGTACGTACTCACTGGAATTCATCCGAATAAGAAGCACGGTTTCAGGCCATTCTAACCACTGAATAAGGAGGGATCTAATGAAAACTTTACGTGAGATTATGTCAACCGATGTTGAAACCGTTGCACCGGATCAGAACATTCATCAGATCGCAGTGATGATGGAGCAGAATGATATCGGTTTCGTCCCCGTTGTGAAAAATGACAAGCTGATTGGTGTCGTAACAGACCGCGATCTAGCGGTACGTGGATATGCTGCCAAGCGACCAGGCTCTGCACAGGCGGAAGAAGTGATGACGAAGAACATTGTCACAGCAACGCCGGATACAACCGTCGATGAAGCTGCCAAGATCATGTCACAAGAAATGATTCGCCGCTTAGCGGTCGTCGAGAACGGTAATCTTGTCGGTATTGTTGCAATTGGAGATTTGGCTATTGAGGATCATTACGATCATTTAGCCAGCGGTGCGCTAAGTGATATTTCCCAGCATACGGATGTGCCGCATCATTAAATGAATACACAAAGAGCTGTTGAAATTTCTGTATCACCGGTCATGGCAAATGTGATCTACGAAGGGGAGCGGGTATACATTCAGCATGTGAATGAAGAAAATAATATGGCAAGAATATACCCCCTTGATCATCCGCAACATGAGCAGAACGTTCCAGTACACATGCTTATTGAGCACGAATAACAAAAAAGCAGGCTGACGCTATAGTTTTATAGTCGTCAGTCTGCTTTTTTGTCTTATAGCCATTCGTTAAATCTACGGATATACCATTTTTTGACCCATTGCGTAAGCACGCAATAGCTGAGAAGTATCCCAACAAGCCAAGGGAAATAGCTCATTGGCAATGGTTGTAATCCGATACTGCTGCCAAAAGCGGAGAACGGGATGTAAATACCAACCATCATAATGACGCTTGTGAGCAATATAACAGGTAAGCTCGCCTTGCTCTGAATAAATGGAACTTTCTCTGTTCGAATCATATGCACGATTAATGTCTGCGATAAGAGCCCTTCGATGAACCAGCCGGATTGGAACAAGGATTGATCCCCTACAGTGCTAGCCGAGAATACATGGAACATGACGAAGAATGTGACATAATCAAAGATAGAGCTGATCGGTCCAATGAAGATCATAAATCTGCCGACGGATTTGGCATCCCATTTTTTCGGCCGCGCCAAGAATTCTTTATCCATGTGATCCCACGGAAGCGATAGCTGTGAGATATCATAGAACAGGTTCTGAATTAGCAGATGAATTGGTAGCATTGGCAAGAATGGCAAGAAAATACTAGCGCCGAGCACGCTGAACATATTGCCGAAATTGGAGCTTGCGGTCATCTTGATATATTTGATGATATTGCCGAATGTTCTACGGCCTTCGATCATGCCTTTTTCCAGGACCATCAAACTTTTTTCGAGCAAAATAATGTCTGCCGATTCTTTCGCAATATCGACAGCCGTGTCCACAGAAATCCCAACATCGGCATCTTTGAGTGAAGCGGCGTCGTTGATGCCGTCACCCATGAACCCGACGGTATGTCCCTTGCTCTGAAGTGCTCTGACGATTCGCGATTTTTGCATCGGATTGAGCTTGGCGAACACGGTTGTCTGCTCAGCCAAATTGGCGAGCTGGTCCTCGGAGAGCTGATCGATATCGTTTCCTAGGATGATTTGGCCAGTTTCCAGTCCCACTTCTTGGCACACTCTGCGTGTGACCGCGGCATTATCGCCTGTAAGCACCTTGACAGCAACGCCGTTTTCATGCAACGCCCGAATTGCAGTTGCGGCACTTTCCTTTGGCGGATCCAGGAACCCAATGTAACCGACAAGGATCATATCGCTCTCGTCCTGCACGCCATATGGATCCTGCTTCGGTGCAGATTTCTTCATCGCAACGGCAATAACTCGCAGTCCATCCATATTTAAATTGTCCACAAGCTTTTTAACGTTGTCAGTCATCTCCACTGTAAGCGGAACGATTTCTTGATGGTCCAGTGCATAGGTACAATGAGTTAGTATTTCTTCCATCGCGCCTTTGCAGATCAAGATATGTCCATTGCCGCTTTTCTCTAATACGACAGACATCCGACGCCGGTTGAAGTCGAACGGAATTTCATCGATTTTCATGTAGTTATCCGCCACTCCAAGCACATCAGACAACTCCGCATGCTCCAGCACGGCGACATCAAGCAAATTTTTTAATCCCGTCTGATGGTAGCTGTTCAAGTAGGCGTACTTCAATACTTCCTCATCATCATTGCCATAGATATCGAGATGCCGTTTGAGGATGATTTTATCTTTCGTCAGGGTGCCTGTTTTGTCAGTACATAGAATGTTCATCGCGCCGAAGTTCTGAATGGCGTTGAGTTTTTTAACAACAACCTGATTGCGAGCCATAACGGCAGCACCTTTCGCTAGATTGGCTGTTACAATCATCGGAAGCATTTCAGGTGTTAAGCCGACGGCGACGGATAGACCGAAGAAGAAGGCCTCCATCCAATCGCCTTTGGTAAAGCCATTGATGAAGAAGATAATAGGGACCATCACGAGCATAAAACGAATGATGACGAAGGTTACACTATTGACTCCTTTGTCAAAGCTTGTCATTGGGCGCTTGCCGACTAAAGTTTTCGTCATCGAGCCAAAATAGGTGGATGTGCCTGTCGATACGACGATAGCTGATGCAGTACCACTTATAATGTTCGTTCCCATATAGCACATATTCGGAAGTTCAAGCGCATTAATGGGACGATGTGTCCGTTTCTTGATGATATTTCCCCGTGACAGGGTATCTTGTTTCTCAACGGGTAAGGCTTCTCCCGTCAGTGCAGATTCGGCAACGAACAAATCTTTAGACGCAATCAGTCTAACATCCGCTGGAACCAGATCTCCTGCCGAGAAGTGAATCAAATCGCCGGGCACGAGCTGCTCCATATCGATTTCTTGTTTGACGTGATCCCGTGTGACGGTAACCGTTGTTTTGACCATGGCTTTCAGTTTCTCAGCCGTTCGAATCGAGCGGAATTCTTGCGTGAACGTGATAAGGACACTGATCGATACCATGGTGCTGATAATGAGGACGGCTACGGTATCATTCGTACAATATGAGAAAAGATCAAGGCCGAGCAGAATGAGAATGAATGGGTTCTTGAAGCAGGATAGCAGCTGAATGAACCATGCAGGTGGCTTATCATGCGCAATTTGATTTTTGCCGATCTGTTCTAATTTAAGTGAAGCCTCGGATTCTCTGAGTCCTTGTGTATTTGAATTCAGATCCTCCATTAAGTCGTCCAAGTGGCATGTTGATGCCTCGATAAGCCGTGATGCGATTTCTTTGTTCCATGTTTCTACATTTGTTTTTTGTTGTTTCATCGGTCATCCCTCCAATTACTGCACAATGATTGTGCTATACATAGGCATTAAAAAAGCTCTCCCCGGGATGAGGGAGAGCCGCCCGATTAAGCGTGATGTCATTCGCTTACAGTTCACATACGCATCGTTAAATAGACCTGCCCTAATGCTAGGGAACGCCGAGAACGAACGCATGGAGTATAAATGTGAGCGATGAGAACATCGTTCTCCCTCATTGTACGAAGATTATGACTGTAACAATTACAACTCGGACTACCGTCCATGTGGAAGTTCCCCCCTAGTTTCAAATGAAAACAAAAAACCCTCTAGCAGGACTAGAGGGTTTAAGGACGCGCAAATAAACATCCGTTCCCCCTAGTCGAGTTTTGGCACTATACAACGTAAAGAGATGGATACATCTCTTAGCCACCTTATGAAAAGCCTTAATCCGGCAATCCCTGTTCTACCCATTGGCATCTTTCGATGTTTCCGGGCAGTGGCCTGTATTTGTATAGGAGCCTCACCTAACGAGGACATATGAATACTTCCGAATGATACTCCCGATGAAAGGAAGTGTCAAACCTTTTTTTTACTTCATATCGATTATTTTACATCATTTTATGTTGCATGATTGAACTTGCTACATGAAATCAGCCTATCTTATTAAGCCTGCTTTTGCTTACGAATGCAAATCTTCAATAGAGTTGATATTCATATAGGCTGGTACAACAAATCCCGTCTTCACACCGGTCATATTCGGTCCGAGATCATCGAGCTTATCCTTATACTTCGCCCAGTAATCCGCATGTGTTAATGGCAGCCATGCCGCAGCCGAGACATCGACATCGCCATTCGCTACACCCGTGAACATGGGTCCAGCCTCGACTTGTAAGGCGTTAACCTTATATCCAAGCTTGGTCTCAAGCACATATTTGAGTAGATTTGTGCTGGCAATCTCTGAATCCCATGCGACATATCCGATTTTTATCGAATCGCCTTTGACCGGCTGAAGCCCTTCAATCCATGGTTTAATGCGCCCTGGATTGGCTTCGGCCCATTTTTTTGCTGCGTCAGCAGGTGAGACCCCTTCTTGAATGGCAGTCATGATCTGACCCATCTCTTCCGGTGTCCATTCGAATCGATCCAGAAAGGTATACGCGACAGGGTGATCCTTCTTTAAGCCTTTACGGGCAATGGTATGGATTTCTTCCGCTTCTCCGAAAGATTTTTTTGGATCCTCCAAATATTTGAGCTCATATTTCGAGAACATCCAATGCGGTGTCCATCCCGTAATAATGATGGGGCTTTGCTGCTTAATGGCTTTATCAAGCGTAGCAGTCATGGCTGCACCTGATCCTTCCACAAGACTCCAATCCGTTAATTGATAATCCTGGAGGGCTTTATGCGCCGCCTTCATAATCCCTGCACCGGGATCAATTCCAATAATCTGATAGTTCGTCTGTGCCCCTACGGATTCATCGGAAGTTATTGATTTATTGCTCTTCGGTATAGTCTCACCTAATGTTCGTCGGTCTGGATTAAGACAACCCGATAGCAATGTGACCATCAGGAGACTAACCAGAACGACTTGGATCGTTTTTAAATTGCGCATGTCTGTTCACTCCTTTCGCGAATAGGAAGAGCGTACTTATCTCTTCTTCGTCTTGAATATATTCTGACTCAGACGGTCGAGCACAATCGCTAGAACAACAACGACAAGACCAGCCTCGAAGCCTTTACCGATCTGGAGCTGCGTAACGGCGCGATAGACTTCCGCTCCGATCCCTTGTGCTCCGATCATGGATGCAATAACGACCATAGATAGCGAGAGCATGATGGTCTGGTTCACGCCTGCCATGAGCGTTGGCATCGCCAAAGGCAATTGAACCTTGAATAACTTCTGAAATGCAGTCGATCCAAAGGCATTCGATGCCTCGACCAGTTCCTCCGGTACTTGCTTGATACCAAGCTGCGTTAACCGAATGGTAGGGGGGATGGAGAAGATAACCGATGCAATAACCCCAGGCACGACGCCAAGGCTGAAAAAGGTAACCGCAGGCAGTAAGTATACAAAGGCAGGCATCGTCTGCATGAAATCCAGAATCGGAATGATAATGCGAGATGCTGTACGATTGTAGGCTGTTAGAATGCCGATCGGTACCCCAAGTAAAATAGAGACGAGCCCGGACGTAATGACAAGGGCGAGACTATCCATCGTTTGAGTCCAATAGTCCAGGTTATAGATCAATAGGAATCCGACCATGGAGAAAAGTGCGAGCGGGATGCGGCCAGCCCAGTACGCAATGACCCCTAGAATGAGAATGAAAATAATCGGATGCGGGAGCAAGAACAGCCACGCAATAAAATCGACGACGGTTGCAATGATGAGTGAGATGGCATCGAATAGAACGGAGAGATGATCGCTCATCCATTCCACAAGACTCTGCACCCACTCCGCAATAGGAATTTTAGGCATGATCGGTCACCTCCTTTAAGTCGAAATCGCCGGCTAATGCACCGAGAAGCGCCCCACGGACAATGACGCCGAGCAATCGGTTATCACTGTCTACAACGGCCAGCGGTACTTTCGCAGAGCTGGTAATTTCGAATAACTCGCCAATCAAGCGTTCAGGCGTGACCTTCGGGCCGTCGGTGATCAGAATATCTTGGAGAGACTGATGATGCTTATAAGCGTTCGACGCATCTTCGGCCGTAATGACGCCGAGCAAATGCTTGGAGCGGTCAATGACGAAGAGGTTGGAGATACCGCGTTCACGCATGAGCTGTAGTGCCGTTCTTGGACCCCGATCGAGCGTGATTGTCTCGGGACGTCGCATCACATGGGAGGCGGTTAAGACTTTGGACAAGTCTACATCTTCTACGAAACGTTCTACGAACCGGTTCGCCGGCTGCATCAGAATTTCCTCGGGCGTACCGACTTGGACGACCGAACCTTCGCGCATGAGCGCAATCCGATCTCCGATACGCAAGGCCTCATCAAGGTCATGCGTGATGAAGATAATCGTCTTTTTCATTCGTAACTGCAGCTCCAGCAGCTCATCTTGCATATCCCGGCGGATGAGGGGATCAAGCGCGCTGAAGGCTTCATCCATGAGCAGCACTTCGGGATCGTTGGCGAGCGCCCGTGCGAGACCGACACGCTGCTGCATCCCGCCGCTGAGCTCATCGGGCTTCTTGTCTCCCCAACCTTTAAGACCGACGAGTTCTAATGATTGTAATGCTTTTTCTCGACGTGTCTTTTTATCGACCTTCTGGATTTCTAGCCCATACTCCACATTCTCTATGACGGAGCGATGCGGAAAGAGTGCGAATTTCTGGAATACCATGCTGATCGTCTTGCGGCGAACATGGCGGAGTTGTTCTTTGTTCATCTTCATCAGGTCTTTGCCATGCACGAGGATTTGACCGGATGTCGGCTCGATAAGACGGTTGAACATCCGTACGAGCGTCGATTTACCACTACCGGAGAGACCCATAATGACGAAGATTTCACCTTGCTGAATATCGAGATTGACGCGATTAACCCCGACCGTAATCTGCTTTTCTTTGGCAAGCTGTTGTTTGGTATAGCCTTGCTTCAGGAGAGCAACGCCTTGCTCCTGGTTAGGTCCGAACAGTTTAATCACATCTTTAATTTCTAATATAGCCATACGATTCACCCCTTTGAGTTGATAGGTAGCTTCGGTGCATGTATAATGTGCTACCCATTGTAACAGAGATAGTCACAATTGATCAACCGTAAATTCTGTATATTTGGTATGTACAGAAAAAACTGTACAAAGTATACTTGCTTGATATTCCCTGATTTTTCTTGATCTAATGCACACTTGCGGTCCTTTACATTTAATTTCCCTTTCCTTAAAATAGACAATGATCTGCCGTTTGGCATAAATCACAAACAGTACGGTATAACTATAATTACCAATATCATTCATAATAATGTAGCGAGATCATTGCAGGACGGAGAACGGAGCCTGCTTTATGATGGATTGAGAATAGGAGGTTACAAGCAATGAGCTTGGACCAGTTAAGTCAAGAGGAACAAAGCGCTGTGCTTCGCGTACGCAAACGTGTCATCGAGGCGATCGGGCGTAATATGGATTTATACGGCGTTACGTTATCTACCGGGCATTTGTACGGCCTTCTTTTTTTCGCGGACAAGCCGATGACCCTCGATGAGATGGGTCGGGAAATGAGTATGAGTAAAACAAGCATGAGTACCAGTATGCGTACGCTGCTTGATTTGAATATGGTGAATAAAGTGTGGGAGAAAGGCTCCCGCAAGGACCTCTATGAGGTGGAATATGATTGGTACCAGACGTTTACGGACTATTTTGCCATCGAGTGGCGCAAAGCGGTGGAGACGAACATCCAGATCATTCGGCGTTCGATTGAGGAGATCAGTCGGATGATGCGGGAGATTCCTGAAGATACGGCTATTCGCGGTGTTCTCGAAGTGGACAAGCGGAAGATGGAGGGTGCGGTTCGGTACTACACCTGGTTGAATCGATTGATTGACTGCTTAGAGAATGGGGACATCTATCAGTTGGTACCGAAGGAGTAGGCCGCAGTAAGTGGGTAGTTGAAATGATGTTGTGTGGCAGGTATGATGAAAGAAATCAAGATCACATTTAAGAATGAAATATGAAAGACATGACGAAGAACGTCTCTGCTTATCGATTGATAAGGTCAGGGGCGTTTTTTTTTTTTTTGTTGTGTACAGAAGCGGAGATGATGGAAATTGGATTTTGAAAAAGCGCATGAGGTTTGGCTGAACTCACATCTGAGACGACGATCGGGCGAGCGAAAAGGGCGATTGGAACGCGGGCATCAGCATGGAGAAGAGCTCTTTTTGCGCCAGGTATGGTGGCCTATATTAGGGAATCTAGAGAATCTACATCCGGAGTATGAAGTGATGGATTGGAGGGGAAGGTCGTATTTCGCGGATTTTGCTTGGATCATAGGCGAGCTGAAAATGATCATTGAGATTAAGGGGTTTGGCCCTCATGTTAGGGATATGGATCGTAAACGATACTGTCACGAACTGAATCGGGAGACATTTCTGCAAGCGATGGGGTATCGCATTATATCATTCGCCTATGATGATGTGGCAGATCGACCTGAGCTATGTATGACTTTGTTGCGCATGATCCTCAGTCGATACCATGCAGTTGTGGAATCGAATGATCTTGCGATGCGGGCTGAGAGAGAGGTGATTCGATTGGCGTTTCAGCTGGCACGGCCGATTCGGCCGAAGGATATTGAAACACAATTGCATCTGAACCACCGCACAGCAGTAAGCGTTCTGCGAGGTCTCTGCGCGCAAGGTTGGCTCACCCCAGTACGAAGCAGGGATGGGATCAGAGTGACGAAGTACGGTTTAGCCGCAAAATCGTTGAATGAGGTGATGTGGTGAGCGTGAATTAACTGCATAAACGGCTAGGCCCCCTAAATCCGGAGTCTTGCCCTACAAAAATTACTCATTCGTAGCATAGCTCTTTATTTCGAGCCATTACATCGCTTTATGAAATGCCGAGGAGTCCTCCAGCGTCTTGACCCACTTAGAAAATACCGTTGGAGGCATCCTCTTCAAGCTACCGTGCATTTTACGGTTATTGTAGAAATCCATGTACTTATCGAGTGCCTCACAAGCCTCTTCAAAGGTCATGAACTCTCTTTTACTGAATATATCGCGCTCTAACAGGCTGTGGAACGACTCAATATAAGCATTCATATTAGGCGTCCGTGGTGGGATGCGTTCATGGACGATGTCCAGGCACTCACACATGTCTCCAAACAGTTTGCTGACAAATTGCGGTCCATTATCTGTGCGGATCACAGGCTTCTCTTCATCCGGTATAACTCGACTCTGTAGTGCATAACAAAGCGTTTGGACGGCAAGCTTTGCCTCACATACCCGCCCCTTGTACTGTCCAACAACGACGCGATCAAACACATCGATGATGCTGAGCATAAAAAAGAAACGCTTCTGTTTGATGGCGTAGCCGTACTTAATATCCATTTGCCACAATTGGTTGGATCCTGTTACTACTTGGTTCTTCGGCAGTCTGCGTGGGTGCGTCTGTACTCGCTCCCGCGGTTTTTGGAGAATGCCTAGCTCTTTACATAGACGATACGACTTCTTTTTATTCAACTTAACGTTATGTTGGTCACGAATGCACTGCGCAAGAAGCTTGTAGCCATAAACATGCTCTTCGCCCTCGATGAGCTCAAGCAGCCATTCATTAATTTGTTCATCACTCACTACCTCACCCGTAAACGTATAAGAACATCCAGGTACTGGGCGGCCTCTCCGGCTTTTTGTGGAACGTTCCGGCCCTGGATTAACAGCTCTCTTTTTACGATCGTAATAAGTGGATTCTGAGATACCAAGGATACGCAGAACCAATGCTGCTCTTTCACCCCGCTTAATGAATGGTTCTGCTACTTCAAATTTTTCGGATAAGCAGGGTTTTTCTTTTTTAGTAACTCACGAAGAATCTCGATCTCGAGCTCCTTCTCACCAAGAACCTTAACCGCTTTTTCGTAACGTTCTTCCACTTCCTGCAGTCGCTGGAGCTCTTGCAAGTGCTCGTCTGTCACAGGTATCTCCTCTGGTGGAATGGTGTCACGGTGATCTCTAACCCATAAACGAATGGTTTCAGGATGGACGTCGTACATGCGGGCGAGCACCCCAACCTTAATACCAGATAGCGCCTCTCGAACAATTTTCATACGTATTTCCTCTTTCAGCCTCTTACCACCCATACCAAATCATCTCCCTTATTTCTATTCTAAATTATTTGGGTAGGGAGACTCCAATTTAATTAGGGGGCCTTGGAGTAAATGCAGTTAATTAGCCCGATCGGCAGCGGAATGAGCTAAATAACTGCACAAATGCAGTTAAATGGCCCGAGCGGCTGCGGAACGAGCGAAATAACTGCACAAATGCAGTTAAATGGCCCGAGCGGCTGCGGAACGAGAGAAATAACTGCACAAATCTAGTTAAATGGCCCGAACGGCTGCGGAAAGAGCGAAATAACTGCGCAAATGCAGTTAAATGGCCCGACTGGCGGCGGAACGAGTGAAATAACTGCACAAATGCAGTTAAATGGCCTGAGCGGCCGCGGAACGAGCGAAATAACTGCACAAATGCAGTTATTAGGCCCGAGCGGCGGTGGAACGAGGTTAAATAACTGCACAAATGCAGTTAAATAGCCCAACTGGCCGCGGAACGAGTTAAATAACTGCACAAATGCAGTTAAATGTCCCGAATGGCGTGAAATAACTGCACAAATGCAGCTAAATAGCCCGACCAGCGGTGGAACGAGCGAAATAACTGCACAAATGGAGCTAAATAGCCCGAGCGGCCGCGGAACGCGTTAAATAACTGCACAAATGCAGTTAAATGGCACTCCATGCTGCGTCCCGTCCGAAATAACTGCTAAAAAACAGTTATTTCCCTCGCCGCCGCCCACACCACCAGCCCAATCCCCCGGACAAGCTCTCCAAAGAGGTTGTCACGCTTGTCATGCTAGTCTGCATAATTGGCCAAGGTCTCTCATAGACATGTATCAATGAATTAACAATTGTGCAGAGGGGATGATTTCATGCGTCGGATCACATGGATAACGGCCATAGTGATGTGTGTAACATTTTTGCTATCAGGGTGTGGGACAAAAGATGCAGCAGCGATTGTCAAGGATTTGGATCATGTGGTCAGCAAACTATCGAGTTATCAAGGATTAGGTACGATGACACTGCATACGGGACAGCAGCCGCAGGAGTATCAGGTTGAAGTGTGGTATCAGAATCCATCGTACTACCGCATTGCGCTCAAAAATGCCAAGAAAGATATTACTCAAATCGTCTTGCGCAACGATGAAGGCGTGTTCGTCTTGACGCCTAGCTTGAACAAGAGCTTCCGCTTCCAGAGCGATTGGCCGGAGAAACAAGGTCAGGTCTACCTTTACCAAACCTTGGTACATAGCATCCTTCAAGACAATACGCGCCAGTTCGCATCGGAGAAAGAATCTTACGTGTTCGATGTGCTAGCGAATTATCAGACGAGTGCACTGGTTCGCCAGAAGATTTGGTTAAATAAAGAGACGTATGCGCCTAAACAAGTTCAAGTGACCGATGCAAATTCGAATGTCGTCGTCGAGGTGAAATTCGACCAATTCGATTTCAATGCGAAATTCGAGAAGGATTCCTTCGAGATGCAGCGCAACATGACAACAGGCATGAACATCGAGGTCTTGCCTACGACGGGTGAAGTAACCGAGAAGGGTGATCCTGCAGCTTCCACGAAGGAAGGAGAACCATCCACGGAGCCGAGCAAGGAGACAACGACTGAACCAACACAAGATTTGGGTCCATTCGGTATGATTGAGCCAGGTTATATTCCAGCAAATGTGACGCTGCAGGATGCCAAAGAAATTTCGGAAGCGCCAGATTATGCCGTGCTTCTCAGATATTCAGGCGATTATAACTTCAGCCTTCGCGAATCTAGACCTCAAGATCGTAAAGTGGCGATTATGGACGGCGAGAGCGTGGACCTTGGTTTCACGATTGGTCATCTGACAGGCACAGAACAGCGCACATTAACTTGGATGACGGATGAAGGTATCGAATACCGTCTCTCCAGTGCAGACCTGCCGCAGCCCGAGATGGTCAGCATTGCAACTTCCTTGATCGACCAATCGGGTAAATAAGAACCTTATAGGATGAAGCTGTGTGAAGGGTAAACCAATGCCCGAAGCACAGCTTTTTCTTTTTGAACCTATTCAATTGGAAAAATATATATTATATCCCATGATTAAGTGCATTGCATTGACAGTTCCAGGCCGTTAGGATTAAATAATGTGTATTAGAATCGGACTTAGTGACGCTTGAAGAGAAGGTGGAGTTATTGAATTCATATTATCGCCCGACACGGGCTGAGATTTCATTAAACGCATTGCAGCATAACATCGAGGCATTCCGCAGCTTGATTCCAGCAGACACGAAGCTTCTCGCTTGTGTCAAAGCGAATGCGTACGGACATGGAGCGGTTGGCGTTTCACGCGAAGCGGAGCGGCTCGGTATCGATTATTTGAGCGTAGCGTTTTTGGATGAAGCCCTTCAACTGCGTGATGCAGGAATACAGACGCCAATACTCGTCCTAGGATATACAGGCCCCGAAGGGGTTGCTGTTGCAAGACAACATGGTGTTACACTAACCGTGTTCAGTGAAGAGGTTGCAGCGGCAATTGCAGCCTTACCTCAAGACCCACAGCAGCTTAAGGTTCACATCAAAGTGGACTCAGGAATGGGCAGACTCGGACTTTTATATGGTAAGGAAGCAGCAGATTTTGTGGAACAGATGCTTGCTTTGCCGCAGGTTGAAGTCGAAGGCATGTACACACATTTCTCCTGTGCAGACGAGGTAGATAAGGAATATACAATGGGGCAGCATCGGCGTTTTCAAGCAACGGTTGATATGTTGCAAGAGCGCGGCATCACGCTTCCCATCATTCATACAGGGAATAGTGCAACAGGGATTGATCTGCCTGAATTGACAGGTAATATGCTGCGTCTAGGAATTAGCTTATACGGACTTTATCCTTCCGAAGAAGTGCTCAAGGAGCGGGTAGAGCTCGAGCCGATAATGACGGTGCGGACGAGACTCACACGAGTGAAACGGCTGCCGAAAGATATCGGGATTAGTTATGGCAAACGATATATCACCGAGCAGGAAGATGAGTGCATCGGAACGTTGCCTGTCGGTTATGCTGACGGATTTTCACGCATGATGAGCGGTAAAGTGGAAGTATTGATCCGAGGTCAACGTGTACCTGTCGTAGGTACGATTTGTATGGATCAATGCATGGTGCAGTTAAGCAATCTGGAAGCTGATGCAGAGGAGATTCAGGCTGGGGAAGAGGTTGTCCTGATCGGCTCACAAGGCGAAGAACAGATTCGTGTTGAAGAAATTGCAGTACATACAGGTACTATCAACTATGAGATCATCTGTATGCTGGCCAATCGTGTACCGCGTATCTATATGCGTGACGGTGTGCCAGTCGAAATTGACAATCGATTGATATAAAAGTGAACTACAGCAATATTTACCAATAATTTCATTGTCGTATTTAAAGGGTTTTCGCATCCTATTCTCGAATAAGTACATGAGTATAGCAGCCGATAACACCCGATTCGCGGGCATATGCTAATCCAGTGATCATACTTGGTATATATCAAGCATATATATTCTTTTGTATAAATTTCCTCGGTTATCGACATACTGGTATTAATTGTTGTTGAAAGTTTGTGGGGGTGCGAGTAAAAGTGTCCAATGTTCAGAACACGAAAAGGATCATGATCAGTCTGCCGGACAATCTGCTGCAAGAAGTGGATGGGATCGTGGCAAAGGAAAATTCCAACCGAAGTGAATTTATTCGGCAAGCAATGAAGTTGTATTTAATGGATCGGAAGAAACGGTATATTCGGGAATCGATGCAACGTGGCTATATGGAGATGGCCAAAATTAATTTGACCATGGCATCGGAAGCATTTTACGCGGAGGAAGATGCGGAGGGCACTCTTGGTCGTCTAGTGAGCGGGGTGTAACCATTGATAGTGAAGCGTGGCGACGTATTTTTTGCGGATCTCTCGCCTGTCGTCGGTTCGGAGCAAGGTGGGGTAAGACCTGTATTGATTATCCAGAATGACATCGGCAATCGCTTCAGCCCAACCGTCATCGTCGCGGCTATTACAGCGCAAATTCAGAAGGCAAAGCTGCCGACGCATGTGGAAATTGATGCAGAGACCCACGGATTTGACAGGGACTCTGTTATTTTGCTCGAACAGATTCGAACCATCGATAAGCAGCGGCTTACCGATAAAATCACTCATCTTGATGAGGAAACGATGCGCAAGGTAGACGATGGTCTCCAGATCAGCATCGGATTAATCGAATTTTGAAGTACTAGACTTGCGAGGGTTCTTCGAGCCCTTGTTTTTTTTTGTCATTTTGAGACAATAGAAGAAGTATGTTAACAAAGTGAGGGATTGTGAATGACGGAACAGACAGCGGTGGCTGGAACAGCAGAAGGAGCAATGAAAGCCGCGGAACTCGAACGTATAATGAAGCAGATGGCGAAGGAGATTGGGCTCGCGCTGAAGCAGGTGCGGACGACCGTCCAATTGCTTGACGAAGGGAATACAATCCCGTTCATAGCACGTTACCGAAAAGAAATGACGGGAGAGCTGGATGAGAATCAGCTTCGCTCCATTGAAGAACGACTGAATTATTTGCGTAACTTAGAAGAGCGGAAGCGTGAAGTGATCCGTATCATTGATGAGCAAGGGAAGTTGACGGAAGAGCTGCAGAAGGCGATTGTAAGCGCAGAGAAGCTGCAAGAGGTTGAAGATTTGTATCGTCCATACCGTCAGAAGCGGAAGACGAGAGCGAGTGTGGCGAAGGAGAAAGGGCTAGAGCCTTTGTCTGCATGGATTTGGGCACAGCCGAAACAAGGGGATGCCCTGCAAGAGGCTGCTGCATACGTAGACGCCGAAAAAGGGGTAGCAAGAGCAGAGGAAGCATTACAAGGCGCAATGGATATCCTGGCAGAAATCATTGCGGATGATGCGAAAATTCGAGCGTGGGTGCGTCAATACACAGTGGATCAAGGACTCCTTCGTTCGGAAACGAAGGATGCGGCGCTGGAATCGGTCTATGAGATGTATTATGCCTATCAGGAACCGATCAAGAAGCTTCCGCCCCACCGTACACTCGCGATTAACCGTGGAGAACGAGAAGATATCCTCAAAGTATCGATTGATGTACAGACAGATCGTATACATCAATATATAGGCAAACAAGTAATTCGAGGTGCCTCCGTCGTTCAAGACATATTGATGGTGGTCATTGAGGATGCTTATAAGCGTCTCATTGCACCTTCGATCGAGCGTGAGGTTCGTAATGAATTAACGGTGAAGGCGGAGGAACAGGCGATTCAGATCTTCGCAGGCAACCTTCGGAATCTGCTCTTACAACCCCCAGTAAAAGGGAAGTGCGTGTTAGGTGTCGATCCGGCATTCCGGACTGGCTGCAAGCTAGCTGTCGTGGATGAGACGGGCAAGCTGCTCGAGGTAGCGGTGACGTACCCTACAGCGCCGAACAATAAAGTAGCTGAAGCCGAGGCCATCTTCAACCGATTGATTAGCAAATATGACATTGAGCTTATTGTCATTGGCAACGGCACGGCATCGCGGGAGACGGAGCAGTTCGTTGTAGATGTGATGAGCAAGAATAAAGGACGCGGATTGCAATATCTGATCGTTAGTGAAGCGGGTGCCAGCGTGTATTCCGCATCGAAGATTGCCCAGGAAGAGTTCCCAGATCTGGATGTCGCTGAGCGCAGCGCCGTATCGATTGCACGCCGGATGCAAGATCCGCTCGCGGAATTGGTGAAGATTGATCCGAAGGCAATTGGGGTTGGACAATATCAGCATGATGTAACGCAGAAACGATTAGAAGAGAGCTTAGGCGCAGTCGTCGAGTCGGCCGTGAACCACGTAGGCGTCGATGTGAATACAGCGTCACCGTCCCTCCTGTCGTACGTGGCAGGCGTGAACAGCACGATTGCGAAGAATATCGTGAAGTATCGCGAAGAGAATGGCAAATTCACCTCACGGAAGCAATTGCAGAAGGTACCACGTCTCGGGGCGAAGACGTATGAGCAGTGTATTGGCTTCATGCGAATTAGTGATGGAGAGAATCCACTCGATCGGACGCCGATTCACCCGGAATCCTACAATGTCGTGGATCAATTGTTCAAAGAGCTGCGTTATGAACTTGATCAAGTGGGCTCGAAGGAACTTGCAGCGGCGCTCTCGACCGTTGATCCCTCGGGTGTAGCGGATCAGCTTGGGGTTGGGGTTCCGACGCTCCGTGATATTCTAGACAGCTTGCAGCGTCCAGGCCGTGATCCACGTGAGGAGCTGCCGCCGCCGATTTTCCGTACGGACGTACTCAAGCTGGAAGATCTAACGCCAGGGATGGAGTTGCACGGAACGGTTCGTAATGTAATCGACTTCGGAGCCTTCGTGGATATTGGAATCAAGAACGACGGGCTTGTCCATATTTCACAGCTCAGCGACAAGTTCGTGAAGCATCCGATGGACGTGGTCTCGGTCGGAGATAATGTGACAGTATGGGTACTTCATGTGGATGAGAAGAAGGGGCGTGTTGGGTTAACGATGCGCAAGCCATCTTAACCATTACAGAGCGCTTATAGCATAAAACAGGGTAGCGGCCCGTGGGACTTCAGTTGATGATGTCCTGGGCGCTACCCTGTTGCATTTTCGAAAATATAAGAATTTATTAGTTTCACGAATAAACTGTTCTTATATGTCTCGCTTAAACGCTTCCCGTCCTTACAAGGACGACGAAGTCGCTTATGCTTGCGTCTCTTCGTGAGTGGACATGGATCTTCGTGAATAGAAGAACCAACAATCATTTAATAACTTGATTTGCCGACGGTCTTTCTTGTGGAAGGCTTTCATGAGTTGATTGCACAGCCATTGCGGCATTGCCCTTCCTCCTCCCAAACCTGGTGTAATATTACCATATGGGCGGAAAGGCGATCCTGTGCACGTCCTGTTGCAGATGACAAGGAATAAAACTTATATGCCTTTGTGGTCCCCGCAAAGCAACTGAATTGACATCACAGCCAAGGCCTCAATTTGTGAGTTGTTTTGTATGTTCCCGGGGTCCCCGCAAAGTACCTGATTCCGCTTCGAAGCCATTGCTCCACTTTGTGGGGTACTTTTATGCTTCCTCTTCGTACCATTGTTCTAATTGCGCTTGCAAGGCGCGGATTTCCGTAAGCAGCGAGATGAGCGGATAGCTCTTCTCTTGAATGGATGCGAAGGATTGCTCCAGACGATTCAAATAATCAAGGCCGCCCTCGATTTTTGAAGTCTCTTGCAGCAGCTCCAGCGAATCGCATTCTGCAATCGCTAATGGAAGAACGGGAACCTCTTCGGCGGTAAGTTTGCTTACTTCTTTGTTCAGGCGTAGATTCAATGCACTAAGTTGATAAGCATAATCGCTAGGCATCTCGATAAATTCAAGGCTGCTCTCATGCTGTAGAATGATGTAACGCATCTTCGACATTTGTAGTAAATCTCCCCTCAATTTACGATCCTAATTGACAGTGTAGCCTAAGTAGGCGTTACAATTCAAGCATTATAGGGAGGGCATGCGGAAGGGAAAAGGACGGTAGAATGACTCGGAAATACAGGCATTTGGATTGACGGCGCTGATCGGTATATCCGCCATTCTTACGTGATAATTGATCCGGCGAGCTGCCATCGCATAGGGGATATCCAGAGAATTCAAAGCAATCACTACTTGACAGTGCAGCCTAAGTAGGCGTTACAATTTAAGAGTTGGCGGACGAGCATTGGAAGGGGAGATGGACAGTGGATGACGCGGAATTACAAGCTTGGATTGAACGCATTTCATTAGAGTTTTTCGGGATCCCATTCCGGCATCGCGCCAGATTCAACCCCAGGCTGCGTTCGACGGGCGGGCGTTATTTTCTGAAGAGCCATGATATTGAGATCAATCCCCATCAACTGGAGGCCCATGGAGTGGATGAGGTTGAAAAGATTATTAAGCATGAATTATGCCACTATCATCTGCATATTCAGAAGCGAGGTTATCAGCATCGAGATGCAGAGTTTAAGACTTTACTCGAGCAGGTTGGCGGGAGTCGATTCTGCAGTCATCTGCCGACGACAATGAAGCCAAAGCGACGTGTTGAGCCCTATCGCTATGAGCTGCGATGTGGACGATGCGGGATGTCGTATAAGCGCAAACGGCGTATGGATCCGCGAAAATATGCTTGTGGAAAGTGTAGAGGGAGGCTTGAACTTTTTTTGCTTGAAGTGACTTGACTTCGCTTACATTTCGTGATAAATTAAATCATGTCACTTTTGAATATTCCCTGATAGCTCAGTTGGTAGAGCACTCGACTGTTAATCGAGTTGTCACAGGTTCGAGTCCTGTTCGGGGAGCCATTCTTATCTGGAGAGATACCCAAGTGGCTATAAGGGGACCCTCTGCTAAGGGGTTAGACTGCGTAAGCGGTGCGAGGGTTCGAATCCCTCTCTCTCCGCCATACATAACAATTAGAAAGAGCCTGTGAAGGCTCTTTTTTTCATTAGAATTGATAAAGTTTCGCTTCCCCGCAAAGTACCTGAATCACCTCGAAGCCAATCCATCACTTTGTGGGGGTATTTTTCATACGCTCATTATTGTTCGTCTTGCAGCTCATCAGCCAGTCCACGGATCGCGGCTTTACGCTTCTCATTTTTATGCTCTAACTGACGGTTCTCCTTGCTGGAAATCTCGTCGGCATGCTCGTCGAGATATTGATTCGTCTCTTCCATGTTCTGTTTGGTGTTCTGAATTGCGTTTTGAATTTTCTCTGCGTTATCAGAACGGTCATCTGGTTTAGCCATGTGGTGTGCCTCCTCGTTGTTTATTGAATCCATCCTATAAGATACCTTGGACGGAGGATTCTCATGCATTGGATTATTATTCTGTAAATTTGAAAGGCGGTTCGTATGAATGGATAGATTGATGTACGAAATGGAACCCCGTGCGCCTTATGATTTTGGCAAAATGATACGTCGTGTGCAAGGTGTGAATCACGAAATGTTCCGCTTCCAGGGTGATCGACTATTGCGAACGATCCGGTTCGATGATCAGGTTCTTGTGCTTGCGGTCGATTCGATTGGAAGTATCGAGAACCCGAAGCTGCAAATTGCGTTGTATGGGGAGGGGCTTAGACATATCAACGATGTGGAGGGGTTCAAGCAATACATTCGTGTTATGTTATCGGCGGATTTGGATATCCAATCTTTCTACGATCAGATGGCAGCGGATGTGCTATATCAACCTTTAGTGGAACGCTTCTACGGCTTACGATTCATTCTTGAAGCAGACTTGTTCGAATGCATGACGAAGACGATTATTGGACAGCAGTTGAATTTGGCGTTCGCATCGACGCTTAATCGGCGACTGATGGAGCTGACAGCGAAACCCGTCATGTGGGAGGGGCTAGAGCTGCCTGTGTTTCCTTCGGCACAAGATGTGGCGCGTCTTGATTACGGTCAGCTTCGCGAATTGCAGTATAGCCAGCGTAAAGCAGAGTACGTTATTGATTTTGCACGATTGGTGGCAGAGGGACAGATTGATTTGAATGGACTCTTCACGAAGACAAATGATGAGATTGTTACGGAGCTTAGTCGTCTGCGCGGGATTGGACGTTGGACCGTTGAATGCTTCCTGATGTTCGGAATGGGGCGGACGGATCTGCTGCCTGCAGCCGACATCGGTCTTCGCAATGGGGTGAAGAAGCTCTACGGGATGGAGGACAAACCGACCGAAGCGGAAGTGCGTCGGATCGGAGCCGCTTGGGCTCCGTGGTCCAGTTATGTCACGTTCTATCTGTGGGAGACGCTCAATGATAAGTTGAAGGAACGGGCCGGCAGTTAGAGCCATTTCTTTCTTTTGAAATAAATATAGAGGCTTCCGGCAATGATCGCCATGATGATGAGAATAATCGGGTAGCTGAGCTTGAACTTCAATTCGGGCATATATTCGAAATTCATGCCGTATAAGCTGGACATGAACATGAGAGGCAGGAAAATGGCGCTGAAAATCGTCAACGTCTTCATGATCTCATTCATCCGGTCAGATTTCATACTCATCTGCATTTCCACCAGGCTGTTAAGCGATTCACGGTAGATATCAATCGAATCAATTGCCCGGGAGATATGGTCGTATATGTCCATATAGTAGGCGTTCGATTCTTCCTTCGTATAAGGGAACTGACGGTGGCTGATCGTGCTGATCAAGGTCTTCTGATCAGCGAGCACTTGGCGGATATGATGGAGCGCGCGCTTTTGTTTGAAGACCTGCTGCGATATACGGACATAGGGGTCCTTGTACACGGCTTCTTCGTAACTCTCCAACTTATTTTCAATGACAGAGATGCTATCTACGAATTGGTCTACGCATCGATCGAGAATGAAGTACAGAATCCGACCGGTATGGTCGATTCGTCCTTCAATTTGTTGAAGCTTCTCGTATAGCTCGTGCAGCAAGGGCAGTGGTGTCTGACAAATGGTAATAATGTAATTCGCACCGATGACAATATCGAGTTCAATCAGCTTGAGTGGGTTCACTAGCGTATAGAATGTGATGAGTACATTATCGCGATATTGATCGATCTTGGGACGTTGGTTCTGTTTGATACAGTCTTCAATCAATAGCGGGTGGCAATTGAACATATTTTGGAGCACATGGTGAATCTCTTCACTCGAAGGTTGAATCATATTAATCCATACGATTTCGTGGTCCTCCGGCATGCGGAGGGGGGCTTTTGAGACTTGGTGTGTTGCTTGATTGTAAATTAGCATGATGCTTGTACACCTCCTGGAATTGGAATAATTATACCATATCGACTGTTCATGAAAAAAAGTTAAAAAAAACACTTGCCATGTCCAAGAATATCTGATAATATAAATTCTGTTGTCACGGAAGATCGTGAACGAAATTAATACGCAAGGCCCGTTGGTCAAGGGGTTAAGACACCTCCCTTTCACGGAGGTAACAGGGGTTCGAATCCCCTACGGGTCACCATTTCTTATACTGAGCTCATCATGTTCAGTCAGTAAGAGCCATTAGCTCAGTTGGTAGAGCACCTGACTTTTAATCAGGGTGTCGAAGGTTCGAGTCCTTCATGGCTCACCAGTTTTATATCCCTCGTAACATGCGGTCGTGGTGGAACGGCAGACACACCATCTTGAGGGGGTGGCGCCCATAGGGTGTGCGGGTTCAAATCCCGCCGACCGCATTACATGAAGCAACCTGGAATTCCTAGAGGATTCCAGGTTTTTTCGTATCAATAGAACGGTTTGATTCGGCACGGAAAGGAAGATGAAGCTTGAGTATAGAGACACGTGTGGTCCATAAAAGTACGCAGGTATTAGATGTCGAAGCGGTGTTGTCAGCATTAGAGCAATCCTTGGCTATGATCGAGTTTAATGTGCAGGGGGAGGTTCTATGGGCGAATCAACATTTTGCTCAGGCGATGGGATATCAGGTTTCGGAGTTACAGGGCATTCATCATCGTCAATTTTGTACACCAAGCTTCGCAAAGAGCGCAGAGTACAATATGCTGTGGGATAATTTACGGCGAGGTAAGAAATTTCAAGAGAAGATCATTCGCGTGGCGAAAGACGGGAGGATTCTTTGTCTCGAAGCTACGTATATGCCGATACATAATGAGAATGCAGAGGTCGTGGCGGTTCTTAAAGTTGCTACAGATATTACAGAACGAGAAGCTGCTGCAGCCAGGGTAACGAGTGAGCTGCATCAAATGGCGGAAGAATTATTGGAACGGACGGAAGAAGGAATTCATCGTAGTAGACAAGTGGTATCGGCCATTTCACGGGTCGTTCGTGAGAATGAGAGCAATTTGGATTTTCTTCGAGACTTGGAGCAGCGGACAGAAGCTGTTGGGGGTATTGTTCGAATGATACATGATTTTGCCTCCCGTACGAACCTTCTTGCTCTGAATGCAGCCATCGAAGCTGCGCATGCCGGTGAACATGGACGTGGCTTCAATGTTGTAGCGACAGAAGTACGGAAGCTTGCGCACCAGGTTCAAGAAGCCGCGAAAGAGATACAGGACACGGTTGAAGGCATTTCCAAGCAAGTCGAGCTGATTGACGTCAGTACGAAAAGCTCCCAAGCGGCCATTCAAGATAGCCGGGAACAAATTCAGTACGCTGTGGATGTCTTTGCAGGGATTGGTGAAGCGACAGGTAAGCTTGAAGTGCAGGCAAAGGCGCTCAGCCAATTGGTATAGTTCTGTTGAAAATAGTTTGGTAGTAGAAAACAGTGAAAGCAGCGATGAGGATCGCTGCTTTTTCTTGTTATATAGGCAAGTGAAAAAGGTTAAACCGGGTTATTCTTGTTTGTTGTTGGTTAACACGTGGGGATCTACAATGGGGGCATGCACAACATTTCAATTCAACTTAAAGCGAAGTTATGGGAGGGTATCAAATGGATGCATTAGAATCAGATCAAAACGTTGTGAACGAATCGGAGGTTGAAGAAGGAGTTCATAACTATAGTGCTGAATCGGAATGGGTGAAGCCGACTGACCCGGTTCTGCTGGAGCGATTGGAATGGTTCAAAGATCAGAAAATTGGCCTGATGATGCACTGGGGTCCTTATTCACAACTCGGATTAGTCGAATCGTGGGCTTTAAGTGATGCAGATGGCGATTGGTCCCGTGGCGGCGTGGACTGGACTGAAGATATGGAGAACTTCAAAAGAGAATATGTTGATTTGAATAAGACCTTCAATCCGATTCGCGTGCAACCGGAGTTATGGGCCGATCTTGCGGCGGAGGGCGGATTCAAATATTTGACCTTCACGACCAAGCATCATGACGGCTTCTGCATGTGGGATACACGGACAACAGATTATCGGATTACCGGATCAGAGACGCCTTTTCATGCGCATCGATATGCGGACTTATGTAAGCACATCTTTGATGCATTCCGCAGCAGAGGTCTCGCGATATCGGCTTATTTCTCCAAAGCCGACTGGAACACACCATATTATTGGGCGCCTGGGATGGAACGCGGGCAGCATATGTGGCGGGGGCCATCCTATGATCCGACCGAGTATCCGTGGCTATGGGAGAAATTCGTGAAGTTCACGCACGACCAAATTGAAGAATTGCTGACGCGTTACGGCCGCATTGATATGTTGTGGCTCGATGCGGGATGGGTTCGCGGTGGAGAGCGGAAGCAGGACATTCGGCTGGATGAAATTGTGGATCGAATGCGCGAGCATCAGCCTTGGTTGTTAGCTGTGGATCGTACCGTTGGAGGGCCGTATGAGAATGTAGTTACGCCAGAGCAGACGATTCCGAAGCGGGCGATGCATATCCCTTGGGAGAGCTGTATTACGTTGGGCACGTCATTTTCATTCAAATATGAGGATACCTACAAATCCGGTCGTGAGATCGTACATCTTCTGCTCGAAATTGTGTCTAAGGGTGGGAATCTAGCATTAAACGTCGGTCCGCAGCCGGATGGCAGACTGCCTGAGGGCGCAATTCGGGGAATGAAGGAATTGGGCGCATGGCTGGCGCAATACGGTGAAGCTGTATATGGCACACGGATTGCGGAGCCTTATTTCCGAGATGGATATGCGTTCACACGGAAGGGCGGCGAGATCTTCTGCTTCAAGCTATACAAGACAGCAGATGCTGCAATGGAACAAGAAATACACATTCCATATGACGAAGCGGTCTTGGACGTACAATGGTTCGATAATAGTGAGGTGTTAGATTACACACATACAGATACAGGGTTAAAAGTTGTGCTGCCAGAACAAGCCGTACAGGGCTCCTGTCCGATTGCCCATGTGATTCGAATCGTGACTGAATAGACGTATTGAACGATTAGATCAAGCCGATGCGCCTTGGGAAGAGGGTGAAATCGGCCTTTTCTTATTAAATATAGAGAATGGGATAGGGGATGTTGAATGAATTTTGATAAATGGAAATATATACTAAAAACTATATACTCCAAATCGATATTTCATTTCATTGCGGTATAAGGAGGGAATGTAATCATGCAAACAGTACAACCTGCATCGTGGCGACTAGGCACGTATTGGTCGGACCGAGAGTCCCATTCGCTGACAGCGCTGAAAGAAACGGGATTCGATTGCATTGAACTGAATTTGGATAATTATCAATCGTTATCGGAGACGCTGAAGCAAGAAAATTATGATCGTTACAATCAAGCGGTATTGGCGGCGAAGGAAGTAGGCCTTGAAATTTGGTCGGTCCATTTGCCGTTCGGCGATCTATGGGACATCTCACTCACCGATGAGGTTGCCCGCGCGGCGATCGTCGAAGCGAATGTGCAAGTTATGGATTGGGCACAGGGCTGGGGAGCGAACTGCGTCGTCATTCATCCCAGCTTCGAGCCGATCAGTGATGAAGAGCATGCAGGCCGTCTAGAGGCTGCGAGTGACTCCATTCGCATCTTGAGTGGGAAGGCGGCAGAACGGAGGTTATGTCTTGCAGTGGAGGATCTTCCGCGCTCCTGCTTAGGGAAGCATGCAGAGGAGATTCTGGCTTTGATCGCAGATGCGTCAGAAGCCGTCGTATGCTGCGACACGAATCATCTACTAGGCGAAACTCCAGAATATTTTATTCGAACAGTCGGATCTCGTATTCAGACGCTGCATGTATCAGACTATGATGGCATCGATGAGAAGCACTGGATTCCAGGTCGAGGTATTGTCAATTGGGCGGAAGTGCTGCAAGCACTCGTGGATATCGGGTATGAAGGCCCCTTTATGTTCGAAGCTGAATACCAAGATCCGAAGGATGTCGTTGCTAGCTTCCATGCGATTGTAGCGGCCTATGAAGCACTCGTGAAATCATTTCGATGACAGAACATCCCCTTAAGCCCATTTCGAGGGGCTTTTTTTCATGTTCTCCAATTCGTGGTGTGCTACGACATCATATGTCGTAGGAGTTATTTTATAATGGAAAAAAATAGAAAAGGGGCCTAATAGCCATGTCAAAACCAAAAAGAGGACGCTCCTTGTGGAGACTCCCATCCCGCAGTCGAGGTACTTGTCCGGTCTGCAGCAGCACAAGAATTAAATTGCTCTATCCACGTACGAAGTCGGATGGTACAGCCGTGACCGTCTGTAAGAAGTGCTCCAAAGCAGAACAGAGCAGAGTGGATTCCGCCGTGTTAATTTAATGCGTGCAGATAAGTGAGGCCCGTCCCGAAGGGGACGGGCTTTTCGATTGATTCGGGCTTGCCAAGCAAGATATCCGAGTGATGTAATAGAGTTATCTTTGTTTTTGACAACAAAAGGAAGGAAGGGGAAATCTTGAGCCATATGCATCGCATTCACTGGTTCGATCAACGGATTCGTGAGGGGAAGTATCCGAACAGCGGTCATATCGCTGAACAATTCGAGATCTCTCGGCGACAGGCCCAGCGTGATATTGAATATATGGCAGCGTCCCTGCGAGCTCCACTACTCTATATCGCACGGCATCGAGGTTACAGCTATGAGGATAAGACGTATGTGCTGCCGCACCTCTATATGACGGAAGAAGAGCAGAAGGTGCTGAAATATCTGGCTTACCGCTATCGGCAATATGATTATGATAATGGGGAGACGGTGCAGCGCATCGCCCATGTGCTCGATCGGTTTACGGATAACGAAGCCTACGACATGAATAACCGATTGCCGCAGTTTGAGTTGAATCCCCGAATAATTCAGCATTTTGAAAAGTTGTCACAGGCGATCAAAGATGCTGTGAAGGTGGATGTGACTTATTTAGACGATGCAGGCAGTTCGCAACATGCTCGTATGTACCCGCTGAAATTTATCTCTCGCTTTAACGCGGATTATGTTGTTGTCTATTGTGAAACGGCGCGTTCACAGCGCACGATTCGGCTCGATCAATTGCTGCAAATCCAGGTGCTGAAGGAGCGATTCGAACTTAGCTCGACTTTGGATATGGATGGCGTTGGAGGACATCAAGCTCTGCGTCGCAAACCCTTTGTCGCCCGCGTCATTCTTACTCGCCCACATCTAGGTGATTCTTGGCACGGTTACCGCATTGTCGCCCAAGATGAGGCAGCGATGGATGTGGAGTTCCATGATATTGACGCATTCCTGCAGCATTTATTGACATCACCATGGGAGTCGCTGCGATCTCCGAAATGGCTGCGACAGAAACTGTTAGCCCGATGTCAAGATACAGTCGATCGATTAAGACGTGATGAGTGAATCGTGTGCGATGATTTCATGAATAAACGGAAAGGAGATTAACCGGTGTGTCTAACGTCTTTTTACATAATATCTGTCTACAACGTGAATCGAAATCCTATATCGATAGTCTATATGCGATCTTAACTGCGGCGGGGCTGTTTCAAGGTCCCAAATATATGCTCTCTGGACTAACCGGAATGGCTTTCAAAATGTCAGTCCATGAGCATCTTCTTCCTCTCTCGGTATCTGCCTATGGGCAGTGGGGTAATGAGCATAAACCGGCGGTTACAAATCTTGGTCTCTTGTCGGAGACCGATGCAGGACGAACGAGGCATCCTACTTTTCGATGGTATCAAGAGCAAGCTGTGATCGCCGTCAAACAAAGTCTAGATCGTGGGGTAGGCGCCATCTATTGGATTCCCGAGTTCGGGGTGATTCAGGGGTATGATGATGCGGATCAGGTGTTTTTTGTCCAGGATGGATGGAACGCGGAGAGTCAGGTCGTATTGTATGATAATTTTGGGCTGAACTTCACACCGTTCTGGTACTATGAAACTTTCGGGGATCGGGTAGCGATTGCGCTTCAGGATATGGTTCTTGAATCACTGCGGCTTGCGATCCAGGATTGGCATACGCCTTATAAAACATTGCCGAACACCGACATCGCTTCAGGTAAGCTTGCCTACACCTTTCTTCGGGAGGGGCTGCATGGCGGAGCGTATGATGCAGGCGGTGCGGTCTATATTTTGGATGCTTATGCGGTCTCAAGAACGGAAATTCGAGATTATCTGAGAGATGTCCAAGGGATGTGGCCCGAGCTGCTGGGAGCGCAGAATTGTTACGAGGAGATTGTGAAGATGCTTCCGAACATGATGTGTTGTATGCAGGAGAATCAAGGCGTACGTCAGATTGATTCGGATCGAATCGCGGTGCTCGTCGCTGAATTTGGGGTGGCGGAGGTGCTAGAAGATCAGGCGATTCGCCTTTTCCAAGTGATTAGTGATCGGTATCCTGATCTGAAGAGGACCACGCTTCCCAGATGGGGAGCCCATTCGCCACGTTGAACAGAGAGGGAGGGATGGTGTTGCAGAAGGTATTATTGGAAAATTTGACGTTGCCGCAGCGTGCGAACAGCTATATCGATGCCTTGCATGCGATCCTAACGCATCAAGGGTGGATCACCTGTTCGAAATCGATGCTCGCCGGGATGACTGCAACGGCTTTTCGATTTACCGTAGATTGTAGACTCACAGCTGAATCCACATCGGCCTATAACTGGATAGCGGAGAACTTTCTAGCTGCGGACTTCATCGGGGTTACCGCCTCGTCAGCTGCCGGATTCCATTTCGAACCGACGTTTCCGTTATATCAGAAGCAGGCGCTGAGCGATATTCGGAAATCTCTAGACCGCGGGATCGGCTGCACCATCTGGCAGGATCGGTTCGTGGTCGTAGCGGGGTATGATGAAGACCAGCAAATGCTCTACATCTCGGACGGGCAGGTCAAAGGTTATCGAGTGCTCCCTTATGCGCAGTTCGGCAAGGGTGATAGTCCTTATTGGTACTATCAAATTCTTGAAGGTCATGTCGTATTGGATGAGATTGCAGTTTATCAAGAATCATTGGTCCAAGCGATTTTCAAATGGGAGACGCATGAACTGATGCTGCCTGAAGCCGAGTATGCCTGCGGTGAAGCGGCCTATGATGCGATGATCGAAGCATTTCGAACGGGGAACTATGATCTGACAGGGGTTAGGGAAGTGCTCTCCTATTACGCGGCTTCGAAAGAAGATATTGCCGTCTATGTCGCCGCCTTGGAACGTTATTGGCCGGAGCTGTGTGACGCATCTGAGCAATATCGCGTCGTAGCACAGCAGTGGGGAGAAGCGGTGCGGTTGCTCGTTGCCGTGGACCGAAGCGATGACCTTGCCCCCATCAACACGTTCATCGATCTCTTCCGAGATGCCCAGACGGCAGAGCGGAATGCTGTTCAAACGCTCAAGCGCTTGATGCGAGAGACGATTCACAATCGGTTCGATGATATCGGTTTGCGCTAAGGGGAGGACTTCGGTCTTCCCTTTTTTTCTAGTTATCCATAAAGACGGCGAATGAATGAAATGTATTGAATTGAAAAGGGGTTATGTCGATAAAAGAAGAATAAGGAAATAAATAGAAAAATGTAGGAGTGGACTTATGTGTAAAAAATTTATAGTAATAAGCATGGTAATGTTATTTGCAATTTCGCAGTCTGTTTTCGCTTCTTCATCTAAAAATGGTGATGTGGGTAATCTTCACGACATTACACGTGCTGACAATGGCGTCTTTATTGCAGTGGGCGAATCAGGTACTATCGTAAAGAGCGTGGATGGTGAGGAATGGGAGAAAGTTAATATTAACCAAAAAGAAAATATTAATGCTGTCGTAAGTAACAAGAGTGCATTTTATGCAGTAGGGGATAAGGGAAATATTCTTCGTTCCGTAGGTGGAGACAAATGGGAGAATGTTAAATTCAAGGTTAATTTGACCTTGAAGGATATGGTGAATAAACGTTATATCGCTAATTACTCCAAAAAAGATCTTAGCTTAACGATAACGAATGCAAATGTTTCTTTAAGAGATATCATTTGGACCGGCAAGCAGTATGTAGCTATAGGAAAAATCATAAAACCAGATGCTGAGAATCGGAATTATGTTTATCAAATAATTGTTCAATCAACAGACGGGATAAATTGGAAGCTTAGAAAATTCGAGGTTACGAATCTGATTTCAAATAAGGCAGATGCGAGTAGATCAAATGCAGATCTAAACGCTATATATTGGAACGGGGATCGTTATGTAGTTACTGGAGATGATCTTATTTTCACTTCAAAAGATTTAAACCAATGGACATCTTCCAGTAATATTCAAGGGGATATTCGTGATTTAATATATCGTGAGAAACAATGGATTGCAGTGGGTTGGGATGGTAGATTTTCAGAACCCAAGGGTGTCATTTATACATCAAAAGACGGTATGAATTGGAGTTCACAAGAAAAGGATATGTTTCTATCAAAACCTTTCATGTCGATCGCATGGACAGGTGACAGATATTTAGTAAGCGGGAAGTATGGGCTGATTATGTATTCAAAGGATGCAATAAATTGGGAATTCTCTCCTTCAATTGATCAAATTTATGAGAAATTCACGTTCGATATTTGGAAATTTCATATAGAGAAAGGGATCTATACAGATGTCAAAAGGATATATGCTGACAAAGATATTGTTCTTGGGATTGGGTATTTTGGGACAATATTAACTTCCAAAGATCAATTAACTTGGGAATCTGTCTTCCCAAATAATTAGTTATTCCAATTGTATCAACGTAACTTATAAATGGAAAGTGATTAAGCATATGCCGTATAGAAGGAATCAATCAATCGGTTCCATGATATCGGATTGCGGTAAGGGGAGGACTTCGGTCTTCCCCTTTGTTCTCTTTTACATCCTATTCACGCGCCACCTGTCTGGCTGGAATATAGATTTCCATCTCTCCATAATCCTCGCGTGCTAAGTTAAGATCGATCGATTCGAAGTAGTAAGGCTCCGATATCTGATAACCGGAATAATGTTGCCAATATTCATCAATGTAGGTCCATATTTGATCGAGATGATCGATCGTAATGGTACTTGGGTGAAAGTCGCATACATACCGGAAGACCGCATATTGATTCGCAGGCAGTTCGTCCCAGTCCCAGCCTTCAGAGACTTGATCCAAGGTGTGCACTTCCGTGGAAGTGAGATACGTACTGTAGGTGTTATCGATTTCTTTCGTTAAACCAATATACCGAACAGGCTCCAATTGATGTTGAATACGGTGGAAATCTTGTTCGAAAAAATGATTCCCCGCCGTGTTCGCTTCATGATAGAGCTCGTTATCGATATAACGAATGGTACTGAGGCGTCCAATGAGCTTCATCGATGGTTTGCGAACATAGGTCGGCGAGAAGATATACCCCTCTTGGAGCGGTGTGATCATGGACGTGGTTATTTTCGCAGTGGATGTTCAAATCAACGTTATCTTGTTTGCGATATTGTGCCGGCGTAATCCCGTAAGCTTTTTTAAATGCACGGATATACGTTTGTTCATGCTCGAATCCGTAGTGCTGGCTGATCTCAATGATTTTATATGCTGGATTCATGAGTTGCTCGAAGCTTCGAGCGAGTTTGCGGGCTCTTATATATTCGCCAAGGGGCTGACCGCTGAGTGCTTTGATCAGTCGATGTAGATGATATTTGGAAATATTGGCTGTACTCGCAATCTTCTCAAGCGTGAGCTTGTCCGTAATGTGTTCCTCGATATAGTCGAAAATATCGTCAAAAGCTTGCTGTAAATCGGATCTCATGATTGTGAATCTCCATTTTTCTAAAGTTGAATGTGAAAGGTAGCAAGAAAAGTTCATTATTAGATTCCTTATTCTGGTATAGTAACCTTTAACTCTAGTTATTGACAAGAATGGGGAAGAGAACGTGGTTGAAATGAAGAAACAAACTTACACATCCTACGCAGCATTACGGCGAATGATGCGGCTTTCTAGTAAGCATTGGAATTATATGGTCGGGATTCTAGTACTCTCTGTCCTGACGGCCATCATGGAGACGGGATACATGGAGTCGATCCGAAGACTCGTAAATGGTGCGGTTGAGACGAACGTGGGAATGGTCTATAGCGGAGCGATGCTAGGGGCAGGGATCATTGTGATTCGATTCGTTATTGCGGCGTTTGCCTCACGAATAAGTGCATTACTGAACAATGTTTCGGTAACCCATCTACAATGGACGATGTTAGAGAAGCTATCGAAAATTTCGATGCCGACCATCCAGCAGGTTCATTCGGGAGACCTCACGAGTCGCGTATGGGATTCTGCAAGGGAAGCGCAGCTCGGGATCAACGATAAGCTCTTATCCATGCTTCAAGGCGTGATTCAGCTTGGTATTGCATTTCTATATTTCAGTTGGATTAATATTCCGCTGTCCTTGGGCGTGATTGGGTATACGATATTCTTTTCCTTCGTTGCTGTTCCGATCAGCAGGGTGCTTCGGCGGAGATATGACGAGCGAAATGCAGCAGCTGCGGACAGAGATTCATTCCTAACAGATACGGTCCATGCCTCTGAAGAAATAAAAACCTATGCATTAGGCTCCTATATTCAGATTAAATTCGAGCAGAAGCTGAATCGTGTATTCGCTGCCGCATTACGTGTCTCGATCATTGAGCGTCTTTTGGATGCTTCAGGAAGACTCTCTACGTTTGGCGGGATGATCTTTATCCTGTATGTCGGTGGGCTACAAGTGTATTCGGGCCATATGGATGTCGGCGGCTTAGCTACATTTCTCGTTGCGAGCAGTCAATTAACCCGGCCGATTGAGTCGCTAAGCGGGATTTGGGCAGGACTGATGGGAGCGATTTCGCAGGCAGATCGTGTATTTACGATACTGGATCAACCGAATAAGAACGTGTCGAACACATCTATTGCAACGGATTCGATCAGCAGCGGTGTATCGGTTGAACGAGTCAGTTTTACCTATCCTCATGCAGAGGAAAGAACGCTAACGAATCTCTCATTTGCGGCTACAGCTGGCCGAATGACCGTGATTACGGGCCCGAGCGGCTGCGGCAAGACGACATTACTCCAGATCCTGATGGGTGGATATGAGGTGGATGAAGGAAACGTCTATATGGCGGGAAATCGGACCTACGTCCCCCAAGAAGCGTTTATTCTTTCCGGCACATTTCGTGAGAATATCATATTCGGGTGTAATGGGGCGACCGAAGATCAATGGATTGAGGCTGCACAACGCGCATCGATTCATGACAGGATTATGGAGCATTCAAATGGGTATGACACCCTCATTGGGGATCAAGGCGTTCCATTGTCGGGAGGAGAGAAGCAGCGGATTACACTCGCTAGGGTATTTCTAAGAAATCCATCTGTACTTGTACTCGATGAGCCTACTTCATCCCTCGATCCAGTACACGAACGTCAGGTCATTCAAACTCTGCAGGAATGTGCCGCACGAATGACTGTGATTGTCGTGACGCATCGCTTACCTCTCATTCAGCTTGCGGACCACGTTATGTTTATGGAGCGGGGGCGAATTGTTGATGTTGGCTCTCATGAGGAGCTGCTAAGACGTCGAAGCGAGTATGATCGGTTTATGATGGAGCATGATGGACGGGTGGAGGAATGGGTATGAAGCAGCAAGAAACAACAAAGCTATCACAACAATGGCCGATTATTTTTCAATTTCTGAAGCCCTATTGGATTGTCGTGGTGTTCATTCTGATTCTGATTACTGTCGATGGGTTGTTCGAGATCAGCGTTGCGCTTGGACAAGGGTTCTTCATTGATGCGATTCGGGATAAGGGTGTGGCACAATTTCATGGCATAGCACTTATCGCCATGGCCGCGCTGATCGGGTTCGTTACGCTGCTGGGGATACATAGATATTTGCTTGTCTGGTTACATGGGGCTGTGTACAAAGGTATGTCATCGCATCTATTCGGTGTGGTGAATAAGATGCCTTTCGGATTCATTCAGAAGCAATCTTCGGGGGATATCCAGCTCCGCGTGAAGGAAGATACTGAGCACGGCTCGGAACTGATTGATTCGGCAGCGGAAATGATGACAGTCATTCTGATTATTGTCTTTTCTTTCGGATACTTGCTGAAAGTAGACGCAATCCTTGCTATGATAGCCGTTGCTAGCGTTATAGGGGTATTCTTCTCCAGTCGCTTCTTCGATCGTCGACTGCGTTCGGAATCCGATCAGGTGGAATCCAGCGAAGCGGTCGTTCAAGGTCACATGCAGGAATATGTGCGTGGGCTAGGGGTAGTTCAGCAGTATGAAGCAGCGCCGTGGCTTCTGGATCGGTTGATGAACCATCAGCAACGTTTGAATCAACGAAGATTGACGCTGGCCATCACGGAAAGTGTATCGGATAATACGGCACTGGCTGTATTTAGCGTCACGCAGCTCGCTGCCCTGATTATTATTGCATTAGCAGCTGCAAGGCATCATCTGACGCCAGGTATGGTTGTGACTTGCAGCTTATTGTTTGAACTCGTCGTATGGCCGATCTTGGGACTATCTCGTCAGTGGAGTCGAATGCAGGAAGGAGCGGGCGCATTTCATCGGATTTATGATTGGTTTAAGATGGAACCGCATCGCAAGCCGTTAGCCACGCCATCTGATATTTCATCAACAGGGGAGCCCGTTGTGAAGATGATGAATGTTCAGTTTCAGCCGGAGGAATTAGAGGCTCCAGTGTTGAATGGTATGACGATGGAAATCCACCCTGGTGAAGTCGTGGCAATCGTCGGTTCCAGCGGTTCAGGTAAAACAACATTGTGCAGGCTCCTCGCCGGACTTTATGAACCGACATCAGGACAAGTGATGTTATCAGGTGGACCGGCATCCGATCGACTGATGGAAGAGAGCAATGCCGTAACGTATCTCACCCAGCATCCTGCATTTTTTGCGGGAACCATCAGAGAGAATATCAAGCTGGACCTTGAGCACGTTACAGAGGAAGAGATGATACAAGCTACGAAGTCTGCGGCATTGCATTCTTATATCGAGGAACTGGACGATCAATACGATTCCTTATTGGATGAACGAGGGATGAATCTATCTGGCGGGCAGCGCCAACGACTCGCGTTATCTCGTGTATTTTTAAGAGATTCGGAGCTGTATATCTTGGATGAACCGACCTCTTCGTTAGATATTCATACTGAACAAGAGGTCATCCAACAATTATTTCGATTCCTAGACGGCAAGTCGGCGGTCATCGTGACGCATCACGTTGAATTGGCGAGACGAGCCCATCGAATTCTTGTGCTAGATCAGGGTAGACTGGTTGAAGCGGGTACGCATGAGGAGCTCATGAAGAAGCAGGGACATTATGTTCGACTATTTACGAATAGAGGATGATGACGATGACGGTCTATATTGGATTCCTACGTGGCATTAACGTTGGCGGCAAAAACAAGATTAAGATGGCTGAGCTCAAGAAGTCGCTGGAGGCGATGGGCTTTGCTGGTGCGGAGACGTATTTGCAGACGGGGAATATTTTGTTCCATTCCGATGATACGGCGGAGGCGCTGCGCAAGCGGATCGAGCTTAAGATAAGCGAGCAATTCGGCGTCTCGCCGACGGTTGTACTCCGCACGGCAGAGCAAATGGAGAAGATCATAGCAGACTGCCCTTATGCGGCAGAAAGCCTAACCGAAGGGCAGACGATACAAGTCTCGGTATTAACGGAAAAGCCGGATCAGCAGATCGCGGAAATCTTATCGCATGGGAAGAGTGAAATCGATGAATTTCAGCTGCAAGGGTGCGAGATCTACTTCTTATTCCGCCAGAGCGTTCTGGATTCCAAGCTCGCAACGAATCTACAGAAGCTCGGTGACCGCGTAACGACGCGTAATTGGAACACTATGAAGAAGCTGTCGGAGATGGTGAAGGCGATGACATAGGGGGAAATACAGGAGGGGGTAATGCGCCCCCTCTTTTTCTTTCATTCACCACACATAGCCATATTGGATATTTGCAGTAACTTCGGCTAATAATGCCGCAGTTGGACTCCTATAGTGGAACTTTGCAATAATTTTGGTCGGTTTGGGCGAATGAGAGATGATTTGAGTGCCCTACCCTGCAGGAATCCACTATAGGTACGACACATCACGTAGTACGCTTCGCTATGATGGATGGAATCCACGATAGGAGTCAAGAATGGCGCGAGTGGCACGATTGGATGTCATTTCTTACGGAATAACCCTTTAGATTGTTGGCTCAGAATTTTGAGCTATACCACACGCTCCAGTAGGGATGCCTTGCGTAAATCGAGCCAATAGCTCTTCACGAGCGTGTCGCCGTTACGGGTATCCGCTTCATATGCACGCTTAAACCCAAGATGTTCATACAGCTGCACGGCGGAAGCCATCATGTCCGATGTATGCAAATGGAGCGTGGAATAACCCAGCAGTACCGATCGGCGTGCGGCTTCTTGAATCAAAAGCGTGGCGATGCCGCGTCCGCGGTAGTCAGGCGATACGGCTAGCAACCGTATAATGGGCGAATGAATTCCCAGTTCTGGCTTGCCATAGGCGGCTTCCGAGGAGAGGAACATCTGGACGCTGCCGATGATCTCCCCATCGAGTTCAGCGACAATTCGGGCATAAGTCGCATTACCGTAGACGGAGTTCCGAATGGAATCCCGGTATTCCTCCCAACGAGGCTGTGGCAGATCATGCGCATATTGCTGATAGGCTTCAATCATGACTTGCGCGATCGCCTCTTGTTCGAATTCCTCTGCATCACGGATACGAATGTCTTGTGGTGCTGTCATCTCGGTCACTCCCTCTCATCGATTTCATCAAATTTGTAATCCAGTATAACTTTATATTCCGATTAAACATATAGGAAATAACAAATATCGATAACGTTATTGAAAAATTTAATGATAAAGCGCCGTACTCACCGTAAATTTGGATTGACAATAAAAATTCAACTCCATAAGATAAAAATAATTTATGTCCCTTACGACTGTTATAAAACCGTCTATTTTTATATGAATAATGTGAATATGGAGGTGGGTTCATTGAATATTGAGAATATTGAAGCCTTTGTCTACATCAATCATTACGGGAGCTTTAATAAGGTGGCGGATGTGCTGTTCTTGTCCCAGCCGACGGTTACAGCCCGCATTCAGTCACTGGAGCGTGAGCTGGACTGCCGGTTGTTCGACCGCTTCGGCAAGCAAATTCATTTGACGGACAAAGGCAAGCAGTTCCTCCCTTTTGCGCAGCAAATTGTTCAGACGTATCAGAAAGGCAAACATCATCTACACGCCAAGAGTGCAACACCTAACGAGCTGCGGATCGGATGCACCGTGTCGGTGTCGAATTATTTGATGCCCCATCTGCTGATGCGGCTCCAAGAACGGTTCACGGATATGCGATTTAAAATTACGACCGCGACAACGGATGAACTGGCTGCCAAGCTGTCTTCCAAGGAGCTGGATTTGGCCATCGTGCGCAAATTGGTGAACCCTGCTTTTCAGTCCTATTCTTTTTTTGAAGATCCGATCCGCTTGTATGTCTATCAGGACCATCCGCTGGCTGCTGCAGGAAGAGCGGATATTCGTGAGATTCGTCATGAGAAGCTGATCTTCTTCGAATGCGGATCGCTCGATTGGCTGCGGATTCACCGGGTATTCGAGAGCCTGGAACAGCCTCCTAACATTGTGTTTCAGGTCGATAATTCGGAGACTGCGAAGAAGCTAGTTTTGCGCCAGGCAGGTATTTGCTTCCTCCCTGGGCTATGCGTGCAAGAGGAAGTCGAGGCGGGTGTGCTCGTCCCTGTGAATATTACAGAGACAATGGGCATTGCGCTTCAGACCAACCTGATTACATTACATGATGTCCATACGGAATTCGCGGAGTCATTGCTGGAATGGGGGAGCGGATGTGCTCCATTAAGGAATTGCATATACGAATAGAAAAACTCTATTAGACGCGAAGGGCAAATCGCGGTAAAGTTAGTTTCAACAAATTCATACTAAACAGATAGGAATTATCTAACTTTAGTGAAAAGGGGATGAGATCATGCGTAAATCATGGCTATTCGTTGCAACGTTACTGCTCACGGGGGTGATTGCTGGTTGCGGCACAAGTGCAAAGACAGCGGATCCGGAGAAAGAAGGTACTGTCAATGCATCTGCGGGGGTTAAAAAAATTGTGGTCGGCACAGGCACGAATTTTCCTAAAATCTGCTTCATCGACGAGAATGGTAAACTGACGGGCTTTGATGTGGAATTGGTCAGAGAAATCGATAAGCGGCTTCCACAATATGAATTCGAGCTGCAAACCCAAGAATTCGCGAATCTCCTTTTAAGTCTAGAGACAAAGAAAATCGATTTTGTCGCGCATGAGATGGAGAAGAACCCGGAACGCGAACAAAAGTATCTGTTCAATAAAGAGCCCTATGCGCACTGGAGAAATAAGATTATCGTCGCGAAGGATAACAATGCCATCCAATCGCTGGATGATTTGAAAGGTAAAAAGGTGCTGACCGGAGCGACAAGCGCCGAGGCTCAGATCTTGGAGAATTACAACAAAGCGAATAACAACGCCATCAACATTGTCTATCAGAGCGGCGCAGCAAAGGATGCGGTTAATCAGATTACGAACGGGCGCGTGGAAGCCACGGTTGGCGCAGACTTCTCGCTACCGCTTATCGATCCGCAAGGCAAGCTTAAGACAACGGGCAACGACCTCTCGGAAGCCGATATCCTCTTCGTGTTCCGTAAGGATGATCCGGCATCGCAGAAGCTGGCGGATGACATTGACGGAGCGATTAAGGAGCTGAAGTCGGATGGTACGCTGGGCGAGCTCAGCAAGCAGTGGCTCGGCTCAGATTTTACCGTGGATAAGAAATAAGGCATTACAGGTCCTAAAAGGGGAGGAGGAAGCTCATGGGAGCCCCGTTTGATATGACGTATGTGTTTGGCTACTTACCGAAGCTGCTATCGACGCTGGGCATGACTTTGCTGATCGTGGGAGGTTCGCTACTGGTGGGGATTGTCGTGGGATTTCTCATCGCCCTTCCCCGTCTATACCGGATTCCGGTGCTGAACACGCTGGCTAGAATATACGTTTCTTTTTTCCGCGGGACGCCGATCTTGATCCAGCTGTTCCTGTTCTATTACGGGTTGCCTGAAATCTTAAAGTTGGTGCATCTTGATATTTCAAAAGCCCCGGTGCTGGTGTTCGTCATCATCACATACGGTCTTCATACCGGCGCATTTATGTCGGAGACGATACGGGCATCAGTGACGGCGGTGGATCGCGGACAAGTGGAAGCGGCCTATGCTGTAGGCATGACGAGCTATCAGGCTTTTACCCGAATTGTGCTACCGCAGGCGATGGCGATCGCGGTGCCGGTGTTCTCGAATCTGGTCATCGCGCTGCTGAAGGATACGTCACTTGCCTTCTCACTTGGCGTGATGGAGATGACGGGCAAGGCGCAGACGCTTGGATCGCTCACGCAGCATTTTATCGAAGCTTATATCTCGCTTGCATTGATTTACCTCGTCGTTAGCATAACGCTCGAGAAGCTGCTTCTCATTGCGGAACGACGCTTGTTAAGACATGAAGAAACGGATTCCACAGGACATCGAAGATTTCGGCTTGAGCGGAAAAGTTCGTATCGCCGCATGGTTGCCAGCGTGGATGCCGGAAAAGGAGGAACAGAAGTATGAAACTGGATCCATCCTTTATCTGGACGGCGCTGATCCAGCTGCTGTCAGCAATTCCTACGACATTGGTGATTACGGCCGTATCGGTCACCATAGGCTTTATTATTGGGTTAATTACCGCGCTGCTGCGGATTTATAAAATCCCAGTGCTGAGCCAGATTGCGGCGGGTTATGTGACTTTCATTCGCGGAACGCCGATGCTAACGCATTTACTGCTGATTTATTTCGGGCTTCCGATGCTGGTGGATGCCATGTCCGCGCAGTTCGGATGGGGCTTCAAATCCTCGTCGATTCCGATGATTGGCTTCGCTTTTATCTCGTTCTCGCTCACGGCGGGCGCCTATATGGCGGAGGTCATTCGCTCCGGACTGCTCGCTGTCAATCGGGGTCAGCTGGAAGCGGCCTATTCGGTGGGGATGACAACGTCGCAGGCGTTGCGCCGAATCGTCTTCCCGCAAGCCTTGGCAGTCAGCCTGCCGAACTTGTCCAATTCGGTCATTGGGATGCTGCACGGTTCTACGCTTGTTTTTACCGTATCGGTCGTAGATATTAACGCGAAGGCGCAGATTGTGGCGTCGACTAACTGGAAGTTTTTCGAGGCATATATGGCGGCGGCCGTCATTTTCTGGGGATTGACGCTCCTGATCGAACGGATTACCGCTGTCATCGAGAAACGAATCAATTTGTACAATCGAGGTGGAGTTGCATGATCCAACTAACGAATATATCGAAATCGTTCGGACGCCACCAGGTGCTGAATAAGATTGATTTAACCGTGCAGAAAGGCGAGGTGGTCGTCATTCTGGGCCCTAGCGGTTCCGGCAAAACGACGCTGCTGCGCTGCGTGAACTATTTGGAGAAGCCAAATGACGGCGAGATCGTCATTGGCGATTACCGATTGAACTGCAAGCACGCGAGTAAGAAAGACATTTACCAGCTCCGGCAGAAATCAGCGATGGTGTTCCAGCAATATAATCTGTTCAAACATAAAACAGCGCTTGGGAACGTCATGGAAGGACTTGTGGTTGTGAAGAAGCTGTCGAAGGAGGAGGCGAAGACGCGGAGTATTGCACTGCTCGAGAAGGTGGGGCTTGGCAGCAAATTGGAAGCTTACCCAAGTCAGCTCTCTGGCGGGCAGCAGCAGCGTGTGGGTATTGCCCGGGCGCTCGCGCTTGAGCCGGAAGTGATTCTATTCGATGAGCCGACATCGGCGCTCGATCCGGAGCTGGTCGGCGAAGTATTAGCGGTTATTCGTAAAATTGCGAAGGAAGGCATCACGATGATCGTAGTCACCCATGAGATGGGATTTGCACGAGATGTGGCGAATCATGTGGTGTTCATGGATGGGGGCGTCATTGTCGAGGAGGGGACGCCTGTGGAGCTGTTCAATAATCCGCAGGAAGAACGGACGAAGCAGTTCTTGAAACGGATTACCCCGGAACTTAACTATAGTATTTAGGAGGCATAGGGTATGACCATTACAATCAGCGTTCTTGATCAAAGTCCAATCTATCCGGGGGAGACGGCCGCAGAGGCGCTGGCGCATACGGTCCAGCTGGCACAAAAGTCAGAGCAGCTTGGATTTCGGCGCTTCTGGGTATCCGAACATCACGATTCGGAGCTGCTGGCAGGATCATCGCCGGAGGTGCTGATCTCCTACCTGCTGGCTAGAACGGAGAAGATCCGTATCGGCTCCGGCGGCGTTATGCTTCAGCATTACAGCCCCTATAAGGTGGCTGAGAACTTTAACGTGCTGGCATCCTTGGCGCCGGGACGCATCGATCTAGGCATCGGACGCGCACCGGGCGGGCTGCCCCGCAGCACACAAGCGCTGCAGCGCGGGGGTTCTGATCCGGCATCACTGACGGATAAAATCGCGGAGCTAGATCAGTATGTGCATCATCGTCTTCCGGCCGATCATCCGTTGATCGGATTGAAGGCATCTCCTTCGCCGGAGGTTCCACCTGAACTATACGTATTGGGCGCTAGCGTTGGGAGTGCAGAGATAGCGGCTGATTTGGGGCTACCATACGTCTTCTCCTTATTTATCAACGGAGATGAGGCGGTGGCATTGGAAGCCATCCGCAGCTATCGCAATCGCTTCAATGGAGCGCACGACACACAGCCGCAGGCGATTATCGCGCTAGCGGTGGCCGTTGCCGATACCGAGGAAGAGGCAGCAAGCCTTGTCGGATCTCAAAAGCTAGTGAAGATTCACCTTGCCAGTGGGAAGACGCTCACGCTCGGAACACGCGAGCAGGCGGAGGAGTTCGGACGGCAAGCAAATGAAGAGTATACGATCGAAGAGCTGGAACCATTTATCACCAAGGGAACGAAGGCGATGGTTCGTGAGAAGTTCGAGGCGCTGCATAAAGCATCCGGCGTAGAGGAATTTATTGTGACGAGCAACATTGCTCCGTTCGATAAACGTCTCCGCTCGTTCGAGCTACTAAGTGAGGCACTTAGCGGCACGGTAGCTGAGGTGTAGGCATAGCGGCTTATCAAATATGCGAAGGAGGGTGATGGGTTGTCTGGTCATCAACTAGAGTCCATATATGGCATTGACGAAGCAAAATTCATTCAAATTCGCCGCCATCTGCATCAATATCCAGAGCTGTCGAACGAGGAATTCGAGACGACGAGATCGATCCGCGGATGGCTTGAGGAGGCGGATATCCGAGTTCTCGACTATCCCTTGGCAACCGGCATCATTGCTGAAGTCGGAGGACTCCGTCCGGGACCTGTGATTGCGCTGCGTGCGGATATCGATGCGCTGCCGATTCAGGAAGAGACGGACCTTGATTTTGTTTCGAAGATTCCTGGAAAAATGCATGCCTGCGGGCATGATTTCCATACCGCATCCTTGATCGGTTCGGCTTATGCTTTGAAAGCAAGGGAAGGCGAGCTTGAAGGAACGGTTCGGCTCATCTTCCAGCCTGCTGAGGAGCGAGCCAAAGGGGCGAGACAAGTCATCGACAGCGGTGCACTTGAAGGTGTGCAGGCGATCTTCGGGATGCATAACAAACCGGATCTTGCTGTCGGAACGGTAGGTATTAAGAGCGGTCCGCTCATGGCGGCGGCAGACGGCTTCCGCGTAGAGATCGAGGGCAAAGGCTCGCATGCCGCGGTACCGGAAGCGGGACTAGACCCGATCGTCACCGCGGCCCATGTCATTACGGCGCTGCAGTCGATCGTGAGCCGGAACGTGAGTGCCCTGCAAAGTGCTGTCATCAGTGTAACCCAGCTCCACAGCGGCACGGCATGGAACGTCATTCCCGATAAAGCTGTGCTGGAAGGAACGGTTCGAACCTTTGACGAGCAGGTACGTCAGCAGGTGCTGGAACGGTTCAGCCAAGTGGTGGAAGGAGTCACGACGGCTTTTGGCACCAGCGGCGGTGTACGTTGGATTGAAGGCCCGCCTCCGGTGAATAATGACGATGCGCTTGCGCAGCTCGGCAATGAAGCGGCGGCTGCCGCCGGGCTCAAGGCGGTGGTGCCTATGCCTTCGCCTGCGGGTGAGGATTTCGCCGTCTATCAACGGGACATTCCGGGATTATTCGTCTTTATGGGCACGGCAGGGACGCAGGAATGGCATCACCCCGCTTTTACGCTGGATGAAGCTGCAATTCCCATCAGCATCCGATTCTTCACGGAGCTTGCGGAACGTGCTCTGAAGCAGCTTGGGGCTGGCGGAGGTGAACAGCCATAACATCTGCGAAAAGTTATGACGTCATCATTGTCGGGGCGGGCTCCATGGGCATGAGCGCTGGATATCATCTTGCCAAGCAAGGCGTACGAACACTGCTCATTGACGCCTTTGATCCGCCACACCGGGAGGGCAGCCATCACGGGGAGCCGCGATTGATCCGGCATGCTTACGGCGGTCATGCTGTCTACACAGACATGGCGGTACGCGCCCATCAGCTGTGGAATGAACTGGAATTACAGACGGAAAGGCAGTTGCTAATTCAGTCCGGCGTCCTGAACATAACGGACCCGGCGCTCTATTCTTTGAAGGAACGTACACCAAAAGCCGCGAAGCGAGGCGTTCTTACGGAGTGGCTGAATGCGAACGAAATACAGAACCGCTGGAAGGGGATTCAGCTTCCCGACCATTTCGAAGCGATGTATGAGCCTGCTGCCGGATACTTACGCAGCGAAGCCTGCATCGATGCATATAAAGCGTTAGCGTTAAGACACGGTGCAGAATTGTTGACGTATACCACGGTTAGCGGGATTACGGCCCAGCAAGACAGCGTCGTGGTTCATACACGGGATGCCGATTACTACGGGGCGAAGTTAATTCTGACGGCGGGTGCGTGGTTCGGCACGTTGGCGCCGTTCATCACGCTTCCCATCCGAGCCGTCCGCAAAGTCGTCGGATGGTTCGAGACGAGCGGCTCCGATTTTCATGCCGGACGATTCCCCGGATTTACGCTGCATACGAAGGAGGGCATCTATTACGGCTTTCCGGACATTGGTGGTGCCGGACTCAAGATCGGCCGCCATGATACCGGACTCGATTGGAAGCCGGGCGATCCGGTCTTTCCATTCGGCAGCCTGACAGAGGATGAAGAAGATCTGCGCGGCGCACTGCTGAGGTATATGCCCGGTGCAGCGGGTAGGTTGGTCCAAGGCGCGGTGTGCAAATACGAGCTGACGCCCGACGAAGACTTCATCATTGACCGGCACCCGCAATATTCACATATCCTTGTGGCCGGAGGGTTCTCGGGCCATGGATTTAAATTTTCGAGCATCGTAGGGGAAATATGCTCGCAGCTTGCATTGGATGAAGCGCCGCAACTGGATGTTCGCCCATTCGCGCTCTCACGTTTTACACAGCAGGCCGTGTCTGCACCAAACTTGTCATAAGGAGGAGAAGGAAATGAGCGAGATCAATTTAGAAGCCTTATTAAATACCCATGGTCAGCTGGTGAATGCCGTCCAAGGACTGAGCGAGGAACAGCTGAAATGGAAGCCATCGCCGGAGGCATGGAGCGTGCAGGAGGTGGTATCCCATCTTGTGGATCACAGCTTCGTGATCTCGTTCCGGATTAGGGATATTCTCGCCGGCACATCGGCGCAGCTTCCGGCTTTTGGGCAGGATGCTTGGGTTAGCGGTCAGCATTCGAACCGGGGTCAATTGTCGGATATTTTGGATGCTTTTCACGCGATCTTGGAATACAACAGCCTGCTCATTGAACGGTTAAGCGATGAGGAGCTGGAGAAGACGGGCGTTAATTTCAAAGGCGAGACGGTTAGTATTAAGACGATCATTCAAGGCTTTATCCGGCATGTCCAAGGTCATCTCGGACAAATTGAAAGGACGAAACAGGCTGCCGTCGCAGTATAGATCACAATTGATGTTAATCTGGAGCATTTCAGATAAGGAGGATGGAATCATGGCAAAGAAAAAACAGTTAAAGCTCGGGGCGCTTCTGCATGGCGTCGGTGGAGGGACCTCCCTATGGAGGCATCCGGATGTGGATCCGGGGGCAAGCGTTAATTTCGAGATCTACAAGAGCTGGGTGCATAAAGCGGAGCAAGGCAAGCTGGACCTCATCTTCATTGCGGACGGATTGTATATTAACGAGAAGTCCATTCCCCACTTTCTGAACCGGTTCGAGCCGCTCACGCTATTAAGTGCGCTGGCTTCGGTCAGCAAGCATATCGGTCTGGTCGGCACCTTGTCGACTTCGTACAGCGAACCGTTTACGGTCGCCCGTCAGTTCGGTTCTTTGGATGTTCTCAGCGGTGGACGCGCCGGCTGGAACGTGGTAACTTCCCCGCTCGAGGGCTCTGCTCTGAATTACGGGAAGAAGGAGCATCCAGAGCATGATAAGCGGTACAAGATCGCGACGGAATATCTTGAGGTGACACGGGGGCTGTGGGATTCCTGGGAGGACGATGCTTTTGTCCGCGACAAGGAGAAGGGGATTTTCTTTGACCCTGAGAAAGTGCATACGCTGAGTCATGAAGGCGAGTTCTTCTCGGTAAAAGGACCGCTTAATATTGCCCGTTCGAAGCAAGGTGGTCCGGTTATTTTCCAAGCAGGAGCCTCAGAAGTCGGCAGAAATTATGCTGCGAAGGAAGCTGATGCCATCTTCACTGGCGCCGAAAACCTGGAGGAAGCCATTCGGTTCGCGCAGGATGTGAAAGCCCGTGCTGCCAGCTTCGGTCGCAATCCAGATGATGTGTTGATCTTCCCTGGAATCGGACCGATTATCGGCAGCACGGAGGAAGAGGCGGAACGCAAATACCAAGAGGTGGCGAGCCTCGTCACGATCGAGAATGCGCTCAATTATTTGGGACGTTTCTTCGAGCATCATGACTTCTCGCAGTATCCGCTGGATGAACCGTTCCCGGAACTCGGGGATCTGGGCAAGAACAGCTTCCAGAGTGGTACGGACAAAATCAAGAAGGACGCGAAGGAGAAAGGGTTGACGCTGAGACAAGTAGCCCTACAGTCGGCAACGCCGCGCAGCAGCTTCATCGGAACAGCTGAGCAGGTCGCGGACCGCGTGCAGGAATGGTTCGAAGCGGGCGCAGCCGACGGGTTCATGTTAGCCGCTGCCGTGCCGCGCGGACTGGAGGATTTCGTGGAGCAAGTGGTGCCGATCTTACAGGAGCGCGGAATTTTCAGAACGGAATACGAGAGCGACACGCTACGAGGGAATCTGGGCTTATCCGTGCCAGAGAACCGGTATACGAAGGCCAGAGCCGAAGCGGAAGAAGTTCGCTCCTAGCATAGTTATGCAAACCTAAGGAGGATGAAGATGAGCAAAATCGTTTTGATTGCAGGAAGTCCTACGAACGGATCGAGATTATTCGGATTGACGCAATACGCCACGGATCATCTCGCGTTGTCTGGCTTTGACGTCGATGTGATCTCGGCTGCCGAGCTTCCGGCAGAGGATCTGCTCCACGCGAATTTTAACAGCCCGTCCATTCAGCAGGCGCTTGCAACGATATCGCAGGCGGACGCTGTTATTATCGCCAGCCCCGTCTACAAGGCTTCGTATTCGGGCGCGTTGAAGACCATTCTTGACCTTGTCCCGCAGAAAGGGTTCCAAGGAAAAGTGGTGCTGCCGCTCTTTATTGGCGGGACGATTGCTCATTTGCTGGCTATTGATTATGCCCTGAAGCCGGTTGTTGCCGCGTTAGGAGGAACGAATATTCTTAGCGGTGTGTATGCAGTCGACCAATGGATTAGCCGCACGGAGCATGGGGGATTTGAACTGACCGAAGAGCTGAAGGAGCGTATTGACGCCTCCATCAGCGAACTGACCCTAGAGCTGGAACGCGAAGCCGTGTTTCGGAATCAAGACAGACAGGAACCGATAGACTGATTGATCAGTTTCGTTCGAAAGGGGGCTCAGGATCATGAAGGTTGCATTATTTAGCTTGATGATGAATCTCCCGAATGCCGTGACAGGAGAATCATGGACAGCGCAGCAAAAATTCAGGAACGTCATCCGCCAAGCCGTTCTTGCGGAAAAGTTAGGGTTCGATGCTTATGGGGTAGGCGAGAGACACGGGGCGCCATTTCTGTCCTCGTCGCCGCCGGTCGTATTGACCGCGATTGCAGCCCAGACCTCACGCATTCGCTTGTTGACCACGGTGACGGTGCTGAGCGTGCTCGATCCGGTACGGGTTGCAGAGGATTATGCGACGCTGGATCATCTCTCGGGAGGCCGGCTGGAAATGATCATCGGGAAAGGCAATGATCCGCGGCACTATCCGCTCTTCGGGATCAACGAGGAGGAGCAGTGGGAATCCATGGCTGAACGCTATCGGCTGCTGAAAAGGTTGTGGACGGAAGAAGGCGTCACTTGGGAAGGCCGTTACCGTCCGCCGATTGAGCATGTGACGACCTATCCGCGACCTTACCAGAAATCGATCCCCGTATGGCACGGCAGCGCCTCCAGCACGCTCTCGACGGAGCTAGCGGCCCAGTTCGGAGAGCCGATTTTCTCCTCAAATTCGTTCCATCCGCAGGCCAAATACAAAGCATTGATTGATCATTACCGCGAGCGGCTAGCCTTTTATGGGCATGATCCGTCTCAAGCCGTCGTCGGTGCGGGCTCAGGCAGTCTATATCTCGGTACCACTGGCGAGGAAGCCATCCGGCGGTATCGACCCTACTACAATGCATTCAGCGTAACGGAATCGTCGAAGCATAATCAATCGCCTTTCATAAATCTGGAAGATATCATCGCGAATGGTCCGGCGCTGATCGGGAGCCCGGAGCAGGTCATTGAGAAAATTCTGCATTATCACGAGGCCTTTGGCCATCAGGTGCTGAGCATCAGCGTCGATGGATTGACAGAATCGGAGCAAGAGGAACAGCTGCATCGTTTTGCCGAGGAAGTGCTTCCTGTGCTGAGGCGGGAAATCCCAAGTACCGTGTGGAATAAGCCACCTGCTCTAACGGAAGACGATACAGCAATTCCTTCTCCTGCCTCAAGCTGAGTACTCAGAGGGACAATTGGATAGCGGAGAAGATGCAATAGGGGGGAATCGTATCTCCCCTATCGTGCTGTTCAGCCGTAACCTGCTTGACACATATATAAGGACTTGCTATTGTTTGTGAGAGTATGGATACGGTGGTGGGAAATGGATGGTAACAATTAAAGATGTAGCTAAAGCGGCTAATGTATCCGTCACAGTTGTATCGAAAACGTTAAACGGCTACTCGGATGTCAATGAGGACACACGGCGCAAAGTGTTAAAAGTAGCTGAAGAGCTCAAATACACGCCGAATATGCTAGCGAAGAACTTAAAACAAAAAGTAACGAAGTCCATCGCATTGATTTTCTCGAACTTCGAACGCGCTAACGGCAAGGATGGCGTCTTATTCCAGATTATGAGTGGAATTTACGCAGCTGCTGTAGATTTCAAGTATGAGGTTGTGATCTACACACGCAGCTTGTCTGAGCAGCAGAATATATCGTATTGGAAATTTTGCAAAGACCATAAAATAGCGGGTGCAGTCGTCACTGGATTGAAGACAACGGACCCTTATTTCCAAGAAATCGTAAATAGCGATTTCCCGTGCGTCGTCCTCGATACGGATCTGGCTAGCGAACATACTGGCTCGGTATCTACGGACAATGTGGGTGCGGCTAAGATGGCTGTCGAGTTTTTGATCTCGAAAAATCACCGGAAGATCGGCATGATTAACGGCCATGAATTCGCGGTCGTCAGCCGTCAACGTCTAGAGGGGTATAAGGCAGCTCTATCCGAACAAGGCATCGTTTTCGATACTGCGATCGTTGTCAATTCGGACTATTCGGAAGAATCGGCCTACGAGCTAGCAGATTCTTACTTGCAGGAGCATCGTGATGTCACAGCGATCTTCTTCGCGAGTGATCTGATGGCGATTGGTTTCATGAATCGGTGCCGCGAGATCGGTGTACGGATTCCAGAGGATATTTCGATTCTTGGTTTCGATGATATTGTATTATCGAGTTATACGACGCCGAAGCTGTCGACTGTGCGTCAGAATTTCCATAAGCTTGCCTATCAAGCCTGCGAACAGGTCATTCATATTTTAGAGAAAGAGGAGAAAGGCCGGCATATTATGATGCCTTTCAAAATAGTTGACAGAGAGACAATCAAAGAACTATAATCATTGTGCAAATGCTTTCATGTATTCATTTTTTATTGAATCTCGAAAACATTTCTTTTTTTGACGATAATCGAAAACGTTTTCGAACGAAGGCGCAGAATCATAGTTTAGAGAATGTACCTTGGAGTTGTAAGGAGAGTTGGTCGAGCTATGTATAACAGCAATAGTCAATTATCATCGACGCAGGCCGTAAAGAGTAAACATCCGTTTAATGTATACCTGACGGCAGGTGAGTATGTAAAAGCGATTGGAACGCAAGATGGTTATTTCCCGGATTTCGGGCATCATGTTGCGAACGAAATGGGAGGCATATGGCTGCATCCCATTAAGTTGTTAGACGGATTCTGGCTTCGGGTAACCGATCTGGACCGTAATATTTCCGTATGGTCGAAGTCCGATGAATATATAACTTACCCGTGGGGCAACGGATTCCGCTACGATCACGGTCTGGGGCATATTCCGGTTGCGATCGAACGCGAGCAATTCGCGCCGGAACACGAGAAAGGCTTAGTCGTTCGCTACGACCTGCATAATTACGCAGATCGTCCTACGCGCCTGAAGTTGGAACTATTAGCTCGTACAGATTTGCGTCCGGTCTGGTTCTCGGATGAGATCGGCATTCTGGACGGCGCGAAGGACGTGGTGGAAGCGCGTACGAATCGTGTGATGCATGCGAAGGATTGCGATCATGAATGGCATGCGATGATTGGGACGAGCTTGCCGGGTGAGGACTACGAGATCGGTGAATCGTTATTCGGGCCGGAATTCACGAGCGGTCAAGGCTGCGGCATGAAGTTCGAGACGACGATGACGCTCGAAGCGGGTGCGCGTCTATCCTTCCATCTCTTCGTGGCGGGTTCGTATGCTTCGAAGCAGGAGTGCGAGGCGACCTATGAGACACTTGTGCGTGATCATGAGCGCCTGCTCGCGGAGAAGAAAGCGACGTACGACGCGATCCGTGAGCGTGCGGAGTTGAAGATTGAAGGCGAGTCGGCATTCAGCGATATTTTCACATGGGTGAAATGGAACAATCAGTGGCTTGTTCAACAAGTCGATGGCATCGGGCGCGGATTAACGGCGGGCAGCCCGCATTATCCTTGGTGGTTCGGTTGCGATAATTCGTATTCCTTGCAAGGCGTACTCGCGATTGGGGATCATGAGTTAGCGAAGGATACGATGCGTATTCTGCTCGACAGCTCGAAGAAGCAGAACGGCAATGGCCGAGTCGTGCATGAGATTACGACGATGGGCGCGGTCTCGAACCCGGGGAACACGCAAGAAACAGCGCACTATATCAGCATGGTATGGGATATGTATCGCTGGACTGGCGATCGTACATTCCTTGAGGAACATTACGCCTATTGCGTGCAAGGGATGGACTGGCTCTTGCATGAGATGGATCCGGACGGCGATCTCTTCCCGTCAGGCTATGGCATCATTGAGATCGCAGGGCTCAATATGGAGCTGATCGATTCTGCCGTGTATACGGCTAAAGCGATGCAATCGCTCGTTCAGATGAGCCGCGAGCTCGGAGAACAGGAACGTGCAGCACAGTACACAACATTGGCTGAACGTGCCGTCGAAGCCATCAATACAACCTTCTGGAGCGAAGAACAGCAGCTTTATGCCGATGCGGTAGCAGCGAAGCGGGATGTTCTTCCGAAGGTCGAATTCCTGATCGGCATGGCGGAGCAGAACGGCATTCAAGGCTATCGCGAATATCTAGAGCACCAACTGGTACGCGTCCAGGATGAGACCGTCGATCAAGGTTGGTTAATCAATAAGAACTGGGTAATCTCCACGCCGATGGAAGCCGGGATTGCGGATCGCGCCAAAGGCGAGAGTGCCATCCACCATATGCGCAACGCAGACTTTATCGGACCTTACGGTTCATATCTGTCGGGCACATTCCAGCAGGGCACGATGACCATTAGTACGGGTGTCCACGCCGTAGCCGAAGCGATGTACGGCGATATCGATGCAGCACTCGATTTATTGCTGCGGATGAATCAATCCTTCTCTCGCGTATTGCCTGGTTCGATGAATGAGATGTCCCCGGATTATGGCTGCGCCGTACAGGCTTGGACGGTCTACGCCATGATGGTGCCGACAATCGGACACATGATCGGGGTTCAACCGGAAGCGCATCGCCGCAAGGTAACGATCGCTCCGAAGATTCCGACCGCTTGGCAGGGCAAAGACATTCAATTGAACCGCGTTCGTGTCGGTGATGCATGGATCGATATTAAGATTCGTGTGGATCAAGGACAGTTGACACTGAACGTGAAGAATGAATCGCAATGGAATATTCAAGTCGATTGGAATGGGAAGACGTATTCGTTCAACGATGCTATCGTTGAAGCGGTCCTGTAGTAATTGAGTTAAGATGGGTTTCCCGACGTCATCTTATCGTAGTTATTCTGGGGGCACTGGCAGATCGTATCGCTGCCCCTTCACTGCTTATTCTAAGAAACAATAAAATTTAAACAAAATATTGACACCCAAAACTTTCGAGTGCTATAATCCCTATGAAAACGTTTTCGAGAAACAGTACATTATTTTTTTGACTACACCGAAATCGTTTTCGTTTTTTAAGGGTTAAATCGAAATCGTTTTCGGGGTAGGAGGTTTATATGCTTAATTACAACAAGACATTAACAGAATCCTTGAAAAACTGGGCTTTTAGCGAAGAGAAATTTGAACCGTTGCTTCTAGGGAAATGTGAATCGATCATGTCGCTAGGAAATGGGTATATGGGACTGAGATCAGCGACAGAAGAGCCTTATCTCGGAGAGACTCGTAACTTATTCGTTAATGGAACGTTCAACAAGTTCGATGAGAACGAAGTTACAGAACTTCCGAATGCAGCTGATGTAACCAGATTAGAGCTGTTCGTCGATGGCAGACAGTTCTCCTTAGAACAAGGCAGTACGCAAGAATATTCCCGTGTACTCGACCTGCGGCATGCGGAACTCGTAAGATCATTTGTCTGGGAGAGCCCGGAAGGCAAGCAAATCCGATATACATTCCGCCGGTTCGTATCGCTGGATCAAGTCCATCTGATCGGAATGAAATTAGAAGTGACGCCATTGAATGGCGAGATCGACTTTACGGTTCGTTCAGGCATCAATGCTCAGTTATCGAATACGGGAAGCCAACATTTCCATGAGGGCGAGAAACGGATTTTTGACAAGAAATACTTGCAGCTATTACAGACAACGACCGAATCAAAAGTTGACTTCGTTGTTCATGCAAGTCATCAATTTACGTTGAATGGTAAGTTGGTTGAATTGACACCGAAGATGGATATTGATCGACGTAAAATTGCAATGGAGTATTCATGCAGGATCGGTAGCGGTGAGACACTGGTGATGGAGAAAATCAGCAGCGTGCATACGAGTCGGGATAAAGCGTTCGAAGGTCAAGAGCTCCCTGTCATGCGTGAAGAAGCACTAAATCAATTGAAGCAAGCGGATGCGTTAGGTTATGATGCATTATTCGAACAACACAAGCAAGCATGGGACCAAGTATGGAAGCAGTATGAGATTGAGATTGAAACGGAGCAGCCATTTGATCTACTTGCCATTCGCTTTGCGATTTATCACCTTGTTGTGATGACGCCAGCACATGATAACCGAATGGGAATCGGGGCAAAAGGGTTGAGCGGCGAAGGGTACAAAGGCCATTCGTTCTGGGACACAGAAATCTTCATCCTTCCGTTCTACATCTACACGCATCCTGAAATCGCACGCTCGCTGCTCGAATTCCGTTACTTGGGTCTGGAAGGCGCAAGACGCAAGGCCAAAGAAAATGGATACGAAGGCGCGATGTATCCGTGGGAAGCTGCATGGCCGACGGATGGCGAAGTGACGCCGGTCTGGGGCGCAGTTGATATCGTAACAGGCCTGCAGACGAAGATCTGGTCCGGATTTATTGAACAGCACATTACGTCAGATATCGCTTATGCGGTATGGCATTACTATAAGGCAACAGGCGATCAAGATTTCATGGACCGCTATGGGTATGAGATGTTATTCGATACGGCTACCTTCTGGGCGAGCCGCTTAGAGTGGGATGAGGTGGCATCTAGATACCATATTAATGAAGTGATTGGTCCGGATGAGTACAAGGAGCATGTCGACAACAACGCATTCACGAACTACATGGCGCATTTCAATATGGAATTGGCGATTGCGTACTATGAGGAACTAAAGGCATCCCGTCCGGAATTGCTCGCATCCTTAGAAGAGAGATTAGGTCTCGCAGCAGCATATGTCGTATGGACGGATAGAATCGGTCAGATCTATTTGCCGGCGCCGAACGAGAACAATATCGTACCGCAGGATGATACGTATCTAACGCTTGAAACGATTGATTTGACAAAGTATAAGAAGCAGAAGAAAGTTGGAAGCTTATTCCTGGATTATAGCTTGGATCAGGTCTGCAAGTTGCAAGTGTCCAAGCAAGCGGATACCATGATGCTATTCTTCTTGCTCGAGAATAAATTCTCGCCGGAAGTGAAGCGTGCGAATTATGACTACTACGAGCCTAAGACTTTGCATGATTCTTCGTTATCCTTGTCGACACATAGCATTCTGGCTGGCGACTTTGGAGATATAGATCTAGCTTACGATCTATTCCGTCGTGCGACGGAGATTGATCTTGGTCCGAACATGCATTCATCGGACGCAGGGATTCACTCTGCATCGATTGGCGGTATTTGGGAATGTATCGTAATGGGATTTGCAGGCGTCCGCATGCTGGATGGCCGATTGCACCTGAATCCGAAATTGCCGCAGACATGGACAGGATTCAAGTTCCCATTGTATTGGCAAGGTGCTCGTCTGGAAGTACAGGTATCGCAGAATGCGGTGCATATTACGACTACAAGCGAGCAAGAGTTGGAACTCATCATTCATGGTAGTACAATCAAGTTTCATAAAGAGCTTAACTTGCAATTCTAAAAAATCAGGGAGGTCTTTACAATGAAAAAATGGGCAATTCTACTGGTAGTAACGATGATGGCAACACTCGTATTATCCGCTTGCTCGAGCGGCAGCAGTGAGACAAAAAATGAGAGCCAATCCGGCACTGCTGACCAAGAAAAAGTACAATTGAAATTCACCGTATGGGGCGATGTCGCATCGGCTGGCCCGGAAGTGAAGCTAACGGAAGAATTTAATAAGTCCCATCCGAACATTGAAGTGAAGTTCGAGCCGGTTCCAGGGGATGGTTATGGCACGAAGTTAACGACATCTCTTGCAGCGGGACAAGCGCCGGACGTATTCCTGATTGGTGAAGGCGACTACTACAAATATGTCGATAAAGGCGTTGTTGAACCGCTTGATTCTTATCTTGAAGCAGACAAATCCTTCGATACGAGTATGTTCCAAAAAGATCTACTCGATATGGGACATATCAATGGCAAAACATATTACTTGCCAAAAGACTTTAATCCATTGTCTCTCTGGTATAACAAGAAATTGTTCGATGCAGCAGGCATGGAATATCCGAACGAGAACTGGACATGGAACGATTTGAATGAAGCAGCGAAGAAGCTTACGTTGAAGGATGACAAAGGCAAAATCAAGCAATTTGGATTTAACGCAACGAAATGGGAATATCCAATCTTCACTTACTTGTGGTCAAACGGTACATCGATTTCCAATGAAGACGGTACCAAAGCAGAAGGCTTCATGAACAGCGATAAGACAATTGCGGCTATGGAGAAATACGTAGCGATGTCCAAGGGTGCAGATAAAGTATCGCCAACGCCTCAAGATGCGGAGACGCTCGGCGGCGACGGATCGATGTTCATGACAGACAAATTGGCTATGATGGTAACAGGCCGTTGGGTGAAATATGACTTGGATCGTTCCAAAGTAGACTATGGCACAAGCTTGATTCCTAAAGGCGCTGACGGCGAGCGCGGCGGTATCATTGCAGCAGCTGGCTGGGCAATTAACGCGAACAGCAAGCACAAACAAGAAGCTTATGAGCTCGTAAAATGGTTGTCCGGTAAAGAAGCACAAGTATTGCGTTCCGAAAAAGGATTGGTTCTTCCAGCGACCGTGAACGAACTTGAAGAAGTGAAGAAAACCGAAGTAAAAGACAAGCCGATCATCGACATGATGGCTTTCGCGAAAAAACCAGTAACGATGGTATCTTCCAATGGTTCTGTATTCGTAGAAGAGTTCAACAAAGCGATGGAGAAAATTTTGCTTGACCAATCCTCCGTCAAAGATGCGTTGAATGAAGCAGCGAAGAACGTTGACAGCAAGATTACGAAGTAAGGCATTGTATGAGAGTGAAGCTAGATACATCTAGCTTCACTCTCTATAGATTCAAGGAGGTCTCTATGAAACACAAATCCCGTTCAGAAAAAGCCGGATATTTATTTATCCTTCCATGGTTTCTAGGACTATTGCTATTTACGATTGGACCGATGATTTTCTCTCTCATCTTGTCGTTCAGTAAATGGGATATTATTACAGGTATTGGTTCGATTGAATTTGTCGGCTTGGACAATTTCGTGAATATTTTTAAAGATGAACTATTCTATACATCCTTGAAGGTTACATTTATCTTTGCACTTGTATCCGTTCCTTTGTATCAGATTATTTCTCTGCTTGTTGCGATGATGTTGAATATGCGGACGAAAGGGATGAATTTCTTCCGTTTGATCTTCTTTATGCCGTCGGTCATTCCAGCGGTTGCCGTATCCATGATGTGGATCATGATTCTGAACCCGGAATATGGCATATTGAACAAAGCGTTAAGCTTGGTAGGCATCGAAGGCCCAGCTTGGCTGCAAGATCCTAAATACGCGCTGAGCGCATTGATCGTCATGGGGATTTGGGGTATCGGTAATACCATTATTATTTATTTGTCAGGTTTGCAAGGCGTTCCGGAAGAACTGTACGAGGCAGCGCAATTGGATGGAGCAGGTATTGTGCGCCGGTTCTTTAGTGTCACTATTCCTATGATATCTCCCACGATCTTCTTCAACCTCATTATGGGGATTATCGGTGGTTTTCAATATTTCACGCAAGCCTTCGTCATGACGAATGGCGGACCGCTAAATTCAACCTTATTCTACAATCTGTTCTTGTATAACAAGGCATTCAAAACTTATGAAATGGGATACGCTTCAGCCTTGTCGTGGATTCTGTTCGCCATTATTTTGATCTTCACCCTCATTGTAATTCGCACCTCTTCGGCTTGGGTCTATTACAATGGCGATGATGATAAGGATTGAGGGGGTAAAGCCATGAATATACAGACGTCACTCAAAAAAAATATCGCGAAGCTGGTCGCGCTTGTTATCTTAATCGGCGGTTCTTTGATTGTACTTGTCCCACTGCTCTGGACCGTGTCGACTTCACTGAAGACACCTGGGGAAGTATTCGGTGACAATTTCTTTCCTGAAGTATGGAAATGGAGCAACTACAGCGATGCGGTGAATGCCATTCCGTTCTTCACATTTTTGAAGAATACATTGATTGTTCTGGTTCCGGTTCTGATCGGTACAGTATTCTCATCTGCACTCTGTGCATATGGGTTCGCCCGCTTTAAGTTCAAAGGAAAACGTTGGTTGTTCCTCGTGCTGCTCGCGACGATGATGCTGCCAGGACAAGTGACGATGATTCCGATGTTCATTATGTTCAAAGAAGTCGGCTGGGTAGATACGTTCTGGCCGTTAATTATTCCATCTTTCTTTGGCGGCGGCGCATTTAATATTTTCTTGATTCGTCAGTTTATGCGCGGGATACCAAGAGATTTAGACGAAGCTGCATTTATGGACGGCGCCAATCGTTGGCAGATCTTCATGAAGGTCATGCTGCCACTATCCAAGCCGCCTCTTGTTGCGGTTGGAATTTTCACCTTTATGGGCGTATGGAATGATTTCCAAGGGCCGTTGATCTACTTGAACTCAACAGAGAAATATACGCTAGCACTAGGACTGTCGATGTTCAAAGGCTTGTACAACATCGAGTGGAACATGCTGATGGCCGCGACGATTCTCATTATGCTGCCAGTCCTCATCGTATTCTTCGTGGCACAGAAATACTTTATTGAAGGAATTTCGATTTCTTCCGCGATGAAAGGGTAAGCAGGTGCTACACCAATAGACAGAGGGGATTGAACCCAAGGGAGAGGAAATGCAATGATCATTAAAGCTGTCTTGTTCGACTTGGATGGCGTTATTACAGATACGGCTGAATATCATTATGTCGCATGGAAGCAGCTTGCTGCACAATTAGATATCGAGATTGATGAAGAATTTAATGAACAGTTAAAAGGCGTCAGCCGCATGGAATCGCTCGAGCGGATTTTGCGTCATGGCAACCGTGCGAACGATTTGTCGGCGGAAGAGAAGATTGCCCTAGCTACGCAAAAAAATAACGAATACGTGAAGCTGCTCGTAAACGTGTCGCCGAAGGATGTCTATCCGGGCATTCGCGAGCTTCTATTGGAGCTTCGTGCTGCAGACGTTCGGACGGTGATCGCATCTGCGAGCAAGAATGCGCCTCAAATCCTGAATTCGTTAGAACTTACGGACTTATTTGATTATATTGTGAATCCAGATGAAGTCGCACAGGGCAAGCCGGCACCGGACATCTTCTTGCGCGGTGCGGAAGCGGTAGGCGTCAATCCGGCGTTCTGCGTAGGCATCGAGGATGCTCAGGCAGGTGTTGAAGCGATTAAATCGGCGCAGATGGTCGCTGTTGGTATCGGTGAAGAGCAGGTCTTGAAGCCATCCGGCGCAGATGTCGTTTTGCCATCAACGGGATCATTGTCTTGGTCTTTCTTACAGACATTAGGCGAATAGGATAGGAAGGGAAGAGCCGATCCGGGCTCTTTTTTTCTGAATGTATAAGTTTGTGGGGGTATTTAAGAGAGGTGGGCGACAACATGCATCAAGGAAAAATCATATTTCCACAAGAACCGTGGACGATTACGGAGACAGAAGTAAATCTGGCGCATAATCAGCGCTGCGAGACGGTATTCGCGGTGGCGAACGGCTATATCGGCATGCGGGGGAACGCCGAAGAAGGATACAGCGGCCCCGTAGGCTTCTCCTTGAACGGAACGTACTTGAACGGATTCTACGATTCGACGCCGATCCAATACGGGGAAGAGGCATTCGGTTATGCGAAGAACCGTCAGACGATGCTCAATGTCGCCGACGCAAAAGGCATCAGCCTCTGGGTCGACGGCGAGAAATTCGACGTACTGCAATCGAAGGTCATCGATTACAAGCGTCAATTGCATATGAAGCAGGGCGTCATGACGCGTGAGATCGTGTGGGAGACTGCGCAAGGGAAGCAGGTCGAGCTGCGCATTGTGCGAATGGCTTCCTTCGCGAACAAGCATCTGGCACTGATTCGTTATGAAGTGAAGGTCCGGAATGCTGCGGCACGGATTGCATTCGTCTCGACACTCAATGGGGAAGTGACGAATCAAGTGACGATGGGTGATCCGCGGACAGGATCCGGCTTTGCGGGGCAAGTGCTCCAGACCGAGGAGCTGCGCGAGGAAGGCACGATTCACGGCACGGCGCAACGGACGAAGAACACGAAATTCGCTTTAATCTCGGCGATGAATCACGAATTGAATGTCGCGAGTGAAGCGACATGCATTCAGCAAGAACAATTGATCGAACTTCGCTATGACTGCGAAGCGGCGCCAGATCAGTCGATTGTGCTGGACAAATTCATCGCGTACTTCTCCTCGAAGGATTATGAAGAAGCTGAGCTCTGGCCGATGGCCGTCGAGGCGCTAACGGATGCGAAGGCGAAGGGATACGACTGGTTCCGCGAACGCCAAGCAGAGATTTTAGCTGATTTCTGGCAAGTCGCCGACGTATCGGTGGAAGGCGACGCGCTCCTGCAGCAAGGGCTTCGCTTCAATGCGTATCATCTCTTCCAATCAGTCGGACGCGACGGGAAGACGAACATCGGGGCGAAGGGGATAACCGGCGAAGGCTATGAAGGCCATTATTTCTGGGATACGGAGACGTACATCCTGCCTTTCTTCCTATATAATCGTCCCGAAATTTCGCGTCAGCTGCTGAAGTACCGCCATTCGATCCTGCCGAAGGCCAAAGCAAGAGCGGCCGAGCTCGGATACGAGGGCGCGCTCTACGCGTGGAGAACGATTGACGGCGAAGAGACGTCGCCGTATTATCCGGCGGGCTCCGCACAGCTGCATATTAATGCGGACATTGCTTATGCGGTGAAGAAGTATGCGGAAGTGACACGGGATGAAGATTACCTCCTTCAGGAAGGATTGGATATTCTCGTCGAGACTTGCCGCTTCTTCGCGGACGCGGGTGATTGGATCGAAGGCAAAGGCTTCTGCATCAATGGTGTAACCGGACCGGACGAATATACGGCGATGGTGAACAACAATGCGTACACGAACCTGATGGTGAAGGATCAATTCGAATTCACTGTGAAGTCGCTCCGTAAGCTGGAGCAGACGGCGGCTTGGCAAGACGTGAGCGCGAGATATGAGCTGGACGAGCGCGAACTTGAAGCATGGACTGCAATGGCAGATCGTATGTATATTCACCGCGTTGGCCAGCTGATCGGGCAAGACGATAGCTTCCTGGAGAAGGCGCCGTGGGACTTCGCGAATACACCGCGTGAGAAGTATCCGCTGCTGCTGCACTTCCACCCGATGGTCATCTACAAATACCAAGTATTGAAGCAAGCCGACCTCGTGCTCGCGATGTATCTTCAAGGCCATCGCTTCACGCGCGAGGAGAAGGTTGTCAATTATAAGTACTACGAGCCGTTAACGACGCATGACTCTTCGTTATCTGCGAGCATCTATGCGATCGTCGGTGCGGAGCTTGGCGAGATCGAGAAGGCCTACCAATACTTCATGCAATCGGCTCGAATGGACCTCGACGACTATCATAACAACGTGAAGGACGGCATTCACTCCGCATCGATGGCAGGCAGCTGGCTGACGATTGTGAACGGGTTTGCTGGGATGCGACATGACGATGAGGTCATTTCGTTTAATCCAACCATTCCATCGGCTTGGACGAGCTATACGTTCCGAGTGATGTTCCATGGCCGGATCATTGAGGTATCGGTAACAGTGGAGCAGACAACGTATCGATTGATTAAAGGACACTCTGTACAGCTTCGCCATGGGGAGCAATCCTTCGTGCTGGAGTCGGAGCGGGTCTGCAGTGAGTAGAAAGTGAAATCGTAAGTGTTATGAAGCCCCTGCACTTCTTTTGGAGTGCAGGGGCTAATTACGTTTCGAAGTAAAAAAATGAAAGTAATTGTACAGAAAGCTTAGGTGGGGGATATCACTCGACTAACGGATGCGGAGGCCAATCGTCATGAAGATAATTGGCTTCGTCGCTTATCCATTATTCCGCTACAACCGCTGTTGTAAAAATACCTTCAGGCACTTTGCCGCTCCAAGTCGGACAAGGCTCGATGCCAAGTGCATACGCAACGACATGTGCAGTATCTTTGATCGATACGGCATCTGTAATTTTAACGCCTGAAGCTACCGCCTTGCCATAACAGCCCCAGAATATCGTCATGTCCATCGGATGATCACTGCCGTGACTGCGTGGATGATCGCCGCCGCCGCCATGGTCGCTTGTAATAATGATGAGGCTTTCTTCGAGAATGCCGGCGTCACGAATGGCTTCGAATAATATGCCAACATACTCATCCACTTCAGTAATTTTCGCCAAATACTCCGGTACGTGATTGCCATAGCCGAACTCATGCCCAGCACTATCGGGATTATCGATCTGGACATACAGGCACTTCACATCGGGGTTATTACGGATATAATCAGCAGCTGTTGTGATTAATTCTGGGCATCTAATCGAGAGATCCTCAAACTGGCAAGATTGCTCGATGATCCCGTGATTAATTGGGGACCATTCTGAGAATGCCGCTAATTTCGCATCCGGGTATTGCTGCCGGATGAGCTTCATGAAGGAAGGGTAGGCGCTATCTTCCGGAAATCTCGTATCTGATGCGATGTCGTTGCTCAATTGATGTTGATCGGGTTCAACACCATGGAACATAGATCCCCAGCACTGTGCGCTGATCGAAGGGAAGACGGTCTGCGCTTGATAGGTTAGTGCCCCTTGCTGCAATAGTCCATGAATGTTCGGAGTTGGTGTATCTTTAATGAAATTTCCTGCGCCATCGAGTCCGATGACAAATACATGTTTACAAATGTCTCCCATACGTATCGCCCTCTTTTCCAAGAAAATGAGTAGGTAATGCAAGATATTTCTGTGTATTTAATTGTTTTAATGTGTGTTTTGTTGTGAAAATTATAAAACGCTTCACCGGAAGTGTCAACCAATAATTAAAGCCGTGAGGTCGGGAATTCCATACGTTTAGCCATTGATCATCGTGAAGAAGTAGTGGTAAATTTAGTGAAAAGTCAAATCGAAATCTGAAATCACAAGAAAGCAGGATGACGCCATGAAGATTCAAGCCGGAGGCACGAGGTGGTTTGTATATCAGAAAATTGTAATCGTTTTCATTGCCTTCATTATTCCGTTGGTCGCGATGAATATCTGGGTGAATTACAAAGGCATGTCCTTCACGAAGAACGCGATCACCGATTCCGCCGTCGCTGGCGCGTCCTTCTATGCCAAGCAATTGGACAAGGAACTGTACTTTGTCCGCAACCAGCAGCTGCAATTTTTCAATGATAAGGAACTCCAGAAGCTCAGCTTCCAGGGGAGCCGTTTGGAGGGATATGCGCTTATTGAGTTAATCAGCCAGACGAAGGATCGCTTGTCTGCGATCCAATACTCCAGTGAATTCGTGGTGAATGCAGGTGTCTACGTCAAAGAGATTAACAAGACGATCTCAAGTCAGAACGGCGTCTCGGATGTACCGAACTATGAATCGGAGTTTATCGCCGCGCTGGTACAGCGTACTCCGAGGCCATCGTTCTATCAGCAGGATGGGCGCCTCTTCTTCATCGAGAGCGAAAATAACTCGGGCATCATCTCATACATCGAGATTTCCGTCGAACGATTGCAAGAAGCGCTGCATCAGATTACGACGCTCTATCAAGAGTCGGAAGTCTTCCTCGGGAGCAAGGCATTGGGCAGCGTGTTGACGACGGGGGAGGATCCGCATGTGATTGGCCCATTGCTGGATGCGCTAGATGCAGGAAGCCATACGAATACGAATCCATCTCGAGTGATTCGGATCGGCGGGACAAGCTATTTCACCACAGTCAATCAAGTGAGCTCTCTTAATCTATCGCTGATTATGTACGTGAATCACAATGAGATCACCCGTCCGCTAAGCCAGTTCAGCTTCTGGTTCTATGCGTTGTTCGTGATTGCGATCATCATGCTCTTACTCTACGCCTACTCCGTGAACTTCATGATCCATCGGCCGCTATCCAAGCTCACCAAGGCCTTCCAGATGATGGAGACGGATAATCTCAATCTCGTCATCGCATCGAAATCTAGGGACGAGTTCCATTATTTATTCCATAGCTTTAACCGTATGGCGCTTCGATTGAAACGATCGATCGAGGAGAATTATGAGCAGAAGATTGCGATTCAGCAATCGGAGCTCAAGCAGCTTCAATCGCAGATCAATCCTCATTTTCTATATAACAGCTTTTTTAACATTTATATGATGTGTAAAGTAGGCGATTCCGACAGTGCGGCTGAGCTCTCTCAGAAGCTAGGAAGCTACTATCAGTACATTACGCGGAGCGGGTCGGACGAGGTACCACTGTATAAGGAATATCAGCATGCCCTCGACTATTGTGAAATTCAATGTATTCGCTTCTCTAACCGGATTCATTATGAGTATGAAGACATCTCGAATCATGCGAAGACGATAGCTGTGCCGCGCTTAATCATTCAACCGCTGGTTGAGAATATTTTCGAGCACGCTTTTGAAGACGGCATGGTGAGCGGCGTGCTCTATATCGCTGCAGATGTTGCGGATGAGATGGTACGTATTTCGGTCGATGATAACGGTCGTCTCGTATCCGATGAGGTGATAGAGCAATTAGAAGAAAAGTTAAGGGACGGCACAAGGCAAATGGAGAAGACAGGACTGATTAATGTGAATAATCGGCTTCAATTGAAATATGGCGAAGACAGCGGTCTGTTTGTATCTCGTAGTCCATACGGTGGATTACGTGCAGAACTGAGAATTCATATCGAGAATGAGAAAGAGAGGGGATTTAACCATGTATAGAATTTTAATCGTAGATGACGAACCTGGCATCGTGAATGGACTGGTGCAACTGTTCCAGGAACGGGTGGATTTTGAGCTTGATATTTGCAAGGCATATTCGGCGAGTGAAGCATTGGACATTGCCAAGCGGACAAAACTGGATATTCTCGTAAGTGATATTCGCATGCCACAGAAAAACGGGCTGCAACTTCTGGACGATATCGTCTATTACTGGCCTTCCTGCCGAATTATTTTCTTAACCGGTTATAGCGAATTTAATTATGTCTATGAAGCGATCCGCAAAAATGTCGATAACTACATTTTGAAAACGGAGGGGATTGAACCGATCTTTGATGCGGTGAAAGGGGCCATCGCCAAGCTTGAGGAAGAGCAGCGTAATCGGCAGCAGCAGGAAAAGGCGCAAATGCACTTCCAGATGGCCGAATCCCTGTTGAAAAAAGAACTGCTCGAAAGGGTTCTGCAAGACGAACCACTGCCCACGTTATTAACGAATGAGCGTTATGCGGAGATTGATTTTCGACTGGATACGGATCGCCCTGCTTATTTCCTTGTCGGGCAATTCGATTCATTTGAAGGATCGAAGCTCAAGCTTCTGGAGTCTGCCGCACGTCTTGTTGATCGTCACTTGCCGATCGCCATGACCCGAGAATATGTAATTCAAGAAGGTAATGTATTGGTGTGGCTTCTGCAGCCGGATGAGCTGTTAACCGATCATATGAAGGATAGAGGATCGGACAACCGACTGAATGGGAACAATATCGTCTCTTATATCCGAGGCATCTTAGAGCTTGTTCAAAACGAATATGAGCAGCTATTTGATGTCACGATTTCTTTTGGAATCTCTGGTAATTTGCTAGAGCGGTGGGAACATCTGCATACCCAGGTGGAAGAAGTAACCGCGTTGATTCGCAGAAGGATTCAATTAGGACAGAAGATGATCATTGTTGATTATGAACATTCCCTGGCCCTCTTAAGCTCATATGATAACGGAACGGGTATGAAGCAAGAGGAATTCAAGCAATTATTAATAGATCAAATCCATCAATATATTCATGACTACCTGCATGGAGACCTATCTTTGACAGCGATAGCAGAACAGGTGCATCTAAACCCATCGTATTTATCACGTTACTACAAGCAGATTACGGGTCGCAATCTACTGGAGTACATTCAAGAGACGAAGCTTGCGGCAGCCATCCGAATGATGGAGAATCCACATCTGAAGCTGCATGAGATCGCCGTGAAGGTGGGGTTCGATTCGCAGTCGTATTTCACGACATTTTTTCGGAAGATGACGGGGTCCTCGCCCCAAGAATATCGGAAATCATTATAAGGGATGGTCTATCGATTTCTTATAAGAAACATTTTTTCAATGAGGTAAATAAAGTGAAACGAAAGTAAAAGATTTGAAATTGTAGCTTTTTCTCTTCCATCCTACTATTAGAAGCAAGGAGTCGAACGGACTCTTGAGGCCTCATCATACAAAGGGGGAAAGCGCTATCATGAAAGCATCCAAAACACTAAAAATGATGTTACTGCTCTCCATGGTCATGGCAGCATTCACGGCATGTTCGAGTAAGGGAAGCGATGAAGCAAGTACGGGTTCCGCGAAATCAGGGGAGACTAGCACGGAGACGGCTGTTCCGGAAGGTCCGCTCAGCAAATATGCAGAACCAGTCGAAGTCACCGAAGTGATGGGATTCAGACCGGCAGAAGATCCCAGAACGCCGAAGGGACTTACGCCAGATAAGAACGCCTATCTGCAGCAGCTCAAAGACATGCTAAATATTGATGTGAAGTATAAATGGACGGTGCCGTCCGACCAATATGAACAGAAATTCGCGCTCGCGATGGCTTCGGGCGATCTGCCCGATATTCTGGAGCTGGGCCAGAAGGATTACGAGAAGCTGCGCAAGCAAGACATGCTCGCTGATTTATCGGAGGCCTTTGAGAAATATGCTTCGCCGGAGCTTAAGAAATATATGTCGTCGGACGGCGGATTTTCGATGAAAGTATTCAGCCAAGACGGCAAGCAATATGGCATCCCGTCGTTCGAGGACCCGTTCTTGTCGACACAATTGCTTTGGATTCGTAAAGACTGGCTGGATAATCTGAAACTGGAGCCTCCAAAGACGATGGAAGAGCTTGATAAAGTCGCGGAAGCGTTCGTGAAGAATGACCCCGATCAGAACGGCAAAGCGGATACGTATGGCGTTGCCTTGCAGAAGACGTTATTCTTCTGGGGCTTTGATGTGAGAGGCTTCTTCAATGGCTTCGGCGCATATCCTTCCGTTGGTGACGCGCAGACCGCTTGGATTAAAGGCAGCGAAGGCAAGCTGGTGCCTGGCTTGATCCAACCGGAAATGAAGCAAGGCCTCAGCATGCTGCAGTCGTGGTATCAGCGCGGCATCCTGAATAAAGAGTTCGCGCTGAAGGACGAGAACAAGGTCGTCGAAGATATCACCGCAGGCAAAGTCGGTATCTCATACGGCGAGTGGTGGTACCCGGCTTGGCCGTTGAACCTGAACATCGACAAGGAACCGAAGGCCGATTGGATTGCGATTCAGATCCCTTCCCTCAGCGGACCAGGCAAATCGCTCGTACCGAAGCTGCGCAGCGGACGGGTATACGCCGTGAACAAGAACATGAAGCATCCAGAAGCTGCGATCAAGATGATGAACTTCTATATCGAGATGGGGAAGAAAAAATATACGGATATGCTAAAACCGGAGAAAGGGTTCGTCTACAACTGGTTCAATCCGCGGATCTATAACCCGTCACAGATCGAGACGATCTATACGGAAGTGAACAAAGCGCTCGCAGCGAACCAGCAAGAAATTACGCTTGACGACGAGAACTACACGCTGGTGAAGGATGTCTTCAATTATGTGAAAGACTATCACTCCGGCAGCACGAAGATTGCTTCCAAAGGGACGAACTGGGGCGGATATTTCAGCCGTGTGGCGGAGAACGGTGGATGGGGCTTAACACGTCAGATCAAGCAGAACCAAGCCTTCGTCAGCAATGAGTTCTATGGCATCCCAACCTCAACGCAGGTCGAGAAAGGTTCACAACTGGATAAATTGATGCAAGAAACCTTCACGAAGATCATACTCGGTGCTCCAATAGAAGAATTCGATAAGTTCGTAACGAGTTGGAAAACCCTTGGGGGCGACAAGATTACCGAAGAAGTCAACGCGTGGTATACCGAGCAAGCCGTGAAATAAGACGTGCTGCACGCTCCCTTGAGGTAGAGAGAGGCTCTTGCAGTGCCTCTCTTTTTTTGTCCAACGCATATGAAGGAGGATTTCATCGATGAAGATATTGCGCAAGGAGTATCCGCTCCACCTGATGTTGATACCGGGTGTCATTCTAACTTTGATCTACGCCTATGGTCCGATGGCCGGGCTCGTGATGGCCTTTCAGCAGTTCGAGCCATTATCCGGATTTTTCAAATCAGAGTGGGTCGGGTTCGATAACTTCACGTATGTGTTCAATCTGCCGGACTTCGAGCAGGTGCTGTGGAATACGATCGTGATTTCATTATTCAAAATGGTATTGTTCTTGGTGGTTCCACTCATCCTGGCGCTGCTCTTAAATGAAGTGACGCGCAGATGGTTCAGCCGGTTCATCCAGTCTGCCATCTTCCTGCCGTTCTTCTTGTCTTGGACCGTGCTGGGCGGCGTCATCATCGAGCTATTCTCCTTGGACGGTCCGGTGAACGGCATCATCAAGTCGCTCGGATCAGAGCCGATCATGTTCATGCTGAACAATGACTGGTTCCGAGGGATTATTATTGGTTCCGATGTGTGGAAAGGGATGGGCTACAACATGATCGTGATGTTGGCTGCTATTACAGGGATCAATGCAACGCTCTATGAGGCGGCTGAGGTGGATGGTGCAGGCAAATGGAAGCAGATGATTCATATTACGCTGCCAGGCATTGCTCCGATCATTATTCTGCTCAGCGTATTGAGTCTTGGCAACGTCTTGAATGCCGGGTTCGAGCAAATCCTGATCATGTATAACCCGACTGTCTATGAAGGAGCGGATGTGATTGACACTTTCGTCTACCGTCTTGGGATGTTCAGTCAACAGTTCGGTCCTGCTGCAGCCATTGGACTATTCAAATCCGTCATTTCCTTAGGGTTGGTGTCGATAACGTATTATGCGGCTTACAAATATAACAACTATCGAATATTCTAAAGGAGGAGAAGCCCTGTGGTGCATAAGCAATCGCTCAGTAGAGTGCTGTTTATTGGTTTCAATACGATATTACTATCGCTAATCACATTACTTGGGATTATCCCATTTATTCATTTGCTCGCGATCTCGCTTAGCTCGAATACAGCTGCGATGGCGGGGGAAGTCAAGCTGTGGCCTGTTGGCTTCTCGCTCGATGCTTATATGTTCCTGGGGGAGAAGGTGGAATTCTTCCGATCCCTAGGTGTATCCATCGAACGAGTTGTGCTCGGAACGGCGGTCAATATGCTCCTCGTCTTTATCACGGCGTTTCCTCTTGCTCGTCCGAATAGCCAATTCAAGTATCGCACAGTATATGTCTGGTTTTTTGCGATTACGATGTTCTTCGGCGGGGGGTTGATCCCGACTTACATCGTTGTGAAGAACACCGGGATTATGGATTCGATCTGGGCGCTTATTTTACCTGGCGCACTCAATGTATGGAATATGGTCTTGATGTTGAACTTCTTCCGGACCATTCCGCGAGAGTTGGATGAAGCAGCTACGATAGACGGTGCAGGGTATTGGCGCATCTTATGGCAGATTTACTTGCCAGTCTCCTTGCCTTCCATTGCGACCATTGGATTATTCACCATCGTGGGTCACTGGAATGCTTGGTTCGATGGTATTTTATATATGAATTCACCGGATAAATATCCGTTACAGACTTATCTATCTACGTTGATTACCGCGATTAATTCGCAGATGTCCTCCATGTCGCCAGAGCAGCTGAGATCGATGGAGAACTTAAGTGAGAAGACGCTGCGTACGGCACAGATTTTTATGGGCGCACTTCCAATTATGCTGGTCTATCCGTTCTTGCAGAAGTATTTCGTGAAGGGGATGACGGTAGGCAGCGTGAAAGAGTAGAGCAAGACAATATGGAGAAGATTGCGGATGACGCCTGCTTCGAGAACGGGGATGATTTCTTCCCGGCACCGAAGCTGTCGGTTTTTTATTCCATAACAGGAAATTAATTCGTTTACATATAACTGTCTATTCACTAGAATGAGGTGGTGAACGAAAAATTTACATAAAATTAATACAGAGGATGATTAACAACATGCTGAAATTTGCACCAAAGGGTTATATCGGACTGTTACTCACATTAATGTTATGCGCCTCAGCTCTCGTCACCCCTCTCTCCAGCAATAAGGTTCAAGCCGCAGAGGCTGAATCCGAGACAAAAATAACATTGCTTGGAACATCGGATATCCACGGACGGTTTATGCCTTGGGATTACGCACTCGATGGCCCGAACAAGACGGGCAGCTTGACTCAGCTGTACACGATTGTCAAAAAGGTTCGTGAAGAGAATCCGAACACGATTTTGCTTGATGCAGGAGACATGATACAAGATAATTCTGCAGAGTTATTTAATGATCAACCGAAGTCTCCTATGATGGTAGCTATGAATGAGATGAAGTATGACGCATGGGTAATGGGAAACCACGAGTTCAACTTTGGGCTTGATGTGTTAGAGAAAATCTCCTCGCAATTTAAGGGACAACCCTTAGTGGGGAACGTATTCAAAGAAAATGGCGACCGCTACATGCCGGCTTACACCATTATTGAGAAGGACGGGGTCAAAGTTGGCATTATCGGTATGAATACACCCATGATTACGGAGTTTGAAAAGGGAACCGACCACTTAGACGGCATTATCGTAAAGGATCCTGTAGAAGAAACAAAAAAAGCTGTCGCTGAGCTAAAAGGCAAGGTTGATGTCATCGTTGGCCTCATGCATATGGGACTAGATAATGAGAATGGAAAAGCAGGTACAGGTGTAACGGATATCGCGAATGCGAATCCCGAACTGACTGCTATTTTTGCTGGACATATGCATACCTTAGTTGAATCGAAAACAGTGAATGGCGTGCTCATTTCTGAGCCTAATAAATATGGATCACATATTTCGCGTATCGACCTGACGTTCACAAAGCAAGGGGATAAAGTGGTACTGAAAGACAAGCAAGCAACGACTCTAGCGGTTAAAGCCCCAGATGGCTCGTTTGAGGAATCCGATGCTGGACTAGAAGGCATTTTACAACCATTTCACGAGTTCGCTCGCGCAGATGCGAATACCGTTGTCGCTGAACTGAAGGGAACAAACCTTGTCCCACCAAATGAAATGAAAGGCATTCCTGCTGTTCAAATCCAGGAGACGCCGTTATCGGACTTCTTCAGCGAAGTCATGTTGCATTACAGTAAGGCCGATGTCGTCGCTCACCAGATTGATAATGATAAGGCCAAACTAGATATTGGACCGATTAAGAAAAAAGACATTGCTTATAATTATCAATTCGCACTTGGTGAAGTTACCGTGTACCAGGTAACAGGTAAAGACTTAAAAGACTATATGGAATGGGCAGTAGGTTATTTTAACTCGACGCGACCTGGCGATGTAACCATTAGTTTCGATGCGAAGAGACGTGCCTCTAAATACAGCACGAATGATTTCTTTGGCGGCGTAACTTATGAAGTTGACTTGTCCGAGCCTTATGGTAGCAGAATTAAGAACCTGAAGTATGCGAGTGGAGTTTCCGTGAAAGCAGACGATACGCTGAAGCTTGGAATGAACGCCTATCGAATGGAAGCTCTGAAAGCTAAGGGTGGCGCACTGGAAGGCCGGACGTTCAAGCAGCTTTGGTCTTCTAAAGATGCGACTGCCTACGGCGAAGATAAAGGTACGATTCGAAATCTCTCGATTGCCTATTTGAAAGAAGTAAAAAAAGGCGTGTACGAACCAACGATTCATCATAATTGGAAAGTGACAGGTATCGATACGACAGCACCAGCACGTGCAGATGTTGTGGAGTTAATCAATGACGGTATTCTATCGGTTCCAACAACGGAAGATGGTAAATACTCCAATATAGCTTCCATTAACATTCTAGATCCCGTTACCCAAGATGAAATCGCTGATCTCGCTACAAAAGCAGAGGTAAGCCAAGCGTTGTTCACCGACGTAAAAACGAAAGGTGAGTTCTATCAGAAGCTAAATCAAGCGAGAAAAACCTCGGCTGGTGTTGTTGAAGAACAACCTAAACCTAGTGAACCTGCAGCTGTTGAAGAGCCGACCAAGCCAGTTACACCTAGCAAAGAATCTACAGATACAATGGAGAAGCAAGCTAAGGTTACAGCTTATTTCTTGAATGTACGTGCGAAGGCCTCATCTACAGCTAAGATTTATACGGCAGTGCCACAGAATACCGTTTTGAAGGTACTAAGCGTTGACAAGTATGGATGGGTGAAAGTGAATTTCAACGGTCAAGAAGGCTATGTTTACGAAAAATATATAACTATGCTGCCTTAACAGCAGTAACAAAGAAATCCAAGCCTATAGCCTGGATTTCTTTGTTTTCTCCACAAAAAACAAATATTTAGGCTTGCTGACCAAAGTCGAGAAGAAGGCATTCGAGAAATCAAAGTAGGGCCACTTGCGACTAGACCTTAGTTCAAGAGCATCTTTGAGGAAGGCCCTGCTATATCCCACAGCGGGAAGCAGAGCCTTTTTGGTGTTTCATACCAATTTTCGACTATAATAACTCTAGGAATCTTGCAACTTCTTTCGACAAATTTCGTATATATGTTCGATTGTTCAATGACTCTTGAGAGAGGGGATGGAGCAGAATATGAAATCGATTAGCAATAATAAAATAATAGCCTACATAGGCATGTTCGTCTTATGCATCGGATTGTTGCTTGGACCGGCGCCTGCTGCACACGCGGGGTTCTGGGATTGGGTAAACGGCGTCAAGGAAATTCCCTCCGATGTGGATGAGCTGAAGTCGAAATATACGCAAATGGAAGAGAGCTTCCAGAAGAGCCGGGAACAATATGAGACGGTCTCGAACCAATTGATGCAGGAGAACGAGCAGCTTCGCGTACAGAATGAGACACTGACATCACGTTTGAAGCTGCTGGAAGAACAGGATTTACGTCAGAAAGAACGGATGAAGTGGATCATAAGAGGAATCATGATCGCAGCTAGCATCATAGCGCTTTTTTTTATCATGACACGAGTCACACGAGTCTTGTTCTGGCGACGCCATCGATAATGAGACAAGGATAGGGGAGACGAATAGGATATGAATGTTATATGTGAAGAGGGAGTAACCCTATCGCAAGCGGTCACACTTCAATTGGATGCTGGGGAGAAGGTATCCGTGCTCCATCCAAGTCAAATTATCGCCTTTCAAGGAAATTCGAATCAACGCGAAGATCGGCTTATGGATATTGCAGGCATGTATCGCAAAAGAAAATTGATTCAATCGAATGTCAGTGGGCCTGCGCAATTCATGATCGGGCTGCCGGCGGGGTATTCGGTACAGACGATCCCGCTCTCCGAAGGTGCCGATCTTCTCTTCGAGTGGAAGCATGTCTTGTTCTATACCGATGGCATGCGTGTTGAGCGTAAAGTTCAGACGTTGAAGAATGCATTAATCACACGTGAGATTATTAAGATGAAATTTTCCGGGGATGAAGGTATATTGGGGGTCTTGACACATGGACAGCTACATCGGATGAAGTTGGACCCGGTTCAGCCGACTTATATCGACGTAGGTTGTCTTGTTGCTTATCCGGAGAATGCAACACTGACTCCACGTGTTTATGGGAATGCACTTGCGAGCCAGCATATGAACTACCATTTTGAAATTACAGGTCATGGCTATGCATTGATTCAGACTGGAAAATCAGATCATCAGCTGGAACAAGAAATTGAAGGAGATGGGTTTATTCGGCGCGTTTTGCGCGAGGTGATTCCCTTTGGCGGCATTCTTATCAAATGACCGATTCTGCGCTGAGCATTCTGAAAAGTTTGCTCGAGGAGCCATGAGGCGTTAGGATAGATGTTAACGATAGGGTTTTGAAGGGTATTGTTAATCGACCAAATGGATGATACGCAGAAAGAGGGAACTTATGTTAGATAATCATGAGCAGGCACAGGTGGAGAAGCTGAACCAGCGGATTCAGGAGCTTGAAGAGGAGAATGCAAGACTCAAGCAGTTGGTAATCAAATTAAAGAATCAACGTTCAAGAGGGGAAGGCCGCATGTCGACACCGCTTAGAGAAGCGCTGCGCGAGTAGGAAGGAGCTGCACGGCAGCAGCCCCTCTTCATCGAATGAATATGCAATTGTCAAAAATTACATTTGTATTATGTCGAACTCTGTGGTAAATTAAGATTCTGTTCACGAGATACACGATATTCCCTGATAGCTCAGTTGGTAGAGCACTCGACTGTTAATCGAGTTGTCACAGGTTCGAGTCCTGTTCGGGGAGCCACTTATGGAGGCTTAGCTCAGCTGGGAGAGCATCTGCCTTACAAGCAGAGGGTCAGCGGTTCGATCCCGTTAGCCTCCACCATTATGATCACCAAAGGGTATTCCGATTATTTTTCGAGGCCCTGGGGAAATGTAAGAATTATAACTGACGCGGGGTGGAGCAGCCCGGTAGCTCGTCGGGCTCATAACCCGAAGGCCGCAGGTTCAAATCCTGCCCCCGCAA